>NZ_CP159289.1:2746250-3092500 GCF_040448675.1 Dyadobacter sp. 676 | reverse complement strand
TAACGATCTGGGCACTGTCTCGGCCGTGAGCTCGGTGAAATTGTAGTAGCGGTGAAGATGCCGCTTACCCGCCACGGGACGGAAAGACCCCGTGCACCTTTACTATAGCTTTGCATTGTTTTCGGGTCAGGGATGTGTAGGATAGGTGGGAGGCTGTGAGTGGGCGTCGCCAGGCGTTCAGGAGCCAACGTTGAAATACCACCCTTCGCTGGCCTGGGATCTAACTGCTCAATGAGCAGGACCGTGCATGGTGGGTAGTTTGACTGGGGTGGTCGCCTCCAAAAGTGTAACGGAGGCTTCCAAAGGTCGGCTCAGCACGCTTGGTAACCGTGCGTGGAGTGCAATAGTACAAGCCGGCTTGACTGCGAGACCGACGGGTCGAGCAGGTGGGAAACCAGGGTATAGTGATCCGGTGGTTCTGTATGGAAGGGCCATCGCTCAAAGGATAAAAGGTACGCCGGGGATAACAGGCTGATCTCCCCCAAGAGCTCACATCGACGGGGAGGTTTGGCACCTCGATGTCGGCTCGTCACATCCTGGGGCTGGAGAAGGTCCCAAGGGTTCGGCTGTTCGCCGATTAAAGTGGCACGCGAGCTGGGTTCAGAACGTCGTGAGACAGTTCGGTCCCTATCTGTGGTGGGCGTAGGAAGATTGACGGGGGCTGACCTTAGTACGAGAGGACCGGGTTGGACCCACCGCTGGTGAGCCGGTTGTTACGCCAGTAGCATGGCCGGGTAGCTATGTGGGGAATAGATAAGCGCTGAAAGCATCTAAGTGCGAAACTAGCCCGAAGATGAATCTTCCACATAAGGGTCGTTGTAGACTACGACGTTGATAGGCTGCAGGTATACGTGTCGAAATACACTCAGCTGAGCAGTACTAATTACCCAACAGCTTGCACATTTAATCTTTATCTTCATCTCTTCTACTTCCAATATGACATGAAATTCAATGTTGAATGTCTGAATCAGTGAATATCTTTTATTCAATCATTCAAAATTCGATCATTCAATCATTGAAATACTCAAAGAGCTTGTTGGTGACTATTGGCCGGGTGTTCACCTCTTCCCATCCCGAACAGAGAAGTTAAGCCCCGTACCGCCGATGATACTTGGTTCAAACCTGGTAAAGTAGGTAGTCGCCACAATTATTTACAAAAGCCTCACAGAAGTGAGGCTTTTTGCATTGTATGCATTTGATTACCTCAGACTCACCCACCTCGATGGGATACGGCTCGAAAAAGAACTGTCTTTTGTTTTTCAGCTCTTTTTAAACCCGATTACTTTAAATTGCCTGCCATTTGCCAGCTATTAGGAAACCATCTGCCACGTATTACGCCGGTGTAGGGGATCATTTCCGCATTGGCTTGTTTTAAGCATCTGAGAGGTTTTCTGTGCAGGAGTCGGAACTCCCGTACTTCGACCTGAAGTAAAGGGATTAAACTGGATTTATCGACTATCCGGAAACACCGGGAAAGCAAAAAAAGCCGATCAATGCTGACCGGCTTTCCATTAAATATAAAAAACTTACTAATGCAAGACTGACGCGATCCTTGATTGACGTTGCATGAATTCAATTGAAGCAGCAACAATGCCGGCGGTATCGATGCCACACTCATGGTACAATTCTGCAGGCTCTCCGTGCTCCACGATGGTGTCCGGGATACCCAGGCGTTTCACCTGGCTCGTATATCCGTGATCGACCATAAATTCAAGCACGGCACTGCCAAATCCGCCTTGCAGGCAGCCATCTTCAAGTGTCATGACCCTGTCATAGGACGAAAATATTTCGTGCAACAGAGCCTCGTCTAACGGCTTTGCGAAACGCATGTCGAACAGGGCAGCATTCACACTAAGTTTTTCCAATTCCTCACACGCTTTCAGGGCGAAGTTGCCGAGCGGGCCAAGTGAGAGAATCGCGAGGTCGGTGCCGCTTTTGATTTTTCTACCCTTGCCTATCTGGATTTCTTCGAACGGAGTCCTCCATTCCGGCATTACGCCGTTGCCCCTAGGGTACCGGATGGTAAATGCATTCTTGCCCGACTGAAAAGAGTCCAGCTGCGCTGTATACATCATATTCCGGAGTTCCTGCTCATTCATTGGCGATGCAACCACCATATTTGGAATACAACGCATATAAGCGATGTCATATACGCCATGGTGCGTAGGACCGTCGGCACCGACTAACCCTGCCCTGTCGAGACAGAATATGACGGGTAGCTCCTGAATGCATACATCGTGCACGACCTGATCGTAAGCGCGTTGCATGAATGTCGAGTAAATATTGCAGAAAACCACTTCGCCCCTCGTCGCCATACCTGCAGAGAAAGTAACCGCATGCTGTTCCGCAATACCGACGTCGAAGGCCCTCTCGGGAATTGCTTCCATCATGATGTTCAGGGAGGAACCCGACGGCATTGCAGGTGTAATACCTACAATTTTTGGATTTTGCCGGGCGAGTTCCACGATGGTATGGCCAAACACATCCTGATATTTCGGTGCCTGGGGTGTGTCGTAGACTTTCTTCTTGATTTCACCCGTTATCTTGTCAAAAACGCCGGGAGCATGCCATTTTGTTTGATCCTTCTCCGCCGGACCGTAACCTTTTCCCTTTATGGTAAGGCAATGCAGGAGCTTGGGCCCCGGGATGTTTTTAAGGTCTTTCAGCACTTCGGTGAGGTGGCTGATATCGTTGCCGTCGATAGGGCCGAAATAACGTAATCCAAGCGATTCGAACAGGTTGCTCTGACGAAGGATTGCAGTTTTCATCGCCGTTTCAACCTTCGAAACGATTTCCTGCGCGCTCTTGCCGAAATTGCTCATTTTACCGAGCAGGTTCCACACTTCGTCCTTAAACTTATTGTAAGTCTGCGAAGTGGTAATGTCGGTCAGGTATTCTTTCAGCGCACCGACGTTCGGGTCGATGGCCATGCAGTTGTCATTGAGGATAATCAGCAAATTCGAATCCGTAGCGCCGGCGTGGTTCATGCCTTCGAAGGCTAGCCCGGCGGTCATAGCGCCGTCACCGATAATAGCAATATGCTGGCGTTGGAAGTTCTTCTCCAGTGCGGACGCTACCGCCATTCCGAGCGCCGATGAAATGGAAGTAGACGAATGCCCGACTCCAAACGCATCGTAAACGCTTTCTTTTCTTTTTGGGAAACCAGAAAGGCCACCGTAAACACGGTTGGAATGGAACTCGTCGCGCCGGCCTGTGAGGATCTTGTGGCCGTAAGCCTGGTGGCCGACGTCCCACACGAGCTGGTCGTCGGGCGTATTAAAAACGTAGTGTAATGCTACGCTTAGTTCAACCACACCCAGGCTAGCGCCGAAGTGACCGCCGTACACGGACACGTTGTCTATGATAAATTGCCTTAACTCGTTACAAACCTGCGGAAGCTGAGAACTATCCAGTTTTCGGAGATCTTCGGGAGAATTAATTGTCGCTAATAATTTTCCTGGCGTTATAAGCATACCGTAGGGCTATTGAATCGAATTTACTAGCTGTCCGCTTTATTAAATAGTCACAAAATTAAGCAAATACGTATTAAATGCGACTATTATTTTTGCTGGCTTGCCTTGAACAACTTCTGCTTTTCCTCGCGTGTCAGACTTTCATAGCCCGATTTCGAGATTTTATCCAGGATCGAATCGATCTCCATCTGGTCGGGCATTTCGATGGTGCCCGACGAAGATGATGAATACACGCTTGTACTGCGGTAAACCTGCCGCTCGCGGTAAGTTACCTGCATCGACGGGCGCTTCCGGAAAATACGTGACCACACAGCCAGAATGCCGTAGATCGGCTTACCCAAATCTGTCCCGTTTTGCAGCAATTTGATGAAAACATAACCTGTAAACGCGCCGCCCAAATGCGCCAGGTTACCGCCTGCATTCGGTCCGACGGTTTGCGCGAGCGAAAGGATTATGTAAAAAAGCGCAATGAATTTGATGCGGACAGGGCCGAGAAAGATCAGGTTAAACGTATAATTAGGCAGCAAAGTTGAAGCTCCCACAGCCACCGAAAACGCCGCGGCGGATGCGCCGAGCATTCGGGAGCCCTCTATATGTGCCTGAAAGTAAGGGAGTAAATTGTATAAAACAATATAAATCAGCCCACCGGCGATCCCGCCAAGCATGTACAGCGCCACGACCCTCTTCGCTCCCAGATATTCATCCACCAGTTTCCCGAACCAGTACAGAAACAGCATATTGAACAGGATGTGGAAAATATCGTCGTGCGTGAAGAAGTAAGTGATGAGCGTCCAGGGCTTGTATATGAACTCTTCCGTGGCTGCAGGAAGCTGTAACATATTGATTACCAATGCATACACATTCGAAGATTGGGAAAGGGTAAGCACAATCTTCATCAGCAGCAGGATCAGGAATACTGCCGTATTTATCAGGATAATCTTTACAAGTGCGTTCTCGGATTTCGCGAATTCCCGTTTTACGTCGTCAACAATATTGCTCATCTTCTAATAGAAATTTGATTTTTGCGTTCCCCAGTAACGCAACAATATATATGCAAATAGCATTCCTCCAACGTGTGCGAAGTGGGCAACATTGTCGGACTGAGCGTTTTGTATCCCCGAATACAGTTCGAAAAGCCCGTAAAAAGCGACAAAATATTTCGCTTTTATCGGAAACGGTACGAACAGGAGAAACAGCTCCGTGTTTGGAAACAGCAGACCAAACGCCATCAGAATCCCGAAAATTGCTCCCGAGGCCCCGACCATAGGGATGCTGATCGACCAGGCATAAAAACCCTGTACCAGCTTAATACTCTGTTGAATATACACCGAATTGGTTGGATTTCCTTCGAAAGAATTTAAAAATTCCAGGTTCGGTTCGTAAAGAGGTTCGGCGTGCTTGCTCAGAAAATCGGCCAGGCCGTCGGGGGTAGGGTTTTGGGTAAATAACTCAACAGCCTTCGCTACCTGCCAATTTTCATAGAGCCCTATTCCGGAGAATAGCAGCCCCGCTCCGATCCCGGTGACGAAGTAAAAAATCAGGAAGCGTTTCGGGCCCCATACTCTTTCCAACAGCGGTCCGAACATGATCAGACCGAACATGTTGCTGAAAAGATGCCCGATACCGCCATGCAGGAACATATAACTTACAAGCTGGAAAATATGAAACTGAGGCGACAGCACAGGCATGAGCGCGAACTGTTCTTTCAGACTGAAAACAGAAGAATCTATGAAATAGAAAAGTATATTCAGGATCAGTAAATTCCTTACAGTAGGGGTTATGGCTAACATATTCAATTAAAATTCAAAAATTTATCTCCAATTAACTGCGTATACCCGGTTTTCGTTTCTCAGTTCCGGAATATATTTGCCAGCTTTTCCATGGTCAGCAGGACGATGATCGGCTCGCCGCCGGGTGTTCGGTTGGGGTCCGAGGACGAGAACAGCTGGTTCATCAACGTGTGTATTTCCATGTGTGACAATTTGACCGCATAGCGCACCGAGAAACGCTTGGCCAACGATCGGGAGAGACTTTCTGGTTTATTCAGTTTAAGGTCGGAATAGCTCTGTTTAAGTTGCTCGATCAGCTCCTCAAACAAATCCTGCTCGCTTTCCTCCGGCAAATCGGCCGGAATACCTCGTATGATAAGCTCATTCGACCCGAACTCGTCAAACTCGAAACCAAGGCTCCGGATCTCCTTTTTAGTCTCATGCACGAGTTGCATATCCGAATGCGTGAGCCGGATGGTTTTCGGAAAAAGCAGCTGCTGGCATGCACCGTTACGGTTAATGAGCATCTTGCGATATCTTTCGTAGAGAATGCGTTCGTAGGCGGCTTTCTGGTCGATGAGCATGATTCCGTCCTTCACCTGCGACAAAATATAGCGGTTATGAAGCTGGAACAACAGCGCATCGGCCTCGGGAGCGGCCACTACTTCGGATGCCATCCTGTTCACCTTGCTGGCGACGGTTTTGGCCTGCTCCTGGTATACAGGTCTCGAAGCGGTAGTCGTACCTATTTCGAATGCAGCCAGTTCGCGGTTCCGGTCTTCGGTGTTTTGCAACCCTTCAAACAATTTGCTCCAATTGGTCAGGTTCGATTTGGAAGCCGTATTCCCGCTCTTGCGCGGCTGTGCGGCCCAGTCGGGCATTACAGTGCGCGGAATAAGGTTAGGGCTTGGTTCGACGGGTGAGGTTGGGTTGAGAAAATTGATGTTCTCTTCAAAATCGATGGATTGTGAAAGATTGTACACCCCCACGGCCTTCTTCACTGCCGCCATGATAATCGCATACACCGAACGCTCGTCGTCGAATTTGATCTCCGTTTTGGTAGGATGAATGTTGATATCGATATGGGACGGGTCGATGTCGATAAACAATACATAAAACGGGTGACTACCCTCCGGAATAGTGCCGTCGAATGCGCTGATTACCGCGTGATGCATGTAATTATGCTTGATGAAACGGTCGTTGACAAAGAAGAACTGCTCTCCACGCGTCTTGCGGGCAAATTCGGGTTTGCCGATGTAGCCGCGGACGTTAATGTAAGAAGTGTCTTCCTGGCAATAGGCCAGTTGCTCGCGGTAGCTTTTACCGTAAATATCGATGATCCTTCTCACAAGTTTCACCGGTTGCAGATTGAAAACTTCTGTATCGTTATGGTGCAGCGTCAACGCGACTTCCGGATGCGCCAATGCAATGCGTTGAAATTCGTCGAGCACATGACGCATTTCGACGGAGTTCGATTTGAGAAAGTTCCGGCGTGCCGGTACATTGAAAAACAGGTTCCGTATCGAAAAGCTGGTGCCTTTGGGGCAAGCGACGGGCTCCTGCGCCTTGATCTCCGAGCCGTCGATACGTATCAACGTACCCAGCTCTTCCGACTCCTGACGGGTACGCAATTCCACCTGCGCCACAGCCGCGATGGATGCCAGCGCCTCGCCGCGAAAGCCCATTGTCCTGATCCTGAATAAGTCCTCCGACTGCCTGATCTTGGAAGTAGCATGCCTTTCGAAGCACATGCGCGCGTCGGTTTCCGACATGCCGATGCCATTGTCGATTACCTGGATAAGCGTTCGGCCCGCCTCTCGCAGTATCACCTGCACCTTCGTCGCCTTCGCATCGATCGCATTCTCCATAAGCTCTTTCACCACCGAGGCGGGCCGCTGAACGACCTCTCCCGCGGCGATTTGGTTGGCTATGGAATCGGGTAATAGTTGGATGATGTCGGATGAAGGCATGTCGGAAGTGGCAGTTAACTTTACTATAACAAATAAACAAAAATTTTTTTTTACGGCCTGGCCAATTTCGACGGGTAACAAATCGGGTGGTTTTTCTTTTTCAAGAATCCTGATTGAAATAATTACATTAATAATTCAAATTTTACACAAAAGGCAAGCGTTATTAGAGTAAAAACTTGTTGACTATTAATTATTTGTATAAATTGGGATACTAACCCACATTAATAAGCACCTGATCCTGTTATGAAAACGCCAATTATCAAGAGATTTAATTTTACAATGGCCTTGCAATGGCTGATCTTCTTACCAGTCATTCTGCCGCTTTGCATCATTTTCGGCGCCGTTCAGGGCGTCATGAATATGGTAGAAAAAATGGCGCACAGGATGTGGGCGGATATGGAACTGTGAGTCCGGTACCGGCATATCGATCGGCGTATCAGGTAGATATAAAATGAAAAGAGCCCGGAATTTTCCGGGCTCTTTTCATTTACGGTTATTGCTTAGAACTTCCAGCGTACGAATGCTTCCATCGCTTCGTATTCGGCCAGGCCGAGGGAGTCGTACAGGCGGGCGGTTCCGCGGTTGCGCTCTTCGGCACGTTGCCAGAACTCGCGCGAATCTTCGCCCTGGAACACCACACCATCTTTCTGCGACTGGTGCTTGAAGATTCCCTGACGTTTTTTCAGTACCTGGTCGGGGCTCATTGGCACCGCCATTTCGATTTCATAAATATCCCATTCCGCCCATGCGCCGCGGTATAGCCATACCCAGCAATCTTTCATGAAATTCTTATGTTTCGAACGCTGCAATGCGGCCTCAATGGCGTCCCAGCACACTTTGTGCGTGCCGTGCGGGTCGGCGAAGTCGCCGGCTGCATAAATCTGGTGCGGCTTGATTTCCTCGATCAGGTTTTCGATGATTTTGATATCTTCTTCGCCGATCGGCTTCTTTTGAACAGTACCGGTTTCATAGAAAGGCATATCCAGGAAATGCGCCTGGCTGGTTGGAATGCCCACAAAACGGCAGGTGGCCTTGGCCTCGCCGCGACGGATCAGGCCTTTCACCTTGCGAACCTCAGGTGTATCGATTTCGCTGTTTTTGGTGTGCCTCAAAAAGTCTTTCGCATCCTGGAACAGCTTGCTCGCATTCGGGCTGTCGATTCCGAAGCCTTTGTTGAAGTCGACCACAAAATCGATGAAACGCAATGCTTCGTCGTCGGCTACGGCGATGTTACCGGAAGTCTGGTAGGCAACGTGTACCTCGTGGCCCTGGTCGACGAGGCGCTGGAATGTCCCACCCATCGAGATAATGTCGTCGTCGGGATGCGGGCTGAAAATCAGCACGCGTTTTTTCGCAGGTTGGGCACGCTCCGGACGGTGCGTATCGTCCGCGTTAGGCTTACCACCCGGCCAGCCGGTGATGGTATGCTGCAACTGGTTGAAAACATTGATATTGATCTCATAGCAAGCACCATATTGTGCCAGCAGGTCGCTCATACCATTGTCGTTGTAATCCTTGTCGGTCAGTTTCAGGATCGGTTTTTTCAAGGTTTGCGACAAGTGCGTCACCGCTTTCTTGATCATTTTATTATCCCAAACTACCGAATCCACCGCCCACGGCGTCTTGATGCGCGTCAGCTCGGAAGCCGCGCTTTCGTCCACCACGAACGTAACGTCCGCATGCGCCTGCAGGTAAGATGCCGGGTTCAGCTCGGTTACGGGACCTTCCACGGCGCCGCGGATTACGGATGCTTTTCGTTCACCCCAGGCGAGCAGGACAATGCGGCGTGCATTCAGGATCGGCGCAACACCCAATGTGATCGCCTTGCGGGGCACATTGTGCAGTCCGCCGAACTCCATGCTCGCGGCGGCGCGCGTCGAGTGGTCGAGCGTGATCAGGCGCGTGTGCGAGTTGATGAGCGAGCCCGGTTCGTTGAAACCGATGTGACCGTTGCCACCGATACCGAGGAGCTGGAAATCCAGCCCGCCTACCGCATTGATTTTATTCTCGTAGGACGTGCAGTAATCGCGCAGCAAAGCGGCGGGTACCGTTCCGTCCGGAATGAAATAGTTTTCTTTAGGAATATCGACATGATCGAACAGCTGCTCTTTCATGAACCGGTGGTAGCTGTAAATGGAATCCGGCTCCATTTGGTAGTACTCATCCAGGTTGAAAGAAATCACATTCTTAAAGCTCAAACCTTCTTCACGGTGCATACGCACGAGGATCGCGTAAACGGTCTTCGGCGAAGAACCCGTCGCAAGTCCCAAAACGCAAGGCTTGCCTTCCTTTTGTTTCTGACGGATCAGGTCCGAGATCTCTTTTGCAACTGCATAGGACGCTTCTTTGGAATCGGCAAAGATCTGCGTCGGGATCTTTTCATAGGTAATGGGTTGCCCTATGGTGCCGGTAGTGCCTTTTCCATTACTGGAAGCTTGCATCAGGATTGTTTGTGGACTTACCGTTTGTTGGCTCATAACTAAATGTTAAGTGATGTAAGAGTTTCGTGAATAGACTGGAATTAAACCGCAAGTTACTCATGTGTTCGATCACGCACGAACGATTTGACCACAAAAGTACAACGGAAAACAATTATTATTAAAATAATTTAAGAAATAACTTACACTTAAAATTACGCCTGTCGCCCGTCTGCGGGCTATTTGTCCGCCCGATGCTTATCGGCCGGTTGGCACTTTAAATATAAAGTAAGTGTTCCTATTTTATTCCAAAATAATTGCTTGTATTTTTGCGGCTTATTCCACGAGTATCACACCATTTTTTCTGACAAATCCCATGTCTACACTCACCAGCGTTGAACGTGACACCACCATTTTTGATCTGATTAACAGAGAAAAACATCGCCAGGAGTCTGGTATCGAACTGATCGCTTCTGAAAACTTCACATCGCGTCAGGTGATGGAGGCGTCGGGCAGTGTGTTGACCAACAAATATGCGGAGGGCCTTCCGGGCAAGCGCTATTACGGCGGTTGCGAAATTGTCGACGAAATCGAGCAGATCGCGATCGACCGTTTGAAAGAACTTTTCGGTGCTACCTGGGCTAACGTACAGCCACATTCGGGAGCACAGGCCAATACGGCCGTTTTCCTGGCTTGCCTGAACCCCGGCGACAAAATCATGGGTTTCAACCTCGCACACGGCGGTCACCTTACACACGGTTCTCCTGTGAACATTTCGGGTAAATATTTCCAGCCTGTATTTTATGGTGTAGAAGCGGAAACCGGTCTGATTAACTGGGATAAAGTTGAAGAAACCGCATTGAAAGAGCGTCCGAAACTTTTGATCTGCGGCGCGTCGGCGTATAGCCGCGATTGGGATTACGAGCGCCTGCGTGCGGTGGCCGACAAAATCGGCGCATTGCTGATGGCTGACATTTCCCACCCTGCCGGCCTGATCGCAAAAGGTCTTTTGAAAGATCCGTTCGATCACTGCCACATTGTTACTACTACGACTCACAAAACACTTCGCGGCCCGCGTGGCGGTGTCATCATGATGCGCAACGATTTCGAAAACCCGTTTGGGATCAAAACGCCGAAAGGCCAGCTGCGTACCATGTCGTCATTGCTCGACTCGGGCGTATTTCCCGGCACACAAGGCGGACCTTTGGAGCACATTATCGCTGCCAAAGCCGTTGCGTTTGGTGAAGCATTAGGCGAAGGATACTATAACTATGCAACCCAGGTTGCGAAAAACGCCCAGGCAATGGCCAAAGCATTTGTAGAAAAAGGCTACCGCATTATCTCTGGCGGTACCGACAACCACCTGATGCTGATCGACCTGCGCACTAAAAACGGTGTGGAATCGGGCCTGACAGGTAAACTGGCCGAGAATACATTGATCAAAGCGGATATCACCATCAACAAAAACATGGTGCCTTTCGACGACAAATCTCCGATGATAACGTCGGGAATGCGCGTAGGGACTGCAGCGATGACCACCCGCGGATTGGTTGAAGCGGATATGGAGCGCATCGTGGATCTGGTAGATACCGTGCTGGTTAATCACGATAACGATGCGAAGATCGCCGCCGTGAAAACAGAAGTGAACGAGTGGATGAAACAATATCCATTGTATTAATATAAATGTATTACAAAGCTGCGCGGTGACCCCGGTTGCCGCGCAGCTTTTGTTTTTATGGCTGGTCTAATGCATTGATGTACAAATCAAAGGAGTTGAAATGCATTTGTCACCATTCGCCTTTCGTTAATTAATGGTTGGCGGGAAATATATAACACAAAGAATTGTGTCCTAACTTGTTTTGACTTAACAAGTTTTTCATAACTTTGCACTCCAAAATCGAATTAATTGATATGAGCAAGAAAAATACGGGCGAATCCGGGATTGAAATCATCGAATCTCCGGAGGCATTAGCAAGCCAGATCAATAAAGCAGAGGTTTTTTTCTTAAAAAACCGTAAGGTTGTTCTTGGAATTGGGGGGGGCTATTCTGGTTGCTATTATCGGCTTTGCCGGTTACCGTTTTTATATCGATGGCCAGGAAGGTACCGCCCAGAATGCACTTGCGAGTGTCGTTTACGATTTTGAAGCCGATTCATTGCAGAAAGCATTGAACGGGGCCGGTGGTAACGAAGGCCTTTTGTCTATCGCTGACAACTACAAGGGAACCGACGCCAGCAACCTCGCGAACTTCTACGCGGGTGTGGCTTTGCTGAAACAAGGCAAATATGACGACGCTATCAGCCGTCTGCAATCGTTTAGCTCTTCGGATCTGTTGATTCATGCACGCGCTCAGTCGTTGATCGGCGACGCCTATCTCGAAAAGAACCAGCCCGCCGAGGCGATCTCATACTATCAGAAAGCCGCTGATTATGAGAAGAACGAATATTTTACACCGGTTTATCTGATGAAATTGGCGCTCGCTCAGGAGAAGGCTAACCAGCCTGCCGACGCGATCGCTACCTATAAACGTGTTGTGGACGAGTTCCCGCTTTCCTCGGAAGTGGTGAACGCCAAGAAATACATGGGATTATTAGAGGGACAGGTCGGCAAATAATGGTTAACCATTCTGTTTCTGAAAAAAGGATAAAGCCGACGCCGGTTTTATCCTTTTTTTATTCCTTTAATCCGAAATTTTAAATAGTACCTGTTTTTAATTAACCTATTGAAAATCAATGTCAAGTGCCGATAAAAACCTGAGCGTATTCACCACGGAAGGACTTCCGGATATTACCCATAAAAAATTCGCGATCCTGGTAGCCGAATGGAACAGCGAGGTTACCGAAAAACTATTCGAAGGCGCTTACCAAACACTTGTGACCTACGGGGCCTTGCCGGCGAACATCGTCAGAGGCAATGTACCGGGAAGCTTCGAGCTCACAATAGGCTCGCAATGGTTCGCACAACGCGCCGATATCGACGCCGTAATTGCATTAGGCGTTGTAATCCAGGGCGAAACCAAGCACAACGACTACATTAACCACGCTGTGGCACAAGGCATTACAAACGTCAGTCTGAAATACGACAAACCCGTTATTTTCGGCGTACTCACGCCTAACAATATGGAGCAGGCACTGGAACGCGCAGGCGGCGTGCACGGTAACAAAGGCGACGAAGCGGCCATTACGGCGATCAAGATGCTGGGACTCAAAAATTTAATTTTGAATGACTGAATGATTGAATGATTGAATAGGGCGTGTTACTGTTTAGCGACAGAATTCACGCTTAATTTTTTGCTGGAAAAAATATTCGGTCATTCAATCATTACGCGTTCAGTATTCAATCATTCAATCATTCGGTCATTCAATCATTCAATCATTCATAATTACTATGCAAGTCTGGAAATTTGGCGGTACTTCGGTAGGGAAGCCTGAGCGTATGCACTCAATCCGCGAACTCCTCAACAATGATCCTAATCGTAAAATTGTGGTTTTGTCGGCATTGTCCGGTTCTACCAATGCGCTGATCGCTATCGGAGAAGCGGCCAAGTCGTATGACGACGCCAAGGCAGCGGCATTGATTGAAGAGTTGAAAAACCATTATGACCTGTTTATCAAAGAACTGTATTCTACGCCGGAAGCATTGGCGGCAGGTCAGCAGATCGTCGATTCGGAATTCGGGTTCATCAAATCGCTGGTAGGCGTGAAACCCTTCACGATCAAGCAGGAAAAAGAGCTCGTTGCGGAGGGTGAAATATTGAGTACCAAAATGTTCCAGGCTTATCTGGAAGAAAAAGGGGAAAACTCCGTATTGCTGCCTGCATTGGATTTCATGCGCATCGACGCCGATGGCGAGCCTGAGCTGGCGACGATCGAAGAGAAATTGGTGACGATTCTGAACCAATATACCGACAAGCAGACGATCATAACGCAAGGCTTTATTTGCCGCAACCCGCGCGACGAAGTGGATAACCTGAAAAGAGGTGGTTCCGACTACACCGCGTCGTTGATCGGCGGGGCCATCCGTGCGGACGAGATCCAGATCTGGACCGATATCGATGGAATGCACAACAACGACCCGCGCATTGTGAAGCGTACCTTCCCGATCCGTGAGCTGACGTTCGAAGAGGCGGCCGAGCTGGCATACTTCGGTGCGAAAATCCTGCACCCGAGCACCATTACGCCCGCGAAACTGCGTGGCGTGCCGGTCCGTTTGAAAAACACCATGCAGCCCGAAGCGCCGGGTACGCTCATCGCGACCCAGACTTCCGACCGCGACATCAAAGCCATTGCCGCGAAAGACAATATCACGGCGATCTACATCCACTCGACACGTATGCTGAATGCTTACGGTTTCCTTCGCAGGGTGTTCGAGATCTTCGAAAAATATAAAACACCGGTGGATATGATCACGACCTCCGAAGTATCGGTATCTGTAACGATCGACAACTCGGAAAACCTGGAACAGATCAGCGCCGAATTGCGAGAATTTGCTGATTTAGAGGAACATGACCGCGATCAGAACATCATTTGCATTGTAGGTAATTTCAGTGCCGACAAGGAAGGAATCGCCCTGAAAGTGCTCGACGCATTGAAAAATATTCCGATACGAATGATTTCGTACGGCGCTTCGGAGCATAACCTTTCGTTGCTTATCCATTCAAAATACAAAGCGGAGGCATTGAACGTCCTCAACGAGCGCCTGTTCTTTTACGAGGATGCAATGAAGGACATATTCACAGCGCCTTAATTTCAAAGTAACCAAAAACATTAAAAGCTGATCGCCGACAGCCGACAGCCGACAGCCTCATGTTACAAACCAATTTTATCCGCGAAAACCGCGAGTTGACCATCGCGGGGCTTACCAAAAAGCATTTCAAAGATGCCGAGCAGGCGGTAGACCGCATTATAGACCTGGATAGCAAACGTCGCCAGGTGCAGCAGGAGCTGGACGACGTGCTGGCAGCGTCCAACAACAAAGCCAAGGAAATCGGCGCATTAATGAAAGCCGGCCAGAAAGCCGAGGCGGAAGCCGCCAAGGCCGATACCACCGCATTGAAAGAGCGTTCCAAAGCATTGGAAGAACAGCATAAGGCATTCGAGGAGAGTTTGCTGCAAGAGCTCGTGAAACTGCCGAACCTCCCGCACGAGAGCGTTCCCGAAGGCCGCACCGCCGACGACAACATAACCGTGCTCGAAGCCGGTACCAAGCCGACATTGCACGAAGGCGCATTACCGCATTGGGATTTGATCAAAAAACTGGGCGGTAACCTGGCCCCGATTATCGACTTTGAACTCGGTAACAAGATCACCGGCGCAGGCTTCCCTGTGTACAAAGGAAAAGCCGCCCGTTTGCAGCGTGCGATGATCGCATTCTTCCTGAACGAGGCGGGCAATGCGGGTTATACAGAAGTGCAGCCACCGATTGTAGTGAATGCCGATTCCGGATTCGCTACGGGGCAGTTGCCGGACAAGGAAGGCCAGATGTACCACGCGACCGTGGACGATCTTTACCTTATTCCAACTGCGGAAGTGCCCGTTACCAACCTGTACCGCGATATAATCGTGGCTGAAAGCGAATTACCTGTGAAAAATGTGGCATTTACGCCCTGCTTCCGTCGCGAAGCAGGTAGCTGGGGCGCGCATGTACGCGGGCTGAACCGTTTGCACCAGTTTGATAAGGTCGAAATCGTGCAGATCAACAAGCCGGAGGAATCTTACAAAGCGCTCGATGAAATGGTTGACCATGTAAAAAGCCTTCTCGAAAAGCTGGAATTGCCTTACCGTATCCTCCGCTTGTGCGGTGGCGATATGGGTTTTACCTCAGCATTGACCTACGATTTCGAAGTATGGTCGGCCGGGCAGCAGCGCTGGCTGGAATGCAGTTCTGTTTCAAATTTTGAGACTTACCAGGCCAACCGTTTGAAATTGCGCTACAAGAACGCCGATAAGAAAACGCAGCTCCTGCACACGCTGAACGGCTCCGCACTGGCATTGCCGCGCATCCTGGCCGCATTGCTCGAAAACAACCAGCAGCCCGACGGGACCGTGAAAGTACCGGCCGTGCTCGTGCCATTCTGCGGTTTTGATGTGATAGAGTGATACTTTTAAATGCATAAGCAAAGGCTCTCATTCCAGTGAGGGCCTTTTTGCGTTTTGAAGCAATGCGGTCACGCCGGTCTGGTCCATGATGAGCCTTCCTACTTTTTCAAATGCGGCGCCTTCTTCTATTTTAAATGTGTTTCGGAATTGATGGTCGGTAATGCGTGTGCGGAAGCAGCGAAAACTCACTTTCGGGTGATCGGTATAATGCCTGATCAGTTCATGCAGGTGTGTCGAAACGAGAAAATATGAACCCTCGAAGTTCGAAAAGCCATCCAGCACCGTTTGGGAGCAATGCAAGGCATCCTCCTGATTGGTACCACGGAATAATTCGTCCACAACCACAAAACACTTTTCTCCGTTGCTCAATGCCTCGGAAATTTGTTTGATACGCATCATTTCATTGTAAAAATGGCTGAAACCCTGATCGAGGTCGTCGGAGAGGTGAATCGAGGTGAAGAGCCGGTCGATAAACGGCAAATGCAGCGATTTCGCGGGTACGGGCCAACCCAGGTGTGCGAGGTAAAGAATGAGCCCGCAGGTTTTGAGAAAGGTGGTCTTACCGCTCGTATTCGCGCCGGTGACGATGCAAACCGGCTGGTTGGTTGTCAACGCCAGATCATTCGCTACCGGATCTGTAATGAGCGGATGCCAGGCGTTTGCTGCGGAGAAGTTTTGGGAACGCGTATCAAAAACCGGGAATGACAGGTCGTGCCGTTTGGCCGTTTTAATAATCGCCAGGCAGGCGTCGAGCCGGTAAAGCGTGTCCAGCATATGCCGGAATTTGTCCCGGTGGCTGATCCGGAAATGATAGTCGAGGTAAAAGATCGCGCCGTTGGAATGTTTACTATCCTTCTTTTTCAGAAAAAGCGATAGGACGGGGGAGAAGATGAAGTCCCGCAATGCGGCAATGTCTTCTGAAATTTCCTCCGGGATTATGGTTTCCGAAAGGTTGCTCAACGTCGATTGTACCGCTCTCACCAGCCGCAATGTGGCCAGTACGCCGCTTTGAATGCGATAGAATTCGGCTTTATTGCGGATGGAATACCACCATGTGTCGAGCCAATGCATGACAGCATCCTGCGACATGGAATGCGCTACGCTCAATGCATAATAACTTTCCGCCGCAGCGGCATAGGCCCTGGCGATATTGACCTGCCATGCCGCCGGGCGGATCGCCATGGCTTTTAAGAGGTCCTGGAAACGTATGACTTCTTCGAGAGTCTGCCGCGGCTTCCCGATCATGCTTTTCAGGTAATCCGCGCCGCCGAGTGTGCCGGCGTGGTCGTAAAATGCCAGAATGCTGGCCGCTCGGCTGTTTTCGGGCAGGAGTTGTAGTTCGTGTAAGGTATGCCGGTCTATGGGCTGCATTCGGGCTGTTTTGGGTATTTCCAAATGTAGAAACCGCGGCGGAATGCAGGCCGTTAAAGAATGTTAAACTTCGTGCTTTTTGGGGAATGCGAGCCAGATGAAATAGCCGGTGAGGATTACAATGGCGGTCTGCATGGCATAATCGATGAGCAATTCGGTTGAAGCTGCGGTGTCCGAAGGCGTCATATAGCAAGGCATCCCCAGCCGCCACCAATAGGAAGGATGCACGACGCAAAGCAGATTGAATACGAAAAGGATCGTAACCTGTGTTTTGTTCTTCCAGTCAATCACATAGAACACCAGCGGGAGCAGGAAAAGGAAGATATAATTGCTATAAGCGCTCTGTTGTACGATCATCATCGTAGCATATAAGACCACCCAGACTTTCGAGAGCATTACCCGGAAATCGGCATTACGAAGCCGCCATGCGGCCATGCAGGCGAGCCCAACCGATACTACCAGACCGATCCAGTTCCAGAACTTCTCGCCAACACCGATGGAATTGTAAAACCACGGATTTAGTACCGATGGAATGTTCGGGGCGCGTAATGTTTTGGCTTCATCGAGGGGCTGCATAAATTCCAGTCCGACGAGCGGGTACAATATGCTCAACGAGACAATGCCGAGAATGGCAATGGGAATGACAAAGCGCACCTTTTGTTTTTCCAGTAAAAACAAAGGCACCACGATGAGCACGAAAATGGCCTTGGTCATCAGCAAACCAATGGCCAGAATGATCGCGTACCATTCCACACGCAATGTGCGCTCCCGTACGAGATATGCGAAGATCACGAAAAGCCACATCCACACATCCTCCTGCGCGCCTATAACGCACAATACGAGCGAGCCCGGGAGCAACAGGTAAACAAGCGCCCGGAACAGGAATGTACCCCGCGTTTGGAATGGCCTGAAAAAATGGTAGGAAATAAGTAATGCAATGCCGTCCATCACGGCCATTGTCAGGACGATCATTTTCGGATTGTACCAAATTTTCAGCCAAATGCCGAGGAAGTAGGCATAAAGGGGCGAGTAGGGCGACCAGAAATCGCGGTACACGACCTGGCCCATCGACGCCTTGCTGCCTTCGTCCCAGAAGCCGTTCACATCCGAGGTCGGCTCCATGTTCGCGACAAGGTACACCGCAATGAATGGTAGCAGACGCAGGAGCACCCATGCTATGGCCATTACTGCATTTGCAGATTTCTTTTCTAACCAGTCGGTCAGAGCCTCCTTTTTGAATAGTAATGCGGCGGTAACCAACAATGCGGCTACGCTGATGACGGTTTTGGCAAGGACTATATTCATGCCGTTGCCAGAGTTTGGGAGTGAACTACCTTACGATAAGTTTCGCGGAGAATCCATAGGAAGCAAAGTACATTCAGGATTTGCAGCACGTACTCGAACAGGTAGGAAGTATTGGCGAACATGCTCAGCGACGTGTACGCGGGCTGTTTGATATACACCCATACAAACGGCTGCACGACCGTAAGCCAGTTCAATGCGAGCAGCACTACCACATGGGCAGTTTTGCGGATATCGATGATCTCGAACAGAACGGCCATCAGGTAGGCGATCACGTACGCACCCATCGCGCTGGCCTGGAAAAGCATCATGCACACGAAACATGCGATGAAAATACCCGGCAATACTTCGCTGACATGCCGGTGCCTGGCTTTGAATGCCATATAAACAGGGATGAAAACCGTAAACAGCAGCCCGAACCAGTTGATAAGCGTCGATTTTTTTCATCCACATGAAAGACGATCTCCACGAAAGGCCTGAGCACCGAGAACAGGTTCGGGGTCATGAGCTGCTCGGTGTGCCGGATCGGCATCAGGAACAGGTCACCGATTTGCCAATAAAGAAAACCCACAGCCGGTAAGCCGATGGCCGCCATAACCAGTAACATTTTGACCGGTTTTTTGACCATCACCAGCAATGCCGGCAGCAGGAATATGAATGTGACCTTGATTGTCAGCAGTGTCATCGCGTACAGCACTCCGATACCCACTTCGTAGTTGCTTCTGTTCCTGATCGTGTAGCGCCAGATCAGCAGCGCGGCCCCCCCAGAACCACACTTCTTCCTGCCCGTCGACAAGGATGTACATGAACGCGGCCGGAAGCATATAGTAAATCGCGGCCAGTTGCAGCGCTTTCGGGCTGCGGCTTTTGTAAGTATCGTAAGTGAGCCAGAGAATGGCGGTTTCCATCAAAACCATAAAGAGAACGATTGCCCGTGCATTGTGCCAGATCCATATCGGAAGGCTGATGATGTAGGCGTACAGCGGGGCATGGTACGACCAGAAATCGCGGTACACGAAGCCACCAGCCTTGGCGCCTTCGGCTTTGTAGAAAAAGAAAGGGATATCGCCCCGCGGTTCCTCGTTGACGATCAGGAAAATGCCGATCCAGGGAATGAGCCGGAAAAGCACAAAGCCTAATGTAAGGATCAGTTTATCGTTTTCCCGCTGCCATTTTGAAAACAGGTCCGAACGACTGATGGTCCAGATGATTCCGATTGTCAATGCAAGGTTAATGAGCAGCTTAATGTAAAAAACGGTAAGAACGGGCATGTGTAATCTGTCGTGATCAGGGCGCAAACTTAAGACAACTTTTCTTCAAATCGGCCTTCAAAACCCAAAGTTTTAATTGGTTAGGAAATTGTATGCTTGCATACTGTTTTCATAAATCTTATTTTTGAAAATCTTCATCCTCAAAAATCAACGTCTTCTATGTCAGCTTCCCAACCCCTTACCGGAATGGATTTCAACCTTAGCGAAGAGCACCTGGCGGTGCAGACCGCTGCACGCGATTTCGCCCAAACCGAGTTATTGCCGGGTGTAACCGAGCGCGATACCGCCCAGCATTTCGACCCGGCATTGTTGCGTAAAATGGGCGAATTGGGCTTCCTGGGCATGATGGTGGCACCCGAATACGGGGGTGGGGGCATGGACACGCTCGCATACGTGCTCGCAATGGAGGAAATTTCGAAGGTAGACGCTTCCGCGGGTGTGATCATGTCGGTGAACAATTCGCTGGTATGCTGGGGGCTTGAAAAGTATGGTACGGAGCAGCAAAAGCGGCAATACCTGACACGCCTTGCGTCGGGTGAGATCATCGGCGCATTCTGCCTGTCGGAGCCGGAAGCCGGATCGGACGCGACTTCCCAGCATACGACCGCCTTGCCGGATGGAGACCATTATTTATTGAACGGTACGAAAAACTGGATCACGAGCGGGAACACGTCGTCGGTGTGCCTTGTGATAGCGCAGACACACCCAGAGTTGCGGCATAAGGGAATCAACGCATTCATTGTCGAAAAGGGCTGGGACGGCTTTTCGGTGGGAAAGAAAGAGGATAAGATGGGCATAAGAGCCTCAGACACAAATACTTTGATGTTTTCGGACGTGAAAGTGCCCGCGGTGAACCGGATCGGGGAGGATGGCTTCGGGTTCAGGTTTGCGATGAACGTACTGAATGGCGGCCGTATCGGTATCGCGGCGCAGGCGCTGGGGATCGCGGCGGGGGCGTTTGAGCTTTCCTTGAAATATTCCAAGGAGCGGAAGACCTTCGGCAAACCCATCGCCGAGCACCAGGCGATTCAGTTCAAATTGTCCGAAATGGCTACGAAAATTGAGGCCGCCCGGTTACTTGTATACAAGGCCGCCCGATTGAAAGACGAAGGAAAGGACTACATTCAGGCTGCGGCGATGGCAAAATTGTACGCATCCGAAGTGGCTATGTGGGTGACAACGGAAGCCGTCCAGGTGCACGGGGGCTACGGTTATGTGAAGGAATACCACGTCGAAAGGCTGATGCGCGATGCTAAAATCACACAGATTTACGAAGGTACCTCCGAAATCCAAAAACTTGTAATCGCCCGGGAGCTTCTTAAATAATTAGTAATTGTTCCAAAAGTCGATTTTGTTCTGAATCTTGGATTAAAATAATATGAAAATATCACTTTTTTTTTAAATTTTTGTGAAACTATACTTGTATTAGTTTTGTACAATTTATTAGATTTGTACAAAATTTGAAAAATCGGTCAAAACGACCCTTAAATATATCAAGTATGGAAGACTATAATAAGATTATTGAGTCGTTGGGGGTGAAATTTGTGAAGGCCCGTCATATCAGGATTTTACAGCCCATCACAATCAAAAATTTCTATGACGTACAGAACTCCCTGACCATTCTGTACGACGGTGAAGTTTCCTTCGGTTCCGAGGAGCCTCAGAAGGTTGAAGAAGGGGATATGCTCTTCATTCCGGGAGGAAAACATGCCACAGTGACGTACGGTAATACCGCCACGGCGAAAACCGTATCGAACGAGGAATTCATGACCAACCGCGATAATTATATCGAAGCCGGCCACGATCCCGCATTGATCGGAAAGTTGCCCAACTCATTCGGTTTGATATCTTTCGAAGCCAAAGTCTTTGATACGGTTAACTTCTTTACCTCGCTGGATGTGCCGCCGTTCCTGATCAAACGCGATGATCAG
Source organism: Dyadobacter sp. 676 (assembly GCF_040448675.1). Taxonomy (NCBI): domain Bacteria; kingdom Pseudomonadati; phylum Bacteroidota; class Cytophagia; order Cytophagales; family Spirosomataceae; genus Dyadobacter; species Dyadobacter sp. 676. The sequence goes on along the minus strand of NZ_CP159289.1, from coordinate 3,070,898 downwards.
ATTGCGGCGACTATCAACCAGATTTTGATGGAAGATATGCTGGATACGCCCGGAAAGGGCCGGATCATCAAGATCAAGACCGAGGAAGTGGTGATCGAGATCATCCGCTATATCCTGAAAAACAAGCTGTTCGTCGAGCAGCTGGTAACCAATAGTACTTATTTCAAAGACCCTCGTCTGATCGACATTTTCGCTTACATCAAAGACAACCTGGGCGGCGATCTGTCGAACAAGGTGCTCGCGAACGTAGCGAACGTTTCAGAGGATTATGTAGGCCAGTATTTCAAAATGCTGACTGGTATCAACCCGCAGGATTACATCGAGTACCAGCGTATGGAAAAGGCGGTGGACCTGCTCCGCACGTCGAAGAAGAGCATCCGAGCGATCGGTTCCGATGTGGGTTACAAAGACACCGCGTATTTCTGCCGCCGCTTCAAGATGATGTTCGGTATCCCGGCCGGAAAAATGCGCCGCCGCGAATCGCTGATGAATGTTTAAAATGTAATGTTAGACTATAATCGAAAAAGAGAACTGGTTCCGGTTCTCTTTTTTATGGACTTACTTTGCATTTAAAGCCCTGGTTTAGTCACACGGTGCTTCATTGCGCGGGTGTCAGTTGTACGGTCGTGACTCGCCATTTCCCGCCCGCCCGCACGCATACGGTGGTGTAGGCGACGTCCCCGTTGAAGCTGTTGTTCTGAATCCTCGCACTCACATTCCAAAGTCCCTGTACAACTGCCACATCCCCGTATGTGCGCGTACGTGTACTTGTGAGCATGCCGGAGTCGACGATAATGTAGCCCTGCGTAACCGCCTGCTGTAATGCGCGGGCTTCGATGGTTTGACCGTTGAAGTTGGTTACAGTAAAGTCGTTTGAAATGAGGCTGGTGATGGCATTGGCGTCTTCTTCGAGCAATGCTTTGAAGAACAGCTTGGAGCAATCGGTGCCATCGACAGGCTGCGGGACGTTGCCTTGTGCCGCCGCTGCCAGTGTCGCGAATGTTAAAAGGAAGATGGTCAGGTGTTGTTTCATCATGTGGTCAGGTGTTGTCTGATATTGTCAAGCGTTGTCGAGTATGGTCAGGTGTTATTTCATGATGTGGTCGGGTGTTGTCAGGTATTGTAAAACGTTGTCAAGTATGGTCGGGTGTTGTTGGTTTGGAAAAAGCGATTTAGTCAAATAGCGACATTCTCGCATGGTATGGCTAGATTCGCCCTGATTTTGAATGAACGAATCGGGACAATGAAACTATCTATAAAAATTCTTTTGACCGCGCTGATCGGCGTTGTTGTCGGTTGTTCGGGTGCGCCGGATAAAATAGGCAATCTGGACCTTAAAAAGTGGCGAGGCGATCGTGGAGGTTGTAACGGTGTTCGGAAGGGCCTGGAAGGCGATTTTAAGAGTGTAGAAAAGGAATTGAAGGGGGAAATTCGCCGATACGATCGGAGAGCTGCTTGGGCGGCCGGATATTCACCAGCTCGGCGAGCGTAATACCAAATTTTACGTGTATTTTCTTGAAAAAGGCCCCCAATGCGAGAACATGCAAGCAAGGTCGGACGCCCGGAAGGTGTTGTTGAAATTCAACGCGGTGGGATTACTTTCGGAGATTACCTATCAGGACCGGCCGTTGTAATTGACCGACTGCCTTCTATTGATAAAACTTCTTGATTTTAATCAGCTGCTCCACCGGCTCGGGCACCATGTAGCGGATCGACTGGCCTTTTTTAATGCAGGCCCGAAGAAATGTGGCCGAAATGTCCAGTAACGGCGCTTCCACGAATTTTACGTCGGCGTGGTTACTGAATGCGTGCGGTTTTGAATTGGGCCTCGGATAAACATACAGGCCGGTGTATTCCAAAATCTTCTCGTAATTCTTCCAGTTTGGGAACTGCTCCAGGTTATCTTCCCCCATAATCAGTTTGAACTGATGCTGCGGAAATTTCTCCTGCAAACGAACGATCGTGTCGATCGTGTAGCTCGGCTTGGGCATGTGAAACTCGATGTCGCTGGCCCGGAGCAATGCATTGTCCGAAATAGCGCGTTGCACGAGGTCGTAACGGTCGAATTCGTGCAGAAGGCTGTTGTTTTTTTTGAAAGGATTTTGCGGGCTCACGATAAACCAGACCTGTTCGAGGTCGGTGGTCGTGGCCATCGTATTGGCAATGATCAAATGACCGACATGAATAGGATTGAACGATCCGAAAAACAGGCCGATCTTCATTACACAGTAAATTTTAGGATTGAATGAACGCCTGAACGAGTTGTTCCGCTTTGGCAAGCGTTTCATTCAGTTCATCATTGACAAGGACTTCGTCGAATTCGTGCTCGAAACTCTGTTCGTAGCGCACTTTGGCCAGGCGGGTGGCAAGCGTTTCGGGCGTTTCGGTGCCGCGGCCCGAGAGGCGGCGTTGGATTTCTTCGTCGGAGGTAACTTTCACAAATATGGCGAGTGCGGCATCGCCATATGCTTCTTTCAGCTTCAATCCTCCTTTCACGTCCACATCGAAGAGGACGTGCTTGCCTTCGTCCCAAAGGCGCTGTATTTCTGATTTGAGCGTGCCGTAGTAGTTACCGGCGTAAACTTCCTCCCATTCCGCAAACTGCTGATCCGCTATCTTCTGACGAAAGTCCTGCAAGGTGAGGAAGTAATAATCTCTGCCATCTACCTCGTAATCGCGGCGCGGGCGCGTACATGCCGAGACAGAAAATGCCAGTTGCTGTGTGTATTTTGTTAAAAGATGCCTTACAATGGTGGTCTTTCCGGATCCGGAAGGGGCAGAAAATATGATAAGCTTACCTTTCACTCGAACAGATTAACTGTTAATTTTTGAAATAATCGTATTGAGAATGCTCTCCGGGCACGGCTTCTTGACAATTTTGTGATTGAGGGAGTCCTTAATACACTTTTCGAGTCGGTATGATTCGATACAAGGGATGCATTTATCCATGTTTTCGCGGAAGTGGTCTTTCTCTGCTTCGGTCGCCTCGTCATCCAGGATAGCCTGAATGATTTTCATACACTCAGCGTGATGCTCGCAGGTATGCTTCATTTGTTTTTGCGCAACTTCTGTTACAGAAGGCGTCGTGGAAGATGCATTCATTAGTTAAAATGAAAAAAGAATAATGGAATATTGTACAGTTGTACCCTATAACCGAAGAGGTTGCAAAAAAAGTTTCACAACCTATGAATCATATCCCATTGAGCTGGCGTAGCTTCTGAGTTTTTCTTTCAGGAGGTTACGCGCGCGGTGCAGTCTGGACCTCACCGTTCCGATCGGAATGTCCAGGATTTTGGCCATCTCTTCGTAGGTGAAGCCCTCGATGTCGCAGAGAATGATGACCGTTCTGAAGTCGACAGGCAGGGCGTTGAGTGCGTTGGCAACTTCATCGCCGATCAGTTCCTGTACAGCATCGGCACGGAGATCTACGGTATAAGTGGTATCGGATGCTTCCTCGGAATTATAGGTCGTTTCCACTTCCTGATAATCAACCTTGGAAGGTTCTTTACTTTTTTTACGGTAGTCGTTGATGAAGCTGTTTTTGAGGATCCTGAAAAGCCACGCTTTCGCATTGGTACCCTGCTCGAAAGAAGATATAAAACGGAACGCTTTCAGATAAGTGTCTTGAACCAGGTCATTCGCATCGTCTTCGTCCATGGTGAGTCGGAAGGCGAAGTTGTACATGGAATCAATGTGTGGCATGAACTCGCGGTTAAATACTTCATAACGAAGATCGTCCGTGTATTCATTAGTCGTGAGCGTTTCTGACATGGCAACTAACATAGGAATGCTGAATTTACAAAGATTAATAACAGCTCCAATTCGTACAAATTAAAATTTGATAAATGGCTGAATGGAGCGCCCTAACTGCCCTTATTTCACGATAAAATTAAAAAGAGACGGGATGGATAACTTAGCTCCCGAACGGTGTCGCCTCCTATCGTTAATTCAATGTCATTACATCAAATTCCGAGCCAAAAAGGAGGTTACGCCAAAATGTCATGCTAGCGTTTGGAGAAGAGTTCCAGCAGGATAATGAGGATGGTTGTGAACAATGTGCTGGCACCGATGCGGATCAGTGTATAAAGGATCATTCCAAAGTTGTTCATCTCCATCAGGAACAGCATGGAATGGTGTACGAGGATCAACGGGAAAATGTACGAAACAAATGCCCCGAACCCTTGCGCACGTATCCCTACTTCCGCGCGCTCGGCCCCGCGCGACTTCATTTGATAATGGATCACGAATGGCCTGATGTAGGCGATCAGCACCGTGGCGGAGGCGTGCATACCGAACGTATTGGAAAAAACATCGACGATAAAGCCTATGGCGAACGCGATCAGCAGCATATACATCCGGTCCATATCCGCGGGCAGCAGCAGAATGGCCGCAATGTAAATGAAGCTGAACGCGTAGTTGAACAGCACGATATTCCGCATGAAGAAGATCTGCAAAAACAGGTAAAGCAGGATCATCAGGGAATATTGTATGGCTTCGCGTAAGCTCATTTTTTCGGTTCTATGGTTCTGGATTTAAGGTTTTCCTGTTCTACAAGTTGGTGATTTTGTACCACATACACGTAAGACAGGTTCCGGAAGTCGGTCGCGAGGCGCAGGACGATATTATAGAATGTCTGGTTGGGATTCACGGCCACGCTCTCCACTTTTCCGACCATAATGTTCGGCGGGAAAACCGAGTTCTGGTCCGACGTCACCGCCGAATCTCCCTTATAGATTTTGGTATACTTCGAAACATCGATCATATCGATGAAATTGGGATCTTTTCCGTCCCATTTCGCATAACCGATCTCTTTGCTGCGTACGAGTTTGGACGAAACCATGAAGTTCGAATGCAAGATCGACGTGATCACCGAATAATGCTCGGAACAGAACCGCACCTTACCGACTACACCCGTCGCCGAAATGACACCCATACCCGGCTTGATGCCATGCGCAGTGCCTTTGTCGATCGTGATGACGTTGTTCGCCTTGTTGGTTTCGTTGTCCACTACTTTCGCGACGGTGTACGTAAACCGCGACGCGAATGCCGAATCGGGCACATAACCTGCCGGCGCCTGGCTGGTGTTCGTCTGGCTCAGCCTGGCTACCAGAGCGTGCAAATGCGCGTTCTCGCTGGCAAGGTCGGCATTGATCTCGTCGAGCTTGGTATAGTCGCGCACCGAGTTCGAAAACGCGAGCGTTTTGGCAACGTAATAATTCGAAGTATTGAAATAGGTAGCCCCCCCAGTAGGTGTTGTTGCGCACGATCATCCAGACACTGAGCACTTCCAGCAACACAAAAACCAAAAAGAAACGATTCCGGACAACGAAATCAACGAGTTGGAGCATGGGGTTAAATGTTCACGCGCAGTTCATCAATCCCGGCGCACGTTGCGCAAAAATAGAAATTTTTTTCAGACGCGGCGCGTCAGGCGCCAAACGCCGGCTGATGAACTGAGAGCGATCCGATCCTACGAAATCAGTACGGGCTTGTATAGTTCGAGGTTTTTGAGGACTTCCCCGGTACCTTTTACAACCGCCTTCAACGGATCGTCGGCGATGTGTACGGGCAGCTTGGTTTTCTGGGCGATTCGCCTGTCGAGGCCGTGGATCAACGCGCCGCCGCCCGTGAGGTAAATACCGTTTTTGAAAATATCCGCGGAGAGCTCCGGTGGGGAAATTTCGAGGGCCTTCATGACACCCTCTTCTATTTTGGAGATCGATTTATCGAGTGAATAAGCGATTTCGCTGTAAGTGACGCGGATTTCCTTTGGAATACCCGTCATAAGATCGCGGCCGCGGATCTGGTAATCGTCGAGCGGGATTTCCAACTCGGGTGAAGCAGAACCGATCGCCATTTTGATCAGCTCGGCGGAACGCTCGCCGATCAGCAGGTTATGCTCGCGGCGCATGTAATCGACGATGTCACGCGTGAAAACGTCGCCCGCAATGCGCACCGACTGCTCGCAGACGATACCCGACAATGCGATTACCGCGATTTCGGTGGTACCGCCGCCGATATCGACGATCATCACGCCGTTCGGCTGCGTAATGTCGATACCGATACCGATTGCTGCTGCGATAGGCTCGTGCACCATGTAGACTTCCTTAGCACCAGCGTGCTCGCAGGAGTCTTTTACCGCACGTTTCTCAACCTCGGTAATTCCCGAAGGAATACAAACGACCATGCGGTGCGAAGGGGTGAAGAATCGGCTGCCGGTATCGATCATCTTGATCATCCCGCGGATCATCATTTCGGCCGCCGTAAAGTCGGCAATCACGCCGTCTTTCAGCGGGCGGATCGTCTTGATATTCTCATTCGTCTTCTCGTGCATTTGCATTGCCGTGTGCCCGATCGCCAGCACTTTGCCCGTGGTTTTATCCATGGCAATGATCGACGGCTCATCAACAACAACAGTATCTTTATGGATGATCAAAGTATTAGCAGTACCCAAATCGATCGCTATATCGCTCGTCAAAAAATCAAACAATCCCATATATAATGTTAAAAACTTTTGCCCACTTTGATTTCAGGATGGCAAAATTACAGATTATTAACCACAAACAAAGGCATTTAAAAAATTTCGGTATACGGTTTCCGGAGGACGTAAAACTAGTTGCCAGGGGCTTTTCAAGCGGGTTTCCAACCGGGTTTCCAACCGGTTTAAAATCATGGAATTTGTAATTCCTGCGTACATTTGTTTTCACTATGGGAATCAGATCAATTTTGAGCAGGCCGCTGGCCCGCTACATTGTCAAACAGCAGCAGGAATGGATCGCGCGCAGTGTTGAGGTCCAGGAAAAGTGGAGGATGGAACTTGTAAGGAAAGCGGCTGGCACGCGGTTTGGAAAAGACCATTTTTTCAAAGATATCCATAGCTATGCCGACTTCCGGCAGGCTGTTCCGGTGAGCGATTATGAGGATTTGAAATCTTATGTCGAGCAAATAAAATCAGGGGAAAGTGATATTTTATGGCCGGGGAAACCGTTGTATTTTGCCAAAACGTCAGGCACTACTTCCGGCACCAAGTACATACCTATTTCGAAGGATTCGATCTCGAATCACATCGACTCGGCACGTAATGCCATTTTGACGTATATCGATGAGACACAACGGTCTGAATTTCTGGATCATAAGCTGATTTTTCTCTCCGGTAGCCCGGTACTGACAGACACCGGAGGGGTACTGACAGGCCGCCTGTCAGGTATTTCCAACCACCACGTGCCTTCGTACCTGCGCTCGAACCAGCTGCCGAGCTACGAAACCAACTGCATCGAGGATTGGGAGACCAAGCTCGACAAGATCATCGACGAGACGCTCGACCAGCGCATGTCGCTCATTTCCGGCATTCCGCCGTGGGTGCAAATGTATTTCGACCGCATTATCGAACGGACAGGCAAGAAAATCAAGGACGTTTTTCCTGATTTCTCGCTATTTATCTACGGCGGTGTAAATTTCGAGCCTTACCGGGCCAAGCTGTTCGAATCCATCGGCAAGCGCATCGACTCCATTGAGTTGTACCCGGCTTCGGAAGGTTTTCTGGCATATCAGGACAAGCAAAACGATGAAGGCCTGCTGCTTTTGCTCGATACCGGCATTTTTTTCGAATTCATTCCCGTAGAAAACTACTTCGACGAGAACCCGCGCCGCTTATCCGTTGGCGAAGTGGAAGTAGGTAAAAATTATGCGGTGATTGTCAATAACAATGCAGGACTTTGGGGTTATTCGTTGGGCGATACCGTCAAGTTTGTCTCGACTGACCCTTACAAAGTATTGGTAACGGGCCGTATCAAGCATTTTATTTCTGCCTTTGGCGAGCATGTGATCGGGGAGGAGATTGAAAAAGCTTTGAAATATGCGTTGGAAAGGCATCCGGAGACGGAAGTGGTCGAATTGACCGTCGCGCCAATGGTAAATTCACCGGATGGCGGTCTTCCATATCATGAATGGCTGATCGAATTCGCCACACACCCGAACGATATGGAGCAATTTGCGAGCGATCTCGACCGCAGGCTAACCGAACTGAACATTTATTACAAAGACCTGATCACCGGAAGCATCCTGCGCCGCCTCGAACTGACGCCGCTGCGCAGGAACTCGTTTATCGACTATATGCGTGCTAACGGCAAGCTGGGCGGCCAGAACAAGGTGCCACGCCTCTCCAACGACCGCAAGATTGCCGACGAGCTCAACCCGGCTGAACCATAATTGACCGAACCTAACAGTGAGAATGCAATGAAAAAAAGAGTAGCCATTTTAGGTTCGACCGGTTCCATCGGCACCCAGGCCCTCGAAGTGATCGCGGCCAACCCCGAAACTTTCTCCGTGTCGGTACTTACAGCCGGCGGTAATGCGGACTTGTTGATCGAGCAGGCCGTGAAATTCAAACCGGAAGAGGTTGTCATTTGTAACGAACAGTATTACGAAAGGGTAAAGGCGGCCCTTTTTCCTTTCAATATTAAAGTTTACAGCGGCGCATCGGCGCTGGTTTCGGTGGTGGAATCGGATCATGTAGATGTGGTACTGACTGCCATGGTGGGCTACGCGGGGCTTCTGCCGACCATTCATGCGATCAAAGCCGGAAAGGACATCGCATTGGCCAACAAGGAGACGCTGGTGGTAGCCGGCGAGCTGATCACCGCCCTGGCGAAGCAGCATCAAGTCAACATTTACCCGGTAGATTCCGAGCATTCGGCCATTTTTCAATGCCTCGCCGGAGAGCAGGACAATGCGATTGAAAAGATCATATTGACGGCGTCGGGAGGCCCGTTCCGCGGTAAAGACCGTGCGTTCCTCGCGCACGTAACGAAGGCGCAGGCGCTCAAACACCCGAACTGGAGCATGGGTGCGAAGATCACCATCGACTCGGCGACGCTGATGAACAAGGGCCTGGAAGTGATCGAGGCGAAATGGCTGTTCGATTTGAATGCTTCGCAAATAGACGTGATCGTGCATCCGCAGAGCATCGTCCATTCGCTGGTGCAGTTCGAAGACGGCAGTATCAAGGCACAAATGGGCCTGCCGGATATGAAGCTGCCCATTCAATATGCATTATACTACCCGCAGCGTCTGAAATCCGATTTCCCACGGTTCAATTTCATGGATTATCCGTCGCTCACTTTCGAGAAGCCCGACCTGGAAACCTTCCGGAACCTGGCCATCGCCTACGAGGCACTGGAAAAAGGCGGAAATGCGGCTTGTATCGTCAATGCAGCCAATGAAATCGCCGTTGACGCATTCCTGCACGATAAGATAGGATTTCTGGATATTTCGGACGTTATTGTCGAAAGCCTCGCCAAAATCGCATTCATAGGGAATCCTTCAATCGGGGATTACGTTGAGACGAACGAGGCGACAAGGCGTTTTGCTTCTGAAATGATACAGGTTAAAGTATAAATGAAAACCACCTTCTTGAAATACCTGTCTGTTGCGCTTGCCAGTACATTGAAATTCTTCGGAGGGCCGATCGCGGGGGTTGTATTGAAACTGACCTGGTGGGAAACCGCCCTTTGTTCGGCTGTGGGTATGATGTTCACGGTGTTCGTGCTCACATACGTTGGCGGGGCCATTCGTAACCTCATTCAGAAATACCGCAAATCTCCCCCCCAAAAAATTCACGAAAACCAACCGCATTGCCGTCAATATCTGGCGAAAATTCGGGATTGTAGGCATTGCATTCCTGACCCCGCCACTGTTTACCCCGCTTTTCGGGCCCATTCTGGCGGTTGCATTCCGTGTGCCGAAAGCCTCGATATTTCTGTGGATGTCGGCCAGCGCGCTCGTGTGGGGACTGGCGATCTCCTACATCGCCCACAAAATGACATTTATCCAGGAATGGATTAAATAAGTGTGACCAGCTAGGCGCCGCCGGCCAGGCGTGGCCAGCCAGGCGCATTACCTGCTAACTTCCTTCTTCGGCGCGGCGGTTTTCTTCATAAAGTCGCCTTGCGAGAAGTATTTTTCGATGAGGCAGTACATCAATATAAAGAAGTACCGGCTCCCCATTTCCTTGATTTTCAGCTTCGACTCGCCGTATTTCCGGTTAGTCCAGCTATTGGGTACCACGGCATAATTATAGCCGCGTACGATTGCTTTCAACGGAAGTTCGATGGTCAAATTGAAGTGAGGAGCCAAAAATGGCTTGATACCTTCGATTGTTTCGCGCTTGTAGAGTTTGAATGCGTTCGTGGTGTCATTGTATTTAATACCCATCACAATACGGACAATGAAGTTCGCGACGCGGTTAATGACCTTTTTCAATACGGGATAATCGATCACTTTACCGCCTTTTTCCCAGCGCGAGCCAAAAACGCAGTCATAATCGCCTTCCAGCATTTTGTAGTAAAACTTCACGAGGTCTTCGGGATCGTCGGACATATCGGCCATGAAAACAGCCACACAGTCGCCTTTGAAGCGTTCCAGACCGTAACGCACGGCATAGCCGAAGCCGTTCGGGCCGGGATTGGTATAATAAACCAGCGTAGGAATTTGAAGCGAAAGTTCGTCCAGCACACGCAATGTACCGTCCTTCGAATTATCGTTGGTGACGCAGATTTCGTGAGGGATATTGTATTTATTTAATGTATTGTGTAAAGATAAAAGCGTGTGGCTAATGGATTCCTCTTCGTTATATGCTGGTATTACGACGCTTAGCTTCATAAATGTGTTAAGTGTTAAACAGTACAAATTAAAGATTATTAATTCGAACTGCCAATTTTTTCAAGACCGGCAAGAAGCTCGTCGTAACGATGGAGGGTCTTGGTGACAGTCGCGTTATAGCGTCCACCGAGCCATTCGTCCACATTCCGGAACATCTCCTTTCTGTTTTGTAAAAACTTCAAATTCGTGTATGCGTGTACATTGCTCAGGCCCGCGCTATGCTTGCGATAAACGCCCATGACGTCGGGCAAATAGCCGATTTTGCCTTTTGCTGCAAGCTGGAACATAATCGCCCAGTCGCCCGCCGCCGCCTTGGCATGCCATTCTGCAAAGTCTTCCGTCAGGAAATGATTGCGGTAAACCCAGCTTGCGGTCGCCATAAACCATTTGTCTTCGAGCAAATCCTCAATCGTGGAAACGGCTTTCTGGTCGGGAGCATTAAAAAGGTGCGGTGGAGAGCCGTCTTCGTAAATGACCTCCATATTATGATGGCAAACGGCGAAATCGGGGTTCTGGTCCAGAAAATCGACCTGCTTTTGCAGTTTTAACGGGTCGGTCCAGTAATCGTCCCCCTCACACATCGCAACATATTCGCCTTTGCAGGCTTTTAGCAATTGCAGTACATTATTTCGTCCGGCAAACTCGCGCGGCTCTTTCGGCCCCTGGTTTTCGGAATGTAGAAAAGCCCGGATGATTCCGGGCCTTTTTCTAGAATATTCACGAATAATATCCGGTGTCGCGTCCGTGGAAGCGTCATCCCCGATTACAATTTCAAAGTCGAAACTGGTCTGCTGCATGAACGCGCCATCCAGCATTTGACCAATGTATTGCTCGTGGTTGTACGTCGGTACGCAAACGGAAAGTTTCATTCGGATTTTAGCTAAAAACCTCTTTCAACTGCTCTACCGTCGGGAAATTTGGGGTTACGAGCTCTGTTTCGGGTTTGTAAATGTACGCCATCGGATAGCCGCGCTCGATGAAAGTCGGTTCGTCGAGGTTGTTATAACGGAGCTGCACCGACCAGCGGATGTTGTTCGTAATGTTGTTGCCTGACTGGTGGATCAGGAATGCCGAGAAGACGAGGATATCGCCGACTTTGAATTCCGTCTGAATAAAATCTTCGTCCTTTAACTCCACCGTAATGCCTCCCTGATAACCCGAAGTGGACGATTCCTGCAAACCGATCTTGTGGCTGCCCGGGATCACCTGCAATGCGCCGATGTCGGCACCTGCGTCGACCATCGGGAACCAGATCACCGCGCTGTCGAGTGAACCCTGGCCGGTGCGCCAGTCCTGATGCGCATCGAGTTTCCAGTGCTTGCTGCCGTCCTTGGACAAAAAGCGGCTATTGAACTGCATCGCCGCGCGTGCTCCGATAATGGGTGACGACAAGCCTATTTCCTTCAAAAGATTCTCGATAACCGGGTCCACGCCCAGGCGGTGCAGCGAAAAAGAATGCTGAACCGTTTTGCCGGTGCTGACAAATCCGTCAAAATCCTTTTCGAAGAATTCGAACATTGCATTCTCGAAGGTGTCGCGGTCGTCGATATCGACGGTTTTGCCCGTCACGCGCTTGATCTGTGTCGCGAAAATCTTGCGGGCTTCGGTGTATATTTCATTAATGACGCCCTTGTCGAGGTAGTTTCTCAAAAGGACATAACCATCGCGGTTGAACTGCTCCTGAAGTGTACTCATTGTGCGATCACGTTTGTGACATTTAATGGTGATTTCTTCAAAATTATCTCGCCATTGTTGCTGAGGCTATGATGGGCCTCAGTTTGATTCAGAATATTAATCTTCCCAAACCGCGTAGCCAAACCCCGCCGCGCCGAAGCCATTACCGTTATAAAGCAGGTAACGCTTGCCGTTGTGCTGGTAGAAGTTGGCGTAGTCGATCATTTCGTAGTCGAAATCGTCCGGATTTTCGGATTTCGCGATGCCTACCAGGTGATCTTTGCGTTCCCAGTTCGTACCATCGAGCGATTCGGCGTAACCCAGGCGGTAGCTCTGGTTGCGGTCGGTACGGTAGTTGCGGGTATGGCGGTAGGAATAGTACATTTTGTAAATGCCGTCTTCCTTAAACACGCTCGGGCGGCCCACCGCATGCAGGAAATCGTCGAAATCCAATGTCGGAATGTCGCTGATTTGCCAGCGGATGCCATCTTTCGACGTCGCCGACTGGGCGCGGTAGTAGGGCTCGGGGTAGCCGTGAATGTACTCGCATTTATGGCCCGAAATGTACCACATCCGCCAGGTACCATCCTCGTCGATCAGTACGGAAGGCTGTGCGGCCCAGAGCGGGTTTTCGATGCTGCGGTCCATGATCGGGCCGGTAAACATCTTTTTGAACGTCAGGCCGCCATCGTGGCTCACCGCGAGGCCCATAGACAGCCGGTAGGAGTTCCAGGTGCGGTTCCAGCCGGTGTAATACAGCCAGATGTCGCCGTTAGGACGGTCCACAAACCAGGCGGGCATGGCGCCGGTTTCGTCGTATTCGCCCGGGCCGCCGAGTTCGAGCACGGGCTTGTCGTGTATGTAAAGGATCTTTTTGGGGTCGTCGTAATCTACATCGATGAATGTCGGTCGCGACTGTGTGCTGGAATCCCTGGTCGAGAAATAGATCCTTAAAAAATCTTTGTGTTTGTAAGCAAATGGCACCTGCGCATGGCTCTGGCTGTGTGCCATGGAGCCGTCAGGTTTATAAATAACTCCTTTTTTAACCCACATTGGAACGTTGAATTTTGGTATTGAAAAATGGCGTAATGCTTAGTCGACTGCTTTTTCAGCACGCAGGCGCCAGTTATCAACGAAATCTTTACCCGGGATCGGCAGATCGATATCCACTTCCGGAGCCTTCGCGGTTACGCGGTATTCCATTACATAAAATGCATTGCCAAACACGTAATGCAGCTTGAAGTTCTCGATATTGGCCGGAACGTCTTCCAGCGGCACTTCGGCGCGGAACAGCGGGTTCGCTTTCAGTAAAGTGGCGTAAGTAGGTGTATTCCGAAGCCATGGCGCGACGCTTTCGTCGCCTACCACCACTTTTCCACCCGGTTTCACCACGCGGGTCAGCTCGTCGAACGCACGTTTGCGTTCCGAGAAGGTGTTGATGCCGCCGAAATGGAACACGGCGTCGAAAGTATCGTCGGGGAAGGGCAGGTAAGAGCCGTTTCCGAGGAAATAATGCACATTTACATCGTCGGCGGAGAGTTTTTCCTGCGCCAGTTTCAGCATATTAGGCGAAAGGTCCGACAATATGGCAGTCCCGCCGGGCCTTACTTTGTCCAGAATCAATGCAGAATCCTTACCGGTTCCGGCGCCTACTTCGAGGGCCGTCATGCCCGGTTTCAGCTCCATCAGATCGATAAAAAAGCGGCGGGTGGCAGCTTCGTCGGAATGGTTCAGGGTTTCGAACACCCAGGAAACGCCCCGGTCATAGCGAAGGAACGCCTGGTCGTACAGGTATTGCTCGCGGGCATCTTCGGGAAGCAATTCTTTGGGATACAGCATGTTTACAATACCGGTGTCGCCAATTTCATAGACCGTACCGTCTTCGCTTTTAAGTGACTTGCCGTCTTCGGCTATGGTTAAAGGGGTTCCTGTGCGTGGGCAAACCAGTGATTCTAAAAACTCCTGTTGATTCATTTTTGCGTGTCTGATTGATTCATATCCGGTCAAAATTACCTTTTTTCTTCGGAACACCAGCCAATCGGGGCCGCGTTCTTAGCAAATGGGTAACGTGTTTTTCTGTTGCATGGTAACGATACCACGCCATTTTTTTATTATTACCTTTGAATGTTTTGTAAAGACAACCCGTAGTATTTCAATATCATGTCCCAGCTTCAGGAAAAAATCAAAGCGCTTGCCAAGGATCAGTCGGCAGACATCATTACCCACCGTCGCCATCTGCATAGTAACCCCGAGTTATCATTCGAAGAGTTCAAAACGGCCAAATACGTTGCATCCGAGCTCACGGCAATCGGTTTGCAACCCGAAGAAGGCATTGCCGGAACGGGCGTGGTAGCGATTATCGAAGGACGCAATCCGGGTAAGAAAATCGTGGGCCTGCGTGCCGATATGGACGCGTTGCCGATCCTCGAAGCGAATGATGTTCCTTATAAATCAAAAGTCCCGGGCGTGATGCACGCATGCGGGCACGATGTGCACACGTCGTCGCTCCTGGGCACGGCGCGCATCCTGCATGCATTGCGCGAGGAGTTTGAAGGGACTGTTAAATTGGTATTCCAACCAGCCGAGGAAAAGGCGCCCGGCGGGGCTTCGCTCATGATCAAGGAAGGCGTTCTGGAAAACCCGCGGCCTGCGAGCATGATGGGCCAGCACGTGGCACCGAATATTCCCGTCGGTAAAATCGGTTTCCGCGAAGGCATGTATATGGCTAGCACAGATGAATTGTATCTGACGGTGAAAGGCAAAGGCGGTCACGCGGCGGCCCCGCACCAGCTCGTGGATCCGGTTTTAATGGCATCCCACATTATCGTAGCATTGCAGCAGATCATCAGCCGCAACCGCAACCCGGCGAACCCATCGGTATTGTCGTTCGGCCGGTTTATCGCCGACGGCGTTACGAATGTGATCCCCAACGAAGTGACGATCCAGGGAACGTGGCGCTGCATGGACGAAGAATGGCGTGAAGACGGCCTGCGCCGCATGAAGAAAATGGCCGAAAGCATTGCGGAAGGAATGGGCGGAAGCTGCGAGTTTGAAATCGTGAAAGGCTATCCATTTCTGAAAAACCACCCCGAACTTACCCGTCGCACCAGAACAGCCGCCGTTGGCTATATGGGCGCCGAAAACGTGATCGACCTCGACCTATGGATGGCCGGCGAAGATTTCGCATTTTACTCGCAGGTGGTCGATTCCTGCTTCTACCGCCTTGGAACGCGGAACGAGGCACGCGGAATCGTTTCCGGCGTGCATACACCTACCTTCGATATCGACGAAAGCGCACTCGAAATTTCGACCGGCCTTATGAGCTGGCTGGCAATTTCTGAGCTGAATGCTTAGGGATATATCTTTTGAATAAACTGTTGATTTTCAACGTGATCACGCCAAAAATGGCTTCCTTGAAAATGCCTTTCGACATTTTTGAGGCGCCTTTGGTGCGGTCGGTAAAGATGATAGGCACCTCGGTAATGCTGAAACCGTACTTCCACGAGTTGAACTTCATCTCGATCTGGAATGCGTAGCCGATAAAGCGGATATTGTCCAGATCGATCGTGTTCAGCACCTTGGCTGTGTAGCAAATGAAGCCGGCCGTGGGGTCCATAATCGGCATTCCGGTGATCATCCGCACATAATATCCTGCGAAATAGGACATCAGAACGCGGTTGATCGGCCAGTTGACCACATTCACACCTGTAATATACCGGGAGCCAATCGCCACGTCGTGCCCTTCGTTGGCACAGGCGTTGTACAACCGAACCAGATCATCCGGCGGATGCGAAAAGTCGGCATCCATTTCGAAAATATAATTGTAGCCTTTTTCGAGCGCCCATTTGAAACCGTGGATGTAAGCCGTACCAAGGCCCAGTTTCCCCTTTCTTTCGACGAGATGCAGGCCGCTGAATTCTTTCATTAACTCCTTGACAACCGCTGCGGTGCCATCCGGCGACCCGTCGTCGATGATCAATAAATCAAACGGATGCGGCAGGCTAAATACTTTCCGAATGATGGCTTCAACATTTTCAAGTTCGTTGTAGGTGGGAATAACTACAATGCAATCGTTCACAGAAATTGTCCAGTTTAGAAGTTAAATGTGTCGTATAGAGCGCGATACGAAAAAATCAGAGCTTAATATTATTACTTTTCTCCCTAACCTCAATTTTCTTGTTCACTTTTTCGTAAATGGCGGTCATCTGCTCCGGATGGCTCATATAATAAGAGTAGCTTTCACGGTACGCCGTTGTATCAACCTTGTGTTTTTTCCAGATATCTGTTTTCAAACGGTTGAAAATCATTAGCGAAGAGTCGAGAGATTTTAGCTGTAAACGGTTCACACGCGATTCCGCGAGGTGTATGTCCGTCAGGATATCGGCCATCTTTTCGGCAGGAATGGTGCCTTTGGGCGGCTTCTCCTCTTCGGAACAGGCCGAAAGAAGCAAGGTCAGAAGCGCCAGAAGGGTCGCCCGAAGGGTTATGCCGGTCGTGAATTTCATGGTAGGGCGTAGCTTACTATCAAAATACCTATCTTTGTTTGAGGTACACCAGACGACAAAGGTGGTAATTTTTTTGCAAAACTTATGTTTGAGCAGTTTCTGGGAAAATTAAGGAAGTATGAAATCCGGATGCGGAAAGCAGTGACCAGCGAGCGTCACGGCAATTTCCATTCGGTATTCAAAGGGTCCGGCCTGGAATTCGACGACCTGCGGTTGTACCAGTATGGCGACGACGTGCGGGCGATCGACTGGAACACATCTGCCAAAGGCCACGGTACATTTGTCAAGATTTTCAAGGAGGATAAGGAGCAGACGGCTTTCTTCATGCTAGACGTGAGCGCGTCGCAGCAAGTAGGGGAAATCAAAAGGTTGAAAATCGATATCGCGAAGGAAATATGCGGGGTACTTACCCTTTCGGCCATTCAGGAGGCGACGCGGGTAGGTTTGCTTTGTTTTTCGGATAAAAACGAACGGTATATCCGTCCGTCCGACGGTATGAAGCATGGCTATGGCCTCATCTCGGAGCTTTACAAGCTGGTTCCCGAATCCACCAAAACCAATATTGCAGAGGCGATCCTGATCGCGTTGAACGTGCTCCGGCGCCGGAGCCTGATCTTCCTGATCTCCGATTTTATCGACAACAATTACCAGCATAACCTCAAAGCACTGGCCCGCAAGCACGATCTGATCGTGATTCATTTGTACGACTCGCGGGAGGTGAACCTGCCGGGATTGGGGATTATCCCGCTCTATGACGCGGAGAAGAAAACGACCGTCTGGGTGAACACGTCGTCGAGGCAATACCGCGAGGAAATGGCCAACCGGTTCGGCAAACGCAGCGCCGAGTTGCAACGGCTCTGCCACCAGAACCGCGCCGACTACATTTCCATCAATACCCAGGAAGATTATGTGCCGGCCCTGATCCATTTGTTTAAAGTAAGGCGTTACACCAAAAGTACGGCACCATCCAATGGCTAGGGTTCAGGCAATCTTTTCGGTAACGATGTGCTTTTTGCTCTGTTTTTCGGGCATTGCGAGAGACGCACGAAAGCAACGCATTACGCCGAAGGGGGCCTTCCATACCGACAGTGTGGAAGTCGGGAAGCCCGTGTATTTCTCGCTCAGCGTCCGGCACAGGCCTGACATGGAAATTTTCTTTCCCGACAGTACATTCGATTTTTCCCCTTTTGAACTCGTATCCAAGCGAAGTTTCGTATCCAGTACCGATGCCCGCGGCACACTCGACAGCGCGGTTTACCATCTCATTTCCTTCGATGTATCCAAAGTTCAAAAGCTCGGGCTACCGGTTTTTGTGTTTCAAAAAAAGGGATTGCACGGCCGTTTTTACGGCACCCGATTCTGTTCTTTTGATTAAAAGCAACAACATTGACCTGCGGAAGAAACCTGTGCTCAGAGCTGAAACCCGACTGGTGCCACTGAGCCGGGAATTCAATTTTTCGATGCTGATTGGCTCGGTGGCGTTGATTATCGGCGTTGTGGGGAGTATTTACTGGGTTTTCGGGCAGGATATTTATAAACAATGGCAATTGCTCAAATTGCAGCGTAGGCATCTGGAATACGTCCGTTCATTTAACCGCCTTATGCGCAGCGCGAGGGAAAAGAATAATATCAAAGATGCGGAAAAGGCGATCATCATATGGAAAAACTACCTTGAAAGACTGGAAAAGAAACCCTTTGCCACATATACTACCCGTGAGATCATCGACAATATGCCCGATGACGAACTGGCCGACGCATTGAAGAACATGGACAGTATTGTGTACGGGCAAGGCCGGTCCGCGAACATGGACGTATACCTCGAAGTGCTCAAAACAGGTGCTACCCGCCTGTACCGGGCCAAAAGGAAGTTTGTACTCGACAGTCCAGTCGCTTAACCCGTTTATTACATGGAAAACTGGTTTTCACTGGAATGGTTCGGGTACGGTAGATTGAGGTCATACGAATGGGTATATCCTTATTTCCTTTATTTGCTGCCGCTGGTTCCGTTTCTGTTCTGGCTCAGGAATGCATTGCACCGCAAGCATAAGCAGCGGCTTACGATTACCTATACTTTGGTAACCGGCTTCCGGAGCTGGCTCACGCTGTTGCGGTTTGTGCAACCCATTTGCGTCGGACTGGCGATTTGCCTGATCCTCGTCGCGTTGGCCCGGCCGCAGGTGGTTTCGGAGCGCAAAGACCAGTATTCGGAAGGAATCGATATTATGCTGCTGCTGGATATTTCGGATTCCATGATCGAGAAAGATTTGAGCCCTAACCGCCTGGAAGCGGCCAAGAAAATGGCGCGGCAGTTTATCAAAGGCAGGTTGCAGGACCGTATCGGGCTGATCATCTTCGCGGGGGAAGCAGTTTCCCTATGCCCGCTGACGACCGACTACGAGCTGTTGTACGGCTTTCTTGACGAGGTGAACCCGAGCCTTATTCCTACCCCCGGAACCGCCATCGGCAGCGCGCTCGCCGTAGCCGTGAACCGCATGCGCGATATGCCCGGCGAAAGCAAAGTCGCGATCCTGATCAGCGACGGCGACAATACCTCCGGAAACCTGGGGCCTACCACGTCGGCCCAGCTGGCGAATGCATTTGGTGTAAAGGTGTACACCATTTCGGTGGGAAGGCCCAAAAATGTATCGAAAGCCGATACCACCGCCCATGCGGGGGCCTTGATGGATGAAGGAGAGTTGAAAAATATTGCGGGAATCGGTAACGGGAAGTATTTTCGTGCTACCGACAACACGGCGCTGGAAACGGTTTTCAAACAGATCGACCAGCTCGAAAAAGTGAAATCGCGCGATGTACTGTCGCGGGATGTGAAAGATTATTACCGCGTTTATCTCTATTGGGCGGTTACTTTACTGCTTGTGGCGATCGGAACGAAGAGTACATTCATGGCCAATATTCTGGAAGATTGATGCTGAAAGCTTATTACAATTTCGACGCCGTCGAGGCAGGACTGGATGAGGTGGGGAGAGGTTGCCTGGCCGGGCCGGTTGTGGCTGCTGCGGTAATCCTGCCGCGCGATTATAAGCACTCGTTCCTCAATGATTCCAAGCAGCTTACCAGGGCACAACGCCTGGAACTGGAAAAGGAAATCATCCGCGAATCGATATCGTGGGCGGTGGCGGAGGTCGATAACCTGGAAATCGACCGGATCAATATCCTGAAAGCAAGTTTCCTCGCCATGCACCGGGCGGTGGATAAGCTACGGGTACGTCCCGAGCATCTGCTCGTCGACGGCAACCGTTTTACGCCTTACCCGATGATCCCGCATACGTGCATCATCAAAGGCGACGCGCACTACCTGTCAATCGCGGCTGCTTCGGTTCTGGCCAAAAATTACCGGGACGAGTTGATGGCCAACCTTTCCCGGCAATTCCCGCATTATGGCTGGGAGCACAATGTGGGTTATCCCACGATCCATCACCGCAAAGCCATCATGCTGCACGGACCATGCTCCTATCACCGGATGTCGTTTAAGCTGATCCGCGAAGACGACGATCAGTCGGTAGAGGAAACCGAAGATTTGGGCTTTTTATAAAGCGGCACAGTGCTGCAGGGTTCGCCGAACATCAGGCTCTGCACGACGGGTTTCAGTAATTTGCTTACTGCCACGTATGCTGAAACCGGCACATTGACCTTGCTGCAACCCTTTACCACCACCCGCTTTCCTGCAAATTCATCCGCATTCAGCTTCGCGATGGCGTCGGCGAATAGCTTATCCTCCAACGCAGTCAAATCACCGAAAACGAATGCGTTCGCATAAGGTTCGAGATGTACCGCGAGGAGCATGTATGCCCAGGTCGGCACGATGGCGTCTTCCGAGCAGATAATCGCGACGTTCTTGCCCTCGTACTGCGACCAGTCGTGCGATTTGAGAAAATCCCTGAAATCCTTTTCGCGCAGGATCATACCCTGCCAGAGGTTGTCTTTAATGTCGTAAACAATGCGTTCACCGGGGTGATACAGTTCTTCAAGGTCCAGCGAGACAATGCCGCTGGCTGCGACCCGGTTTACTATTTCGTCAGTTTCCATCCTAAAAATCCATTTACAAAAGGCTAACAACAAAAAGCGGACGATTGTTTGTAGAAATCACCCGAAATCCGCAGGTTATTGTACAAGCGCGCCCGCTTTTCTGGGAGCGTGAGACATGAAATCTTTCAGATAGTAAGGTTCAAAAGCCGCCACGTCCTCGAATTGCCCGTTCGCGAATGCAATTGCGCCCAGTTGGCCGACGGTCCGTGCGGATGGTTTGATATCCGCCGAAGGGAAGACGGCATTGGGGTACGGCTCCAGTACCGGCCGGCATTTGGCGGCGCCGTCACCGAAGAACACCACTTTTTGATCCCCAAGCAAGTCCCGAAACGAAGAATCGTTTATAATTACCGCCTGCGTTTGCTGTACGAATGCATTGTTTTCATCGAGCACCGCCGCATAAACTTCCATTCGCCGTGCGTCGATCATCGGGCAGAACAAATGGCCCGGGTAGAACGGCGCCAGCTGCAAAGCCATGGCCTGCAGAGTGTTGATGGCGATCAGGGGCTTGTCGAGCGCATAGCAGAGGCCCTTGGCCGTAGACACGCCCACGCGCAGGCCCGTGTACGAGCCGGGACCTTTGGCGACCACTATCGCATCGATGTCCGGCAACTGGTATCCCGCGTGCGCCACGCTGTCGCGCATGAGCGTTGTAAGCATCGCGGAGGAGGATTTATCGGTAAAAAGATCATAGGCCGCCAGCAGGCCGGAATCGTTGTGAATGGCCACCGAGCATCCGCGGATCGAGGTGTCGATACTGAGTAGGAGCATATAAAAGCAAAAGGAGGTGTATCAAAAGCGGTTAATCCGTCACCCCGAGCGTAGCCGAAGGTAACTGCGAAGTGTGATTTTGCTCTTTTGATACAGCCTCCGGGTGGTATTATTTCTTCTTCAAAATCTGGTTGTAACGCGCAGGGTCCTTAAACAGCGCCAGCGCGGCTTTTATTTCGGGATCTTCATTGAACGAAGCTTCCCGCATGCCTTTTTCCAGATAATAATGTTTGATAATCTCTTCTTCGAGGATTTTTTTGATCTCGGGTTTGAAGATTTGCAGGTCGTTGTCTTTGCTATGTGAAAGCTTTGATTTTAGCGCTTTGAGCTGATCCTCGATCACTTCCAACGATTTTTCCTTCTTCGCCGATGCTTCCAGATCGTTCAGGTCGCGCTCCACCTGGGTCGTGTAGTCGTATTCCTTGTCGCCGAGCCATTTGGTAAATGCGGCATATTCGGCGTCGGTCAGGTGAAATTCTTTGGCCGGTTTGATAGTCGGGTGTTCGAAATGGTATTTCACCGCGTAATCGAAGAACAGCCGGTTGCGGCCCAGCGATACGGCCAATGGCGAGAAATTCTCCTTTTCGGTAACGATATCCGGTAAAATACCGCCGCCATCGAACACCGAACGGCCATTTCGGGTTTTGAACTCGGTCATAAGCGAATCGGGAATTTTGCCCACGCTGCCATCGTCGTTGCGGTGACTGTAATCGATCGCCTGGATACACCGGCCGCTCGGAATGTAATATTTGGCGGTAGTGATCTTCATTTTGGTATTAAATGACAGGTCACGCGTGGTTTGGACCAGGCCCTTTCCGTAGGTGCGCTGGCCGATCAGTACACCGCGGTCGTAATCCTGGATCACGCCGGAGACGATCTCCGCCGCCGAGGCGCTTCGGTTGTTGGTTAAAACAACTACGGGGATTTCGGTATCGAGCGCCGGATTATAGGCGGTGTAGGTCTTGTTCCATTCGCTTACTTTTCCCTTGGTAGAAACTACTTCTTCGCCTTTTGGAATAAATATATTGGAAATTTCAATGGCCATATTCAACAAGCCGCCCGGGTTATCGCGAAGGTCGAGCACAACGTTCTTCATACCCTTGCCCTTCAATTCCTGGAATGCATTGCGAACCTCGCGGGAGGCGGTTGCGGTAAAGTCTTTCAGATCGATATATCCGACATCCTCGTTCAGCATGCCGTAATAGGGCACATTCGTGACCTTTACGATATCGCGGTTAAGTTTGATTTCGAGGGGTTTGGTGATACCGTAGCGTTTTACAGTCAGGATAACGGCCGTCTGTGTCTGGCCTTTCAGCAGTTTCCCGGTATCGAAATCCTCACGCGTCGAGAGATCGATGCCGTTGATCTTGGTAATTTCGTCGCCGAGTTGCAGGCCAGCCTTCTGCGCGGGTGTGTCTTCATATACCATCATCACGGTATGCTTGCCATCGGCGGAGTTGACCATCGCACCAATGCCGTTGTATTTGCCTGTGGTCATGGTCATGTAGTCTTCGATGTCGTCCTCGGCATAGTACACGGTGTACGGGTCCAGCGAGCGGAGCATATTGTCGATGCTGGTTTTAATCAGCAGGTTAGGGTTGATCTCATCGACATAATAGGCGTTCAACTCCTTGAAAAGCGTCGCATAGATGTCCAGATTTCGCGCGATTTCGAAAAGGCGGTCGTCCTGGCGGAACGAAACGAATGCAAGCCCGCCCACTACGGGAGCGGCCAGCAGAATGGAACGAAGATACTTTTTCATCTATGTTCAGGAATTGGATTGTTCTTTGAGAAAGGCTGGCGGCAGTTTTTCGAGCTTTTTGAGCGACTGCTTCATGGCCGTTTCAATAACGTCGTAGGAAGTTATTTCTTTTGCAAGATACAAAAAAGCAATGTAGGAAGGGCGCGTTTCGGCGGGTAATGCGGCAAGTGCCGATTTATGGAGCCGGTAGGCTTCGCGGCAGCGGCGTCTGATCAGATTGCGGTCGACCGCTTTCTTGAAATGTCTTTTGGAAACGGAAAAAAGGACTTGCGGAAGGGGAGGGGGGCATTTCGGGGGCGTACATGTACAGCACCCTGAACGGAAAAAGGTAGAACGTTTGAACCTCCGGACTGCCTTTTTTGAAAAGCCTGCCGATGATACGGAGGTTGCACAATCGCTCGCTCTTACCAAATGTTTGTTTCAAGTTCTTGTAGAAAAAAATGTCTGATAAGCTCGATGTTCTTCAAACTTATCAGACTATGAGAGACAGGCGTCCTCTACTCAAACCTTCAGGCTTCGCTTATTGCTTGTGACGTTTTTCGTCAGAAACAGTCAATTTCCAACGGCCTTTTTTACGACGGCCGGCGATTACTTTGCGCCCGTTTGCCGTGGACATTCTTTCACGGAACCCGTGCTTGTTTCTCCTCTTGCGATTCGATGGTTGAAAGGTACGTTTCATCTCAGTATCAAATTATTGCGATATAAATCTCTGTCTACCCGTAATTTTGGCTTGCAAAGGTAGATAAAAAAATCAATCAAGTCAAAATTTCTGTATTTTTTTCAGAAATAGTCTGTTAACAAAGCTATTTATAGAAAAACTTCTTCTTGAAAAACCACTCCGCACAGCCGTTATTCACTTCCACTGACGCCCACGCAGGATCGGTTTCGTCGTTGACGATCAGGATCGTGTAAGGTACGTTTTTCAATTTGGGCACATAAACCTGCTCTTCCCGGGTATTCAGAACGAGTGCGGTACGTTCGTGCATTTCCTTGTTGAACCGCGCCGCGCGGCCCGTCAGCAAATCCGACCAGGCCGAGCGGTAATTGAAATTACCCGTGAAGAGGAAGAAAAAATACAACCCGACAACCCAAGCTACGGGCTTGCCCGGTTCGACTGGCTTCATATAGCCTTTTTCGAGCGCCCAGAACGTCAGCACGAACACATTGTACGTCCAGCCGATGAGTGTCCAGAACGTGATCACGCATTGTCCCCGCAGATTGGGAGGCTCCGCAATGGACCAGTACGAGGGAAAATAGCTGAGGTACAGGCAACCCACGAAAACCAATATGGAAAGCGCCGGATGTGCGCGGAGGAATTTAAAGTCTCCCTTGTTTTTGAAAAGCTGGCAGGCAATCGGGATCAGCACCAATGCGAGCACACACAATGCAGGTGCTATTTTGGCAAAATTGTGGATCTGCCAGGCCAGGCTGTTTTTAATGGAGAATAGCAGGTTGTACTTCAATGGCGTGGGATAAAGGCCCGATTCCGCCCGTGCCGCATTGCCGGGAGCCGTAACCGACAGCACGCCGAATACCAATGCCACGGCGCTCAGTACCAGATAT
This sequence comes from Dyadobacter sp. 676, assembly GCF_040448675.1. NCBI lineage: Bacteria > Pseudomonadati > Bacteroidota > Cytophagia > Cytophagales > Spirosomataceae > Dyadobacter > Dyadobacter sp. 676. The sequence continues at coordinate 3,045,917 of NZ_CP159289.1, read as the reverse complement.
TTCACCTGCAACTTTCGGGTAACCACACTGCCGAAGAAAAACAATGCGCCGGAAAGGACCACCAGCCACACGAGCGTGTACTCGTTCATACCTACAAGCAGGATAATACCCAATGCAAGCACGACGATGTTGCGGGAGGAAAGCTTGGAATAGTTTCGGAACAAATAGGCCAGCAAATAAAGCGTGCCGATGTCCGCGACAGTGTAATAATAGCCTGTATACCAGTAAAAATAGCCCGAAACAACCGGTAATTCGGCGATCAGTACGAAAACGAGCAGAAAGGCAAGCAGGTAGGTCTGCCATTTGGCCAGCTTATCGCCGGTAATGGCGCCGGCGAATTTTAAGGATGCATGCACATAAAGCAATATCAGCACAATGGGTGCCAGCTTGTAGCCCAGGTAGGAATCATAGGCGAGCGGCTGGGTGGCCGAAATGAGTGTGCCGATGTACCGGCCCGACCATGTTTTCCAGTAATGTACCTGATAACCCCAGTAACCCATTTCTTTTACGGCCAGTGTGTGGCAATAATCGTCGGTGGTGGGAAATGCAAAAAACGAAACCGCTACAAACGGGAAAAGGGTGATGACGAACGCCAGTATGAGCAGTTTGAGTCTGTTGTCGGGATTTTTAAGCCAGGAGAAGTAATGTGTCATATGTCTTTACCCTTGTGAAACAAGTATTCAAACATAAGACATTTATTTTAAACGGGCGTGCAGAAATGCCCAACTGTGAGAATACGGGCACAAAAACCCGCGTTGCACTGCCCGTGCGGCGCACCCGTTTGACAGATGGGGCGTCCGGCGGTCAGGCCGACATCAGATTATAGGCGGAATAGTATTTCGTAAACGACTCGCGCACGTCCTCGATCTGATGTGTAAGGAGCCAGGTCCTGAAACGGGCGGCGTCTTCCGCCTCATGATGAACGATGCGTCCTTCCGACAGCAGAAGGGTAAATGTTTTATGCGTTTGCAGAAAACGGCGGATCTGCGCTGCACTATGTTCGAAGCCGGAGAAATAAGGGTTGGTCATAGTCATAAAGCATGGCATCATGAAGAAATCGGTGGCAAGATACAACATTGTAGGTGTAGTTGTATATAATTGTAGAATAAATTTATTATTTATTCATAATTTTTTTCAAAGATAACGCCAGAAGCGTAAAACAATATGTCACCGATAGCAAATAAATTTTTCCCGCAGGCTATGAACACTGCCGCGAAGGGGCTGATAATGATAGCCGTACGGCTTCAATAAACTTGTGTTGATTTAATCCGCCGAAGGTTATGAATTACGGGGCGTGAAGCCGATGCTTATTTCCGGACGACCGATGGGAAACAAAATTTCCGCTTGCACATTTTGTTTCGGAGAGTCGTGAATGTAAAAAGCCACCTTCTTTCGAAAGTGGCTTTTGCTTTGTAGCGGGAGCTGGACTCGAACCAGCGACCTTTGGGTTATGAGCCCAACGAGCTACCAACTGCTCCATCCCGCGGTGTTGTTGAATTGGAGTGCAAACATACAACAAAAGTTTTGGAGAAAACAACTATTTTTGCGAAAACTTTTTAAAAAAAGTTTGCCTCTAACATACTGACACCAATTTTATGAGTTCATACACAGGCGTATCCGGTTTCGGATGGCGCATTCATCAGGTGCTGTTGATCAGGCTGCTCGGCATCATGATTTTATTTAGTATTTGCCGCGTTCTCTTTTATCTGTTCAATCAGTCGTTTTTTCCCGAAGTAGGCCTGGCCCTCGCGCCGCGATTATTTCTTGGCGGTATCCGCTTTGACCTCGTGGCAGTACTCTACACGAATATCCTCTATGTTTTCCTGACACTCATTCCTTTTACATTCAAGTACCGCCCGCTATTCCAAAGGTTCCTGGATTACCTTTTTATCATTACCAACAGCATTGCCCTGCTGGCCAACTGCGCCGATTTCATCTATTACCGATTTACCATCAAAAGAAGCACGTGGTCGGTATTGCAGGAATTTTCGCACGAAAACAACATGCATAAACTGTTTGGCGGATTCCTGGTGCATTATTGGTACGTTGCGCTGATCTGGGTTTGGTTGGTTGTGCTGGTCGTGTATCTGACACGTCGCTGGCAGGTCGGTCCGAAGCCGCTGCGCCCCGCCTGGCAGGTATTTCTGATCCACAGTGTAGTGATGACCGTTGCGGTTTTTCTGTTTATCGGAGGGGTAAAGGGCGGTTTCCGGCATAGTACCCGGCCGATCACGCTAAGCAATGCCGGAGAGTACGTCAACAAGCCGAAGGAGATGTTTATCGTCCTGAATACGCCATTTTGCATTTTCAAAACATTAAAAAGGTCGGATTACCAGCGGGCCGATTATTTCAGATCGGAGGCAGAAATGAATGCCATTTATTCGCCCATTCACGTACCCGGGCCGGATCTGCCTGCATTCCGTCCGAAAAACGTGGTGATCCTGATCTGGGAAAGTTTCGGGAAGGAAATGGTAGGGACCTATAACAGGGAGCTCGAAAATGGGACTTACAAGGGCTACACGCCATTCGTAGATTCGCTGATGCGCCATAGCAAGGTATACTGGCATTCTTTTGCCAATGGTGCGAAGTCCATCGAAGCGATTCCTTCCGTGTTGACGGGCATCCCGGGAATTATGGAGCCGTTCGTCCTGACGCGTTACACCGATAACAAGCTTCCCAGCCTGCCCGGAATGCTGCAATCGAAAGGTTACCACACGTCGTTTTTTCACGGTGCGCCGAACGGGTCGATGGGTTTTAAAGCATTCACCAACCTGATCGGTATCAGGGATTATTTCGGCAAAAACGAGTATAACAACGATGCGGATTACGATGGTATCTGGGGGATCTGGGACGAGGAATTCATGCAATTCTGGTCCAAAAAGCTGGACACGTTTCAACAGCCGTTCATGAGTACCCTGTTTACGGTTTCCTCCCACGACCCGTTCCAGATTCCCGAGCGTTATAAAGGCAGGTTTCCGAAAGGCCCTTTACCGATTTATGAAACAATGGGGTATACCGATAACGCCCTGCGCAGGTTTTTTGATTCGGTGAAAAACAAACCGTGGTTCAACAATACATTATTTGTAATCACAGCCGACCATGCCGCTACCTTTGCGCATTATCCTCAATACCAGACGTCCGTCGGGAATTTCTCGATACCCATTCTTTTTTATGCGCCGGGGGACGCTTCTATGACCGGGACCGATAGTACGAAACTTGTTCAGCAGATCGACATTATGCCGTCTGTTTTAGGGTATCTGCATTACGATAAACCGTATTTCGGCTTTGGGAAAAATGTTTTCGGGAACCCTCCGATCAACTTTGCTGTCAATTATGACGGGGTATATCAATGGTTCAACGGGCCGTACGTATTGCAATTTGATGGCCGGAAAACCGTAGGTTTGTATAAATATCAGGAAGACAAGCTTTTGAAAAATAACCTTGCGGGCCGGATTCCGGAGGTCCAGGGACCTATGGAATTGCAGGTAAAGGCATTTATCCAGCAGTATTCGAACCGCATGCTGGACGACCGGCTGACGGTAACACCCTAGGTGCCAGGTTTTTGGGAAGCTGAAAAAAGTGAAGAAGTAATTTTTATGGAAGAAAAAGCCGAAAATAGCAATACCGCATTACGCAATCACCGGGCCGGGTTTGTAAGTATTATCGGAAAGCCCAACGTCGGGAAATCGACGCTGATGAACGTGCTGGTCGGAGAAAGGATGTCGATCATCACCTCCAAGGCCCAAACTACGCGTCACCGCATCATAGGGATTTTGAATGGAAAGCACGAAGGCATCCCTTTTCAACTGGTGTATTCCGACACGCCGGGGGTGATCAAGCCATCGTATAAATTGCACGATTCGATGATGACCTTCGTGAAAGGTTCCCTGGAAGATGCGGATGTAGTGCTGTTTGTGGTTGAAATAGGGGAAAAAGCCGCCGAGCATGAGGTGTTACCACTTTTGAAACGGACCGAAGCGCCCGTTGTGCTGGTCCTCAACAAAATCGACCTGTCGAATGACGAGCAGGTGAAGCAGAAAATGGAGGAATGGGAAAACGAGGTCCATCCAGCAGCCATTGTGCCTATATCCGCTTTGGAACAAGCGAACATCGGCACATTGTTCGACGCGATCGTGACGCGCCTGCCGTTCCATCCGCCGTATTTCGACGAGGATGAACTTACCGATAAGCCCGAGCGTTTCTTTGCTTCCGAAATCATCCGCGAAAAAATCTTCCTGAATTACCGCCAGGAGATTCCATACAGCTCCGAAGTCGTAATCACCGAATTCAAGGACAAGGACGACATCATTGTGATCCGCGCGGAAATTCTGGTCGAACGAAAGAGCCAGAAAGGGATCATCATTGGTGAAAAGGGGGAAATGTTAAAGAAAGTCGGTATCCAGGCCCGCCAGGATCTGGAAGATTTCTTTGGCAAAAAAGTCTTCCTCGAACAGCACGTAAAAGTAGAACCGGATTGGCGAAGCAAGGAAAACAAGCTCCGCCAGTTGGGATATCAGGAATAAATTTTAAATAAAACGAATGAAGGGCAGGTCCGGTACCTGCCCGGATCATATTAATAGTAAGAAAAATGGCAAATGTAATCTCGATTGTTGGTCGTCCGAATGTGGGCAAATCCACTTTGTTCAACCGCCTTACCGAAAGCCGGAAGGCCATCATGGACAACCAGAGCGGCGTAACACGCGACAGGCATTATGGTTACGGCGAATGGACCGACCAATATTTCACGGTAATCGACACGGGAGGCTATGTGGTAGGCTCCGAAGATATTTTTGAAGGGGCTATCCGCGACCAGGTAGAGCTCGCGATCGAAGAATCCACGGTAGTACTCTTTATGGTCGACACCATGACCGGCCTCACCGACCTCGATAAGGACTTCGCAAATGTCCTCCGCCGCTACAACAAGCCGGTGTACCTCGTAGCCAACAAGGCCGAAACGACCGACCGTTATCAATCTGCGGGAGAATTTTATGAATTGGGTTTGGGAGATGAAATTTTCCCTATTTCCGCTCAAACTGGTTTCGGGACGGGCGAACTGCTCGACAAAGTAATCCAGCATTTCGAAACGCCGGGCGTCGAAAACCCCGAGGAAGGCATCCCCCGCATCGCGATCATGGGGCGGCCGAATGTCGGTAAATCGTCATTCCTGAATGTACTTACCGGAACTGACCGCAGCATTGTAACGAATATCGCCGGCACCACGCGCGACGCGATACACACGCATTACAAGGCGTTCGGAATGGAATTTATCCTGACCGACACCGCCGGAATCCGCCGTAAATCGCGGGTGAAGGAAGATATCGAGTTCTATTCAACGCTCCGTTCGATGAAGGCGATGGAAGAATCAGATGTCTGCATTATTCTGCTCGACGCCACGTTGGGGCTGGAAGGTCAGGATCTGAATATTATCGGTCAGGCCGACAAAGCGAAGAAAGGCATTGTAATTATGGTCAACAAATGGGACCTGATCGAAAAGGACTCCAAAACGGCCGACCAGTATAAAAAGGCGCTGCTGGAAAAACTCGCACCGATGAATTATATGCCGATCATATTCGCTTCGGTGGCGGAGAAGCAGCGCATCCATCAGGTAATGGAAAAGGCGATGGAGGTTTATCAGAACAAAACCAAAAAAATCTCCACATCGAAACTGAACGAGGTAATGCAGGCCGAGATCGAAAAATATCCGCCACCGGCTTATCGCGGCAAGTATATCAACATCAAATACATGATCCAGTTGCCGACGCCGTCGCCTACCTTCGTGTTTTTCAGCAGCCATCCGAAGCACGTGAAGGAGCCTTATTTGCGCTATCTCGAAAATCGTTTGCGCGAGAACTTCGACTTTTCCGGAGTTCCGATCACAATTTTCTTCCGCGAAAAATAAGAAAGGGCCGATACCAGCCGGAGCGCCGACGAGAATTTTCTCGTCGGCGCTCCGCATTTTATCCGTAACCTGCTACTGTTCAACGGGAAATTTCAACAGTTCGTCTTTTTTAAAGTATCACGAGCAACCTTTTGCATTACTTTTACATCTGTTATCCGGCTAACTACGGTACCTCATGCGGCGCTGAAAAAATTTCAAAAAAATGTTAAAAACAAGGTACTATGTATTGCAAGATACCTAATGAAACATATATATTTGTAAAGTCAATTAGTTACACATAAATCCATCCGGTTTCGTCCGGGATTCTTAACGATTGAAACAAGCCATGAAAACACTCAGACTCTTTATATTACTCGTCCTTGTTAGCCTGCAAGCCAGCGCAACGGGCTACGTGCACAATATGTTTGTAGCGCACAGAAAGTTGCAATCCGGTAAGGAATGTGTAAATGAAAAGGCTGTTTCAAAAAAATTGAAGCCTGCGGCAAAGGCGAAAGCGGCTGTTCAGGTAAAACATGCCGGGCTTATCAGGAATACCAGTACCGGCACGCCGGCATCCGATATTGTCACTTTGAATGCACGGATCCTGCAAGTAGGGCCGGCGGCATTCTTTGAAAGCGAAGCCAGCGAAGATAACGACGACTCCATGGTGAGCAAGCTGGTAGGCGTGGTTCGCTGCGTGATTTACGCCTTTATTCCCAGGCTGGGGCATTCGTAAGCAATACTTCTATCATTTTAAGGAAAAGCTGCATGACAATCCATGCAGCTTTTCCTTTTGTCAGGCCACCGTGTTGGTTAAAGTTCCGATGGGCTCGATCGTGATGTGAATAACGTCGCCCGACTGCAAAGTAAAATCGGAGGACGGGACAATGCCGGTACCGGTCATCAGGTAACAACCGTGTGGAAATGCCATTTCCCGGTACAGGAAATGCAGCAGCTCTTCCGGTTTCCGCTTCATTTGAGACAATGTGACTTCCCCGTTAAAAACTTCCTCACCACCGCGTACGATCGACAGGTCGATCACCGTATCCGGTCCCAACTGCTCTTTAAATACATAAAGGCACGGGCCCAGCGCCGCGCTGCCGGTGTAGGATTTGGCTTGTGGCAGGTACAGCGGGTTTTCGCCTTCGATGCTCCGCGAGCTCACATCATTGCCAATCGTATAGCCCACCAATGCACCCTCCGAAGTCGCAAAAAGGGTCAATTCCGGTTCGGGAACATCCCAGGTCGAGTCTTTGCGGATGCGTACCGTCCCATGATGACCCACAACCCGCCAGGCGGTCGATTTGAAGAATAACTCGGGGCGCTCCGCCTCATATACGCGGTCGTAAAAGCTGCCGCCGCCTGCCTTTTCTGATTCCTCCATCCGGGCTGTACGGCTTCTGAAATAAGTAACACCGGACGCCCACACTTCCTGCGAACCGATCGGGGCAAGCACTTCCGGCATCGGAATGTCGTCGGTGAACGTGAGCGGGATCAGGTTTTTGGTTTGGTTTTCGAGCCATTCGTACAGGTTGTTCCGGTTGGCGACAACGTCCCAATCCGTTTCGTGCAGGCGGTAGAAAATGTCCTCGTGTTCGAGAAGAATACCATTTTCGGTCTTATATAACTTCATGAAATGCAAATTTTGTTTTAGCCTGAATAAGTCCCCCGGCGGGTTTCTTTACTGTTAGATACGGGAAGGAAAGTGTTTCGGGCCACTGACATAGCGGGAATGCCGTGCGAAATCCATTAGCCTAGCCCCGCCACAAACGGCGGTCGATGGGAATAGGCTCCTGGGCCAGGAGTTTGATGCTCGCAAACAGCGGATGGTCGGGATGAAGAATGATATTGGAAGAAAAGGGTACTATTACCGACGGAATACCCACGCCCAGTACACCGGGCTTGACGAGCCAGTCTTTGAGCCAGTATTGGGTACGGTCGTAGGTTTTGTCCTGCCAGTAAGCGGGCAAATCCGTCCGTGAATAATGCCGGATGTCGTCAGGGATCTCGATCGACGAAAGCCAATACTTCGGAAGATCCTCGTAGCGTACGCCCGGCGCATGTGCGAGTGTTTCGACCAGTCCGAGTTCGGGGGATGATGTCGTATAAAGTACGCCGATGCCTTTCGGATTCCAGCGTGCGCCAAACAGCCGGCTGCCTTCTGCCGAAAGTGCGTCGTGCCGGAATTTCTCTCGCGTAATCCTGTAAACCAATGGCATAGGCAGTGCCGTTAGGCAGGTAATCCGTAATCGAGCCGGCCAAGCACATCGTCCACCAGCCCGAAGCCTGTTACCGTATCCATCATTTGGAGCGGAGACTGGTCATTCAGCGCGGAAATCGGTGTCCGCAGCCAATGCCTCACCACACTTTCTTTGCCATCAAAGGTATCCAGCGCGTGTAAAAGGATATTGCGGAGCAACAGCAGCCGCTCCGAAGCATCGGTTCCCAGCCGCCTGTCCCCCTGAATGCGGTGCAGGTTACGGGGCGTCATGCCGAGCACATAGGCAATTTCATTGTCTGTCAGCCCTACAAGACCCGATATTTCATCGGCAGCGGAGCGCAACATCCCTTCCCGCGATGTTTTGATCACCGCAAATTCGGAAGCCGGCTGCTTGCCGTACGGAACGAATTCTTCCTCGAAAAATCGGACGGGTGGTGCTGACATAGCTATTTTGAATGAAGTATGTCACTAAGATAAGTGACATACTTCACGTTTCAAATTTTTTCCCTCAAAAATCGGGCCGTATAATTACCTTCCAGCTTGACCATCTCTTCCGGTGTGCCGGCGAATGTGAGGTTACCGCCGTTTTCACCGCCCTCAGGACCGAGGTCGATGATCCAGTCGGCGCTTTTGATGACCTCCATATTATGCTCGATAATGATCACGCTGTCGCCTTGCTCTACCAATGCATTGATGGCTTTGAGGAGCTTTTTAATGTCGTGGAAATGCAAACCGGTGGTCGGTTCGTCGAAAATGAAAAGCGTTTTACCTTTATTGGAAGAACCTTTTCCGAGGAACGAGGCCAGTTTTACGCGTTGTGCCTCACCACCCGACAATGTGTTTGAAGATTGGCCGAGCCCTACATAGCCGAGCCCTACTTCCTGCAAAGGCAGCAGTTTATCGGCCAGCTTCGGCTCGGCTTCCCTGAAAAACTCGATAGCTTCGTCGACGGTCATGTCGAGGATTTCGGCAATGTCCTTGTCATGGTACCGGACCTCCTGTATTTCCTGCTTGAAACGTTTGCCGTTACAGCCTTCGCAGGTCAGATAAATATCGGCCATGAACTGCATTTCGATTTTCACCTCGCCCTCGCCCTGGCATATCTCGCAGCGGCCGCCGTCGACATTGAACGAGAAATGCGAAGGTTTGTAGCCTCTCGCTTTCGAAAGCGGCTGTTCGGACATCATCTGGCGGATGTAGTCGTAAGCTTTGATATAGGTAACCGGGTTCGAGCGCGACGATTTACCGATCGGGTTCTGGTCGATCATCTCAACGGCCTCGATGCGATCGACACTGCCGGTGAGCTCGTCGAACCTTCCTACATCTTCACTGAATTCACCTTTGAGGCGCATTAATGCGGGATAGAGAATTTTACGGATCAATGTGGATTTTCCCGAACCACTTACCCCGGTGACGACGGTCAGGTTGTTTAAAGGGATTTTGACGTCCAGCTCTTTCAAATTATTCTCCCGCGCCCCTTTAATTTCCAGGAAATGCAGGGATTTTCTCCGTACCGAAGGCACGGGAATGGAATCATGGCCCAGCAGGAAATCCAAAGTATGCGACTGCACCCTGCCCTCACCACTTTCCTGGCCATTCCTGCCCCCCTGACCATTGACCTTCAACTCCTCGATATCGCTTTGATTTCCCTGAAATACAACATGTCCGCCACCGGTTCCGGCTTCCGGACCAATATCGATGATTTGGTCCGCTGCGTGCATTACCTCTTCCTCGTGTTCCACCACGATCACCGTATTGCCCAGGTCGCGCAATGATTCGAGCACGCCCACCAACCTTTGCGTGTCGCGCGGGTGAAGGCCGATGCTCGGTTCGTCCAAGATATACATTGAACCCACCAATGCGCTTCCCAGCGAAGTGGCGAGCTTAATGCGCTGGAACTCGCCGCCGGACAAAGTGCTTGTAAGCCGGTTCAGCGTCAGGTAACCGAGTCCGACGCGGTTCATATAATCCAGCCGCGATTCGATTTCCGTCAAAACACGCCGGGCGATCTGGCGGTCGTGATCGCTGATTTCAAGCTGCTTGAAAAATTCGGAAACATCCTGAATGGGCATCAACACCAGGTCGGTAATGGACTTGCCGCCGATTTTAACATAGGAAGCATCCTTTCGCAAACGCGAGCCCCGGCAATCGGGGCAGGTAGTGCGGCCGCGGAAACGCGATAGCATTACGCGGTACTGGATCTTGTGCGTCTGCGATTCGAGTTCGGAAATGAAATCGTTGATTCCCTGGAAATACTGATTGCCCGTCCAGAGCAATTCCTTTTGCGCGGGCGTCAGGTCCTTGTAGGGCCTATGGATCGGAAAATCGAATTTCACGCCGTTGCGGACGAGGGGGATCAGCCATTCGCCCATTTTTTCGGTCCGCCACGGCGCAATGGCGCCGTCGTAAACCGAAAGGTTTTTGTCGGGAATCACGAGGTCGGGGTCTATTCCCAGTATTTTTCCAAAACCTTCACACCTTTTACAGGCACCATACGGGTTATTGAAGCTGAATAGATTAACGGTCGGCTCTTCGAAAGTGATGCCGTCGAGTTCGAATTTGTCGGAGAAAACCCTTTTCTCTCCATTCACAACGTGGACGGTGCAAGTTCCTTCGCCTTCGAAAAAGGCAGTTTGCACGGAGTCCGAAAGGCGGTATTGCGTGTCTTCGTCATTATGGCGGATCGCGGCGCGGTCTATGAGGATGAAGACCTGGTTGCCGGCTTGCGGAAATTGTTCCGGGTTTTCGAGAATGTCTTCGATCGAAACGACTTCTTCGTTCAGGACTATGCGGTTGTAGCCCTTGGAAAGCAGAATGGTCAGTTCTTCCATTTGCGAACGGCCATCGCGTATGAGCAGCGGCGCGAGGATCATTACCCGCGTGCCCTCGTCGTGCGCGAGCATGTAGTTCACCACATCCGTAACGGTGTCCTTCCGGACCATTTCACCGGAAACCGGCGAATAGGTGTGGCCTATCCTGGCGAAAAGCAATTTGAGGTAATCGTAAATCTCCGTGGAAGTACCCACGGTCGACCGCGGATTGCGTGTATTGACCTTCTGCTCTATGGCAATAGCCGGTGAAATGCCTTTGATATATTCCACTTCCGGCTTCTCCATCCGGCCGAGGAATTGCCGGGCATAGCTGCTGAGGCTTTCCACGTACATACGCTGGCCTTCCGCGAACAGCGTATCGAAAGCGAGCGACGATTTTCCCGAACCGGAGAGCCCGGTAATGACGACCAGCTTATTGCGCGGGATCGCCACATCGATGTTTTTCAGATTGTTAACACGGGCACCTTTGATCAGGATGTATTGTCTCGGATCCAGTTCATCGAACTGATCGGCCTCGATCCGGGGCACAGCTAATTGCATCATAGCAGGGGTTATCGATGGGTTATGATATTAGTTTGAATGATGATGTGATACTGTTATAACCAAAAGCCGCAGTATTTAGTTTGATACCTGTAAAGAGATTGGGCTATTGGTTTTGTGCAAAAAACTCGCCCGCTTTCGCAAATCTCATGCCGCTTCCGGCGGCTTCTTCAAATATCGGATCGGCAAAATGGCCGAAGTTCGGCACGTCAGACATGCAGTCGGTCAACGCGGTTACTTTCGCAGCCAATGCTGGTGCGTATCTGACGATCTGCCGGATGCTCGTCGCCACACAGTGCGACCGCGCCTCGCCGGCGACGAGTACCTGGTCGAATTCATTCAGCTCGGCCAGGAAATGCTCGTTCAGTCCGGTTTCCGGCACATTTTCTACCGGTACTTGCGCTTTAAAAACCCCGAAATGCTCCGTCAGCGGATGAAGGCCCTTCGAAACGGTGCGGTAATCGCGGCGGGTGCGGTGCGTCCAGGCGAGCACTGAGTGCATGATGGTGTCGTCCAGGGCAGCGCCTTTCGATCCGACGAGGCAATGCTCGGGCCAGATGAAATGCTGGAATTCGCCCCCGGCTTCCAGGGCTTGCAGGTATTTCAATGCATATTCTTTATGGTACCGCGGTACCCAATTGCCCGCTTCGACGGATTTAGCCGAAATCAGCGTGAATGGCGCTACCGTGTTGCCATTCGGATCTTCCCAGAAAAGCGGATGTGCGATGTCGATCACCTTGTGCGTATCGAGCGTGAGGAAGATCGAATCGATCCGGTCGCCTTCCAGAGCGATGAGGTTGGCGATACGCTCCACATCCTTTTCCGCCCCCGGCACGTACAGGGTCCCGTCGGGATTACAGAAATCGTATTGGGCGTCGATGATCAGCAGGGCGGTCTTTTTCATAATAATATGGTGTTTAAAATTCCAGCTCGTGCGGCAGCTCCATCTGCCTGGCGTACATTTTGGAACACAGACTGTAGACAAGTTCCAGCATGCGGTTGGCGTCCTTAATATAATCAACCCGGTAATCTTCGTCGAGTTTGTTCAGCCCGTTCAGGATCGTCTGGGCTTTTTTGGCGATGTACAATGCGCAGGTATCGGCCCGGGACGAGTAGGTCCGCAGAATGTCGGAATAGCTTTCGAGAAATGTATTCAGCAGGAAAATATTCAGCTCGATGCCGCCGACCTTATCCTTGGTGACTTTCACATGATAGGCAATATCCGCACTGAGGCTGCGCATGTCCATAAGCACCCAGCCCGGTGTGTTCTGGTTGTATTTCGAAGTGCGCACGATGCGTCCCATGAGCTCTTCCCGTCGCTCGGGAATGGTGGAGCTGTCTTCAATCAGCTCGAAATGAAGCCGGTCGCTCAGTGTTTTGTCTTTGGTGATCAGCCTCAGGAGCAGTTTATCCTTTTCTTTGGCAGGCATCTGGATAATCGCCTTTTTGAGCTGTTCTGGTAATGCCATTCCGGTGCTTTTAATAACTTTTGTTTAATTCCCCGCTCTAAACCATATAACTTTATGGCTCACAAAAAGGGCCGGGAAGCTTTCGACAAAAATATCAGATATGCCTAAATATCTCTCAATCACCGTCAAATCCGCCCGACCTTTCTGCATTAACTGTTATTTTGCGAAATTTTGTAATTAAATAGGGAAACACATTATGATTTCAGTGGCCATGTGCACTTACAACGGGGCGAAGTACTTGTCCGAACAGTTGAAGAGCATTGCTGATCAGACGGTTTCGGTGGACGAATTGGTTGTTTGCGACGACAGATCGAAGGACGACACGATTGAAATCATAAAATCTTTTGCCGCCACGTGCAAATTCCCTGTGCGTATTCACGTGAACGGGCAAAACCTCGGATCGACGAAGAATTTTGAGAAATGCCTCTCTCTTTGCAAGGGCGATATCATCTTTTTGTGCGATCAGGACGACCGCTGGCGGAGAGACAAGGTACAGAAACAGCTCGCTTTCCTGAATGCCCGCCGCGACCTCGATGCGGTGTTCAGCGATGCGGAAATAGTCGGCGACGATTCGCAGCCTACCGGGCGCACAATCTGGGAAGAAATCGAATTCGGCAAGCGGCGGCAGGAAATCTGGCGCGGCGGGAAATCGCACGAGATTCTTTTTAAGGGTTTTGTCGTAACGGGCGCTACGCTGGCGATCCGGAAGTCGTGCCTGGCCCGGCTGATGCCTTTCCCGACCCACGTGCAGGATCTGATCCACGACGCCTGGATAGCCATGGTGCTAAGCCTGGAAAACAAGATCGATTTCATTCCCGAAACGCTCATTTGCTATCGCATCCATTCGAGCCAGCAGGTAGGATTTGGTAATAAAGTCGAAAAAGTGGAACTGAAAGACCGCTTCAACCGCGACCGGCGGTTGAAGCTCGTGCCTTTGCAGCAAAAAGCCAAGAAGCTGCACGATATGTACCTGCTCCTTCTTGCACTTCCATTTATTCGGCACGAAAAGCTGAGAAAATTGAACCTCTCGCAAAAACACTTTCATACCCGGGCCGCATTGCCGGAAAACCGCTTAAAAAGGATTATACCGGTGCTTAACCAGCTGGTCCGCGGGTATTACCAATTTAGTAGCGAGGATTGGTGGCTACCGGCGGCAGGTGATTTATTGGAATAACAGATTTCGTATTAAATGGCTGATAACAAGTCGCTTGTGGCTGTGGTGATACCGGTTTACCAGTCGGTAATGACGGATGCGGAACGAATGTCGCTGAAACAGTGCATGACGGTGCTGGGGAAATACCCGGTGATCGTCGTTAAACCCGCCGGGCTCGATTTGTCGGCATTGCAACAGCAATATCCGGCGCTCGCATTCCGGTCGTTCGACGACAGTTTCTTCACCGGGGTCGCCGCCTACAACAGGCTGATGGTTTCCATTGATTTTTACAAAACCTTCACAGCCTATGAGTATATTCTGGTTTATCAGCTCGATGCATTCGTTTTCCGGGATGAGCTCACTCAATGGTGCGCGAAAGGATATGACTATATCGGAGCGCCGTCGCTGCATCAACATGAGTTCGACGCCGTTCCGGCCGAATCCGCCGGGATATTCGCCAATGCGCTGTCGACCCGCCGTGTCGTACTGAACGGCGGACTTTCGCTGCGCAGGATTCCGGCATTCATACGTTACCTGAAAATTTACAACACTTTTTACCCGGCATGGAAAGGAAACGAAGATATGCTTTTCTGCCAGGAAGCCACGCGCCTCAAACCGATGAAAATGTTCATGAAATTACCCCCGTGGGAGGAAGCGCTGCGTTTCGCGTTTGAGAAGAGCCCGGCAGCTAGTTATAAACTCACAGGCCACCATTTGCCCTTCGCATGCCATGCCTGGGAGCGCTACGAGCCTGCTTTTTGGAGCAGTTTTATTCCTGTAAACCAGTGACTTTCCGGGTTTAACAATTTTTAACAAACTATCGTCCGGATTCCGGCGTTCTTGCTGATATTTGTTTTAAACCCCAATATCGTCATGAATTTGAAGTTGCTTTCAGCCAGTTTTGGAGCCATTTTGCTATCCATCCATACCAGCTTCGGGCAAATTACTGAAAATCCCAAAGTAGACGAATCGTCGGCGCCGTACGTGAAAATCAAGCGTGTCGAACTGACGGACGATTATACTATCATACACCTCCAGTTTATCGACAAAACGCCCAAACAGCCTCAGTTCCGGTCGCAGCCCAGAACGCTTCCCATGCCCGATTCGCGGATCCCGCGCGGACTTCCGCAGATCGGTGAAAGCCAAATCTGGCTCGACCCCGAAACCCGGCTTTATAAACCCGGTGAAATCGATAAAAAATTCAAATTCGTAAAGGCTGAGAATATCCCTACCACTTCAAAAATGAACGTATCTTCCGGCGACACCGTCGATTTTGTAGCGTATTTCGAGCGGCTGACACCGGGTATCGAGGAGTTTGACTTTTATGAGGGAAGAAGCCAGGGGGGGATTACAATCCTGGAATTTTTATGGGGTCCACATTAAAAACCCATCAAAGAAAGAGGCCGCGGCCAAGTCGTCGAAGCCCGCCGCGAAAGCCGTGACGCCTGCGAAAAAACCGGCCGCGAAAGCGCCCGAAAAGCCGGCTCCGGCACCCGAGGCTAAGAAAGAAGCCACAGTAGCGGTTTTGAAAGGGACCGTTTATAGCGCCAAGACCAAAGAACCGGTGCCCGCACAGATTTCCTATGTGGAAGGCGGTGATACGCTGCAGGTGAAATCGTCGTCAGGCAAATACCGGATAGGAGTGGATGCAGGGCAAAATTATAAGTTCCGCGTGCAGTCGCGCGGGTATTATGGCTCGTCGTTCAGTCTTGCGCCGGCTGATTCGAGCAGCCAGTCGTTTGACCAGGACGTTTATCTCACTCCGCTGATCGTCGGCGAAACGATTTTGCTGCCCAATATCTATTTCGAAACATCCAAATACACATTGCTTCCGGAATCCTACGAGGAATTGAACCGGCTCGTGGAGGTAATGCTCGATAACCCGACCATTAAAATCCGCGTCGAAGGCCACACGGACAATGTAGGCGATTTTGACAAAAACCTCGAACTCTCGCGTCAGCGTGCGGAAGCTGTGAAAGGATACCTCGTGGAAAAAGGCATCGCCGGCAGCCGTATAGAGGCGAAAGGTTACGGCGGCACGCGGCCGATCACAAAAGGCAGCGAAGAAGAGCGGAAGAAAAACCGCAGGGTGGAATTTGTGATTACGGAAATGTAATTCTGCGGCGGCGATGTAGGTCGACGCCAGGCGTATTGTCAGGTGTGGTCATGTATTGTCAGGTATAGTCAGATGTGGTCATGTATTGTCAGGAATGGTCGATAGTTAAGTATTGTTGCTATATGTACGACATCCGGCCACTTTTGACCATGCTTCGACAACCTTTGACTACACCTGACTACTCTTGACAACCAATGACCACACTTGACCACACGGCCATCGCCAGCCGCTTTACCGCGCCTTAATAATATTTGTAAACTCCCTCGATTTCAGAGAAGCGCCACCAACCAGGCCGCCGTCGATATCCGGTGCCGCGAACAGCTCGGGTGCGCTGGCGGCGGTTACGCTTCCACCGTAAAGGATCGAAATCTCGTCCGCTACTTCCGCGCCGTATTTTGAAGCGATGTGCGCGCGCAATGCGCCGTGCATTTCCTGCGCTTGCTCTGCGGACGCCGTCAGGCCGGTTCCGATTGCCCAGATCGGCTCATAAGCGATCACGACCGATTTCAATTGCTCTTCCGAAAGGTGGAAAAGGCTCTCGGTCAGCTGGTTCTTTACAAAACCGATATAGTCTTCGTTCTGACGCTGTTCAAGCGATTCGCCGCAGCAGAAAATAGGCGACACGCCGAAAGAAAGCGCTGTGTTCACTTTTTCGGCCAGCAACGCATTGGTTTCGTTGAAATACTGGCGACGTTCGCTGTGGCCTATCAGCACGTATTCCACGCCGATCGATTGCAACATTTGCGCCGAGATCTCCCCCGTGAACGCGCCTGACACTTTATCCGAGCAATTTTGAGCTGCCAATGCGAAGTTGGGCTCTGTCCCGATATATTTTTTAATGGTAGTGAGATAAATCGCAGGAGGGCAAAGGATGATTTTGGCATCATTACGGACCTCGTCTTTGGCCATATTTACGAGCTCGGAGGTAAGCGCAACCGCTTCATCCAGAACCTTGTTCATCTTCCAATTGCCGGCAACAATTTTTTTTCGCATGAGAAAATTTTTATTGTGGAAAAAGTCTTTTTTACGCAACAAAAGTACCATATTTTCCTCATTTGCATGATTATATAAATGCGATCAAAAAAATGTCGGAAAATTTGCACATACCGGGATTTTTTTGTGTTTTATTAATGCAAAATCGTTTAATTTTACTTGATTAACCGATTGGGCTGAATCCGATACTTAGCGTACACCGAAGGATATAAATATTAATAGTTAAGTCATTTATAATCAGAGTGTTTATAATGTTGCATGCGGAACTTGATACATAGCATTTAAAGAAAGGAGGCCACGATGAAAACGTCTAAGTGGTTTATAGCAGCGATCATACTTTTTACTCATTCCCTAACATTCGGCCATTCCAGCGACGTTCCCCCCCGTATCAGAGGAAAAGTATGGGTATTTTTTAGATAAAAATTACAAAACAGCACGCATCCCGTTCGAGCTGCATTCCAATCTGATCCTGCTCTATGCGAAGATCAACGACAATGATTCACTGCGCTTTATCCTCGACACGGGCGTCAGCTCGATTATCATCACCGACCCGAACGTTCTCAAACCCGACAAGCTGCGTTTAACCCGCAAGGTTAATCTTACCGGTGCAGGCGAGGGCACGTCCATTTCTGCGCATGTCGCGATCGACAACCGGTTTCAAATGGGGCGCCTCAAAGCGAATCACCAGAACATCGTTATTCTCGAACAGGATTTCCTGCGGCTTTCGGAGTACGTGGGCGTGCCGGTTCACGGTATTTTCGGCTACGAGATTTTTAACAACTTCGTGGTAACCATCGATTTTGCCAAAAAGGAGATCTTGCTGATGCGGCCGGACAAATACCGCTATAAAGCCAGGAAGGGCGACAAACATCCCCTGATTATCGAAGATACCAAGCCATTTACCGACGCCGTAACGCTTTTCGCCGACGGTCGTGAACATCCTATCCGTGTGCTGATCGACACCGGTGCCGGCCATGCTTTGCTGTTGAACAATACCCCGAAAGAAACCTTCCGGTTGCCCGAAAAAGTGATCCGCGCGCAGCTGGGCCGTGGCCTCAATGGCGTGATCAACGGAAACCTGGGACGTGTGGATAAAATGCGGTTGGGACGTTTTGAGCTGAACAACGTCGTAGCTTCGTTTCCCGACAGTATCGCATTCGGGTCC
The DNA here is from genome assembly GCF_040448675.1 of Dyadobacter sp. 676. Lineage (NCBI taxonomy): Bacteria > Pseudomonadati > Bacteroidota > Cytophagia > Cytophagales > Spirosomataceae > Dyadobacter > Dyadobacter sp. 676. The sequence goes on along the minus strand of NZ_CP159289.1, from coordinate 3,027,551 downwards.
AAAATCAAGGCAGGCGCCGAACGCCAAGGTAATATCGGCTGCGAGTTGTTGCGCCGTTTCAAGGTCACATTCAATTACGGCGAACGATATATGGTGTTGAAACCAATCAAAAGCCGTCTGCGCGAGAAATTCGAACACGATATGAGCGGCATGGAGATACGGGCGGAGGGTGTTGACCTGCGTTCCTACATCGTCAATCATATTGTAGCGGATTCGCCCGCGGCACGGGCCGGGCTCATGGAGGGCGACCAGCTGCTTTTCATCGACGACCATTCGGCCGCGGAACTCAATGTGAGCGACATATACAAGCTCATGCAACGGGGCGATGGCAAGAATATCGATCTGCTCGTGAAACGTAAAGGCGATATTTTCTTTACGCAGATCACACTGCGCAGAATGATTTAGTACTTTTGGCCAAACCAAAATCCGGCCATTGGAACGCTTTATTATTACCGAGGACGGCTCGCACTCATTGTTCAGCGCGCAGTTCAATCAGCAATACCATTCCCTGCAAGGTGCTTTGAACGAATCGGAGCACATTTATATCAACCTTGGTTTAAGGCCGGTCCTCGAACATGGGCCGGTTTCTGTTTTTGAAATGGGTTTCGGCACAGGACTGAATGCGTTTTTAGCCTGGAAACTCGCCGATAATCTTCAAAAGCAGGTTTTCTACACTTCCGTGGAGGCTTATCCCGTTTCACTGCTGGAAGCCTCGCAACTCAACTATGAGGAAGCGACGGGGGAAAAGGGTTTTATGGAGCTGCACCATGCACCGTGGGGCACGGAAGCGGCTATCTCTCCTTTTTTTGTGCTGCGCAAAGAAAAGACCACCTTACAGCAATTCACTCAGGACCGGTTTTTTGACGTCGTTTTCTATGACGCTTTCGACCCGCAGGCCCAGCCCGAACTCTGGACAGAAGAAATTTTTACCCAAATAGCGGCCCAAACCCGACCAGGAGGCGTATTAGTAACATATTCGTCCAAAGGCATCGTTAAAAGAGCGCTCGCCGCGGCGGGGTTTGAAGTGGAGCGGCACAAAGGCCCCGGCCGGAAAGCACACGTATTGAAAGCCATCAGGCTCTGACTTATTTATATACAAACATGAATTACCAAAACATTATCAGCCAGGAACTGAAAGAAGCACAGACCGTGCTCGACAATTTCCTGAACGATCCTGAGCAGGTTGAAAAGATCGAAAAAGCGGCAGGACTGATGGCCGACGCGATTATTCATAACGGCAAAATCCTGTCGTGCGGTAACGGTGGTTCGCATTGCGACGCCATGCATTTCGCCGAAGAACTGACCGGCCGCTATCGCGACAACCGGCGCGCATTACCCGCCATCGCAATCTCCGATGTAAGCCATCTGAGCTGCGTCAGCAACGATTTTGGGTATGAATATGTGTTTTCGAGGTATATCGAGGCATTAGGCCGGCCGGGCGATGTGCTGCTGGGATTGAGTACGAGCGGAAATTCCGCCAATATCATCCGCGCCGCAGAAGCTGCGAAGGCCAGGGGGATGAAGATTATCATTATGTCGGGCAAGGACGGTGGTAAACTGGCCGGCGTGGCCGATGTCGAGATCCGCGTGCCGCATTTCGGTTACGCCGACCGCATTCAGGAAATCCACATTAAAGTCATCCACATTTTCATGCTGCTGATCGAAAAAATGGTGCTACGCGATTGACATGGTGCTGTTCAGCGACATTGTCGTGGTCAGGTGTTGTGGTGTGTGGTCAGGTGTTGTCAAGTATGGTCAAGTATAGTAAGGGATGGTCAGGTATAGTCATGGGTTGGTCATTTGTGGTCAGGTGTTGTTATTTTTCGGAGGAAGTTTGTTTATTGAGGAATAATCATTCATTTCCTGATCACAAATGACTATTCCTGACAATACTTGACTAAAAATCAACGCTACCAACCTGCACATCCGTACCACCATGAACGTCCGTCCATCCGCCATCATCCTCGACAACGACAAGATTCTCACGCTGCGTTACCGTTATGGAGAAAAGGAGGTTTTCGCATTGCCTGGCGGTAATCCCGATCCTGGCGAAACGTTGTCCGCCGCCCTGGCGCGCGAGCTGATGGAAGAGCTGGGTGTGGAAGTTACGGTTGGCGAAATGGTATCCTGTGGTGAGGTAATCTGGCAGGAAGTGCGGAAGGAAACCCTGCACATGGTATTTAACGCAAATATAACAAAAGGCACTCCCGTGCTCGACCCGGCGCATACTACGGCGCTCGAAATCGTATGGTTACCCGTTTCGGCGCTTTCCAGTACACATTTGTACCCCAATGTCGGTCCGCAGATCGCCGCATTCTGCAACGGGGCGCAGCGTTCGGGACATATCGGCTTGATCGACCAACCCTATCTGCGCTCATAATCGCATAAGTGCGAGCCAATACTTCTTCATTCGTTTCTATAAGACAGAAACATACCGTACTTTTGCGTTTTTAATAGGCAGCAGGGTAAATGGAAAACGAAAAGAAGGAGAAACTATCCAACTTCTTACTGAGACGGGCGGAGCGGGATGTATTATCAAGAGGGCGTTCCATTTATAGCAGTGGCGGCTTAAAAGTTTCCAAACTCGATTATAATGGCCCCGGTAATGCTGAATTCAAGGTCAAAAGCGACTATTCGGTTCAGTATTACCAGATTTTCATCCGCGATTTCCTCACACCGCAGATAACCACCGAATGTTCCTGTCCGGACAAAGCCGGGCTATGCAAGCACCGGGTGGCAGCTATTTTATACATTCTCGACAAAATGCCGACGATCAAACAGGTTGTCCATGATATGGCCGGCACGACGATCGAACTTCAGGAGATACGTGAGGCGCAATTACGCGTCATGGTACTCGACGAAACCTGGCAGAACCGCGAGAATGTAGGCCCGGTGGAAATTGTTTCGGCCAGGGAAGGCGAGGCGGAATGCCGGGTGACGGACAAAGGACAGGAATATATAACCACGTTCCGGCGTGTTAAGGGCACGCGGCAAATCCAGACATCCTGTACCTGTAACCAGAAACTTTGGGTGCCGCTTTGCGAGCACAAGCTCGCCGCGTTGCTGAAACTCCGAGAGGAGCTGGGCGAGAAGGCGTTCGAGGTAATGCGCGACCTGACAGCCGAGAAGAGCAACCTGCTCGCCGAATATGGTTATTCGCTGGAAGATCCTTACAAAGATAAATTCGAATTCAGGCTCGATGAAGACGGTGGGCTGCATTTGATCAAGCTCGATCCGGCGATTCAGAAGGTGGGCGCTTATCAGGATTGGCAGTCGTTGCGCGAGCGCATATTGCCTGCCCAGGAGTCGACGTTTGCCGTGACGTTGACGGACAACGGGCAGGACGACGAGGACCGTGTTTCCATCTTTGTTTTCTGGCCAAAAGGAAAAAATCACCTGCTTGACATCGGGTTCGGTGTTTTTTCGGTCAAGTTCAGTTCCAAATCCGAGAAGGTTACCAATATCCGTAACATTGCCGGCGGTTCGAGCCACTATTATAATGCGGATGAAATTCCGGTACTCAGCGAGTCGGACGCGCGCCTTGTGCGTATGGCGAAGCATTGGGAAGAGGGTTTGCAAAAATTCATCCGCAAGCAAGGTTGGGCATACAATGCCTATCTGCATTTCGACGACGTCGAAGCCGAGCAACGTTACGAGGCCCGGAATTATGTGGGCAAGCAACTTACCCGCGTTTTCAATGACCTGGACGGCGACCGCCTGTTCCTGGCCGACGGCGACTATGTGACCAGCAATCATCAGCTTACACAGCTCGAATTGCACCGCGAACCGGTAAAACTGTTTTTTGTTCTTACCGAAGACAAGGAGTTTATCACGCTGAACCCCTATGTAGAAATCAAGCCGGGAACGCCGGTGGAGTTGCAGAAAGTGGTTGCGCTCGACAGTTTCTGGCTTGGACTTTATAACGAGAAGACATTATTCCGCTGGGCGGGTATCAGCGAAGCGGAAATGGTCGCCTACCTGAGCCAGAACGGATTTAAAATACGGGTTAAAAAAGATTTTGGCGACGATTTTCTGAAAAACTGGATCATTCCGGTTTCGGAAAAGTTCGATGTGATTTTTCAGACCCGCCACGAAATACAGGCATCGTCGCTGGTATTTCAGAAGCCGAAGTTTTACCTGAAAGAAGACGAGGCGAACCTGTTAATAGTGCCTTCCTACGTCTATTTGGAAGAGGATGGAAAAACCGGGGAGCTGGAATTCCTGCACGATCAGCGCCGGACCCGGACCAGCTTCGGAGATAACCAGATCACCATGCTGGAACGGGATGTTCAGGCCGAGAATGCGGTTTGGGAATGGATGAAGGCACTGCACCCAAGCTTTGAACACCAAACCGGGCAGCCATTTTTTTACCTCCCGTTTGACCAGGTGATGAAGAACGGCTGGCTGTTCAGTTTCGTGGATGCCGCCAAAAAGAAGCATTATGAAATTTTCGGGTTCAAAGACCTGAAAAAGATGCGCTTCAATCCCAATCGCGGGGTGGTCAAAGTGCATACTTCCTCCGGTATCGATTGGTTCGATATGCGGATCGAGATCACTTTTGGGGATCAGACGGTAACATTGGCGGATGCGAAAAAAGCATTGCTCAAAAAGCAGAATTATATTCAGTTGCAGGACGGCTCGCTGGGCGTTCTGCCGGACGAATGGATCGCAAAACTGGAACCGGTCATGCAGTTTGGACGCGTTCATGACGATCAGATCCATTTGTCTAAAATCCACTTCTCGCTGATCGACGACCTGGTTTCCGAGATCGATAACGAGGAAGTTTACCGGGAGCTTTGGGAGAAAAAACAAAAGCTGCTCAATTTTAAGCAAATTCCCTCAGTACCGCTTCCGCAAAACATCCGGGCGACGCTCCGGCAATACCAGGAAGAGGGTTATAAATGGCTGCATTTTCTGGACGAGTTCCAATGGGGCGGCTGTCTGGCGGACGATATGGGTTTGGGTAAGACCCTGCAAATGCTGACGTTCCTGCAAAACCAGAAAAACCTGAACCCGGAATATACGAACCTTGTCGTAGTTCCTACAACCCTGATTTTCAACTGGCAGGCGGAAGCCGCCAAATTCACACCCGATCTCAAACTATACGTGCACAGGGGTATGGCGCGACGGAAAGACATTGAATTTTTCCGTGAATACGACATCATCCTGACAACCTACGGCACCATGCGCAGCGACGTAGAGCTATTGCGCGGGTTTGATTTCAATTACATCATCCTCGACGAGGCGCAGGCGATCAAGAATCCGGATTCGCTTACATCCAAGGCATCGCGCCTGCTCCGCGCGCGCAACCGCCTCACGATGACCGGCACGCCGGTGGAGAACAATACATTTGACCTCTATTCGCAATTCGAGTTCCTGAATCCCGGAATGCTCGGCCACGCCGACTTCTTCCGAACCGAATACGCGACACCGATCGATAAATACCAGGATAAGGAAAAGGCCGCGGAACTGCGTAAGCTGGTTTACCCGTTTATGCTGAAACGCACGAAGGAGGAGGTAGCGACCGATTTGCCCGACAAAACCGAGACCATCCTGTTCTGCGAAATGGGTAACAAGCAGCGGAAGGTTTACGATACATTCCGCGAGCGTTACCGCCAGGAAATCGCCGAAAAGCTCGCTACCGAAGGGCTTAATAAGAGCAGTTTCCTTATTCTTGAAGCATTGCTGAAACTGCGCCAGATATGCGACTCGCCTTCTATTTTGGCGGGAGATGAAGATTTCGGCAGCGAATCGGCCAAGCTGGAAGAGATCACCCGTGAAATCGAGGAAAACGCATCTAATCACAAGATATTGATATTCAGTCAGTTTCTGGGAATGCTGGACCTGATCCGCAAGCATCTGGAGAAAATGAATATCCCTTACGAATACCTCGATGGCCAGACCGTCGACCGCGCCGGCCGTGTAAACCGATTCCAGAACGATGATACCTGCCGGGTGTTCCTGATGAGTCTCAAGGCTGGTGGTGTCGGGCTCAACCTCACGGAGGCGGACTACGTTTACCTCGTCGATCCGTGGTGGAACCCTGCCGTGGAACGCCAGGCGATCGACCGGACGCACCGCATCGGGCAGACGCGCAAGGTATTTGCCTATAAAATGATTTGCAAGGATACGATCGAAGAGAAAATTCTGCTTTTGCAGCAACGGAAGCAGGATTTGGCGGAAGACCTCGTAGGAGGGGAGTCAGGCTTTATCAAGAAATTGAGCCAGGAGGATATTATGGGACTTTTCAGTTAAACCACCGATGTCGGCTAAATTACTGAATCCGTTCGTTGGTTCAGTAATTTAGCATTTTACTGTTGGCCGAAATGTGCAACAACCGTTGATTGGCCAGCCGGGCGGTTGGTTCCGCTTTCAAGGTAGTGTCCGCCGATGCGAATTCGAATGATTGAGAGTCGGTTAATAGCTGGTCGGCATATTGTGATCCGGAGCTCTTGCCCTGCGCCGTGCCGACTGGTGAAGCATTGTACATTTTTTCTACACTTTCATGCTGAGCCGTTCCGTATCTCGCCTCTTTTTGCATTACACAAAGCAGCAGTAAAACTGAGGCGATTATAAGAGTAATTCCATTTTTCATGTCAAGAGATGTCTTTTGTTTAGGGTTCCAAATCAGACAACACCTCCACAAAGAGCAAAATCCGCGCCAAAAGGTTGGAAACCGCGCAAAATGGCGATAAAAAAACCTGCGTCCGTATTGGGCGCAGGTTTTTTTTGATATTTTCAATAGCTTACTGGATTATTGCGGTAAATTCGATCTCTACCAGGTAGTCGGCGGAAACCAGTTTGCTGATCTCGTAAATCCCGGTAGTGGGCTTGATGTCCCGGAAATACGCACCATGTGCGCGCGCGATCTCGTCGAAATAGGTAATATTGGTCGTGAAGATGCGTGTGCGGACCACATCGGCGAGGCTTGCGCCGGCTTCCTGCAACACTTTTTCAATGCGTTCGATAATGTTGTTGGTCTGCGCATAGGCGTCATCCGCCTTCACCTTTTCTCCGTCCACGATAGCCACCGTTCCGGCGACCTCGATGATATTCCCGATCCGGACAGCCCGGCAATACCCCATTTTGTCTTCCCATGGAGAGCCTGAGAGTATATTTTGTCTTGACATTATTGTTGGTTAAGAATTAAAAAAGTAAATATAACGAGCTGCGGCTACTTTTACCTCTCACTCTCCCAAATCGCCAGGGCCAGTCTGATTTGCCCGTAATCGTACTGTTCATTCAATAGCTCGAACAGGGGTTTCAGCGGATCATTTTTTCCTGTCCGGATTTCCTGCGCGGCGGCGATAATGGTTTTGTATGCTGCGGGCTCTATAAGCGATTTCAGATTGATGGCGTGCCCGTCTTCTTTCAGTTTTACCAGATGTGAAATGATCGTCACCGGGTTCAGGTTTCGTTTTTCGGCAATTACTTTCACTGAATAGCCTTCTTTATAGAGATCGAGGGTTTCGACAAAGGTCATGCCTTTCATTACCCGCGTGCCGGGGGCATTGTTTTCCCTTGCAAAATCGAGGATTTCGTTGATAAATGCTTCGCCATACCGCCTGAATTTTTCGGCTCCAACACCCGAAACAGCCTTCATTTGCCCCTCCGACACCGGTTTTTTCTGTGCCATTTCCGAAAGCGTCGCGTCGCTGAATACGACATATGGCGGCACGCCCAGCGCGTCGGCCAGCTGTTTGCGAAGCTGGCGGAGGCGCTCGAAAAGTGCGTCGCGGATGATTTCCTGCCTGGGCTTTTCCTTTGGTACAAGCTCTTCTTCCCTGGCTTTCCGTTCGCTGAGAGGAATGAATTTGACAAGTTCGATCTGTTTTTCGCCTTTCAGGACTTGCCAGCTTACAGGGTTCAGTTTGAACGAATGTGCCTCGTCGTAAGCAATGTCCATAACGCCGGAGTTCAGCATTTGTCCCAGGTATTCAGCCCATTCGTCGCTCCGCAGTTCGTGCCCCACACCGAATGTGGGCAGGCGTTCATAGCCATGTTGCAGGACGCTCCGGTTACGACTGCCGCGGAGGATGTCGATCAGCATGCCCATTGCTACCTTCTGCTCCGTACGCGCGATGCCCGACAGTGCTTTTTGGGCGATGACCGTGGCATCGAAGCGCGTGCGCGGGTTCCGGCAGACATCGCAATTGCCGCAATCGTGATCGATGGGCTCGTTGAAATAGCTCAAAAGAATACGGCGACGGCAGATATCGGCTTCCGCATATTGTTTCATACGGTTCAATTTGGCATGCAGCAACTCCTTCTGTTCCGCCGACTGGTCCGAGTTGTTGATCATATCCTGTCTTGTAATAATGTCCAGGTAGCTGTAAAACAGCACTGTATCCGCACTGGCACCGTCGCGGCCGGCCCGCCCTATTTCCTGGTAAAAGCTCTCCACATTCGAGGGCAGATTGTAGTGGATTACCCAACGGACGTTGGATTTGTCGATGCCCATTCCGAACGCAATGGTCGCTACAATCACCTGAATGTCATCCCTTAAAAAATTTTCCTGCACTTGCGAGCGCTTGTCGGCCGGCATGCCTGCGTGGTAGTACGCTACGCGGAACCCCGCTTTCTGCAAGCTGGCGGCTACGGTTTCAGTGCCTTTGCGGCTGAGGCAATAAATAATGCCAGGCTGGCCTTCATGCCGGTTGATGAAGCGCTGGATTTGTTCGATGCGCTTTCGCCCGGGCAGCACATTCAGGCTCAGGTTGGGTCTGTCGAAGCTGGAAATAAAAACCTCGGCATGCTCGATATTGAGTTGCTTCAAAATATCGCGGCGCGTTACGCGGTCGGCGGTGGCGGTGAGGGCTACGATCGGGACGTCGGGAAAGCGTAGTTTGAGTGTATTCAGGCTGCGGTATTCCGGCCGGAAATCGTGGCCCCATGAAGAAATGCAATGCGACTCGTCGATCGCGAACAGCCGAACGTTCCATTCACGCAGCATATCGAAAGTATTTCCCGCAAAAAGCCTTTCCGGTGCAATGTAAAGCAGTTTCAATTCGCCAAGTTTGGCCTGCCACATGATCCGGTCCTGCTCGGCGCCCGATAGCGTCGAGTTCAGAAAGGCAGCTGTGATACCGTTTCCGCGCAATGCCTCGACCTGGTCTTTCATCAGGGCGATCAGTGGCGATATCACAACGGTTAACCCCTCGCGAAGCACCGCGGGGATCTGAAAACAGACCGATTTTCCGCCGCCGGTGGGCATCAGCACCAGGCAATCGCGGTTGGCCATGATCGTGTCGATGATTTCGGATTGCCGGGGGCGAAAGGAATCGTATCCGAAATATTTCTTTAATGCTTCAAGTTTGCTGGTGGACATGGTGTACTGGTTAATGTTCTTTACTTCAAAAAATTCCTTTCGCGCTGCAAAAATACGGGTTCAAAACTGATACATCACCTGTACTTTCGCTTCGCTTCGTTTGTTACCGTCGATTTCGCCGAGGCCCGAGCTGATCTTGTCGATGTCCGAATACCGCGTTTGCGACCACCTGAGCCATATTTTGAGCCCCTCCGAAACCATGTATCGCGCCATCAGATAATGCCGGGTGCCGGTATTGTAATAGGCCGGAACCGAGAATGTGTAGAGCATATCTTTCTCATACACATATTGCCGGCTATCGTAATCGTCGGTTTTGAAGAACGCGACGCGGCCACTGATTTCAATTTTTGAAAAATGCCAGGTGAGGTCCTGCACAACCGTGAAACCGTTAGAACCTCTTGCATGCCCGTCCTTCAACCTGCCATATTGCAACCGCGTCCGGAATGCGCATTTGAGCGGAACTTCGTAGTCACAGTTAAGCATCGCCGTCCGTTTGACAGATCTTAGCAATGGATCACCAGCGCCCGCATCCGGATCATTAATCTGTTTATGTTTTTCGTGAAACAGGAGGTATCCATTCAACCGCTTCGATGGTTTCCAGAGCAAATGCAGGAAATAGTCGAAGCCGCCCGACGGTTTATCGACCTGGTATTTCAGCCAGGGAAACCGGAAATAATCGAAATAGCCGCTCCATTGCCATTTTCGCGACGGCGACCAGCGGACGCCGGCATAAGCACCGCGCTCGTTGATCGGCCGGGTGGCCTCGCTGGCGGCATTGCCGTAGAATGTGTGAAAATTGCGTGCATAATGCCGGGCCATACCCGAAACGTCGAGCTTCCTGCCGATGCCCGCGATGGCACCGCCGATCGCACCGATGCCGCCGCTTCGCGATATAGCCGCTTCGGTAAAGAAGTGTACATTCTGCCATCGATAATCGCCGTGCAGGCCAGCGACGAGGTTTTGTTTGCCCGAAAATTCGTAGCGGTTGTAGGGCAGGTCACGTTTCCGGATAAATGAATTGTAATCGGTAAAAAGCGCCGTGAGCCCAACCTGGCCTTTTTGGGAGCCGGGCCTGTGCAGCAAATGGAAACCGATGTTCTGCTCGCGAAGCAAGTTGTGCTTTTCGATTTCCGAGGGCGTGCGATGGTAGCCGGTAACGGGAAGTGAAGTGGTGATGCCCGAATGAGTACTGTCCGCCTCCTGGGTCGCGTCGCGTTTGGTTCGGGAAGCTAAAATGGCCAGATCGGTTTGCTTCGTAATGCTCCATGTGGCCGTAACGCCCCTGAAAAAGTTGGCTTCGGTGGCCGAAGTATAAGGTTTGGCGCCGGTTGTGCTTCTGTAAACGGTGCGGATCACTTCCGAGCCCTTGCCTAGCGAGAGGCCCGCGCCAAAGAGCATTCCCTGCCCGGCTTGCATTTGAAAGTCGCCGATTATCAGGTTTTTAAGTTTGCCGCGGTTGGCGAGCTGGACGTGAAACGAAGTAAAATCGATACCCCAAATCTGCCTGTGCGCATTCCAGCACCATATTTTTTCTCCCGAATCCTTTTCCAATGTGATCCCGAAACTGTATGCGCCGCTCCTCGCATTCCGATAGCGGAGATAGCCATTGAACGGCGGCCCCTGGTATCGGGTACCTGCGCCGGAGTTGGAATCCTGCGGTGTGAAACCTTTCTGCCGTTCCAACAACTTCGCCGAACGGTACATCAGGAAATGCTGGCCCGGATTTCTCAACGCTTCCTGAACGGAAACCGCCCTGGTGCTGATTGTCACAAAGGGTAACAACCGCCGAATAGTGTAAATATCGAAACCTGGAATGGCTTGCAATTCATACAATGAAAGCAATGCACCGGCTTTGACGCGATAGTCGAAAAATGAACGGAGTTGCTCCTCGCTTAAAATAAATGTAGCCGCAAGATCGTCGGGCGTAGCCGTATTGAGGTCGAGCGGGTTGGTGTAAAGCTGTAAAAGCGATTCGTAAAGTTCTTCCGAATCGTCGGGCGGGATCGGAAAGAGCTCGGCGATGAAGCGGTTAATGTCGATTTCTCCGCGTGGCGGTTCTTGTGCAATGGAAGGCGCTGCCTGAAAGAAAAGCAATATAGTTACCCACAGGAAATACGCTGCATATTTCCCTTGAAGATCAAAAGCGTATGTGGTTTTCATCGATCTCGGCATACGCTTTTGATATGAATGAAAAGGTTAGAAGGCTTTCAAGCTTAAATCCAGACTTCGCGCCTGGTGCGTGAGCGCACCGCTGGATATGCCATCCACGCCGGTTTCGGCCACTGCGCGCAATGTTTTTTCGGTAATGTTGCCCGAAGCCTCGGTTTCGTACCGCCCGCCGATCCTTTTCACCGCTTCGCGCAGGTCGTCCAGATTGAAATTATCCAGCATGATAATATCCACCTGTCCCACGCGCAGCACTTCATCCACCTCCGCAAGGTTCCGCGTTTCGATCTCGATTTTCAGCTTCCTGCCTGTTTCTTTCAGGTATTTGTTGGCCCCCGTAATGGCCGCTTCGATGCCGCCGGCGTAATCCACGTGGTTATCCTTCAACATGATCATGTCGTAAAGGCCCATCCGGTGGTTCACGGCCCCGCCGATTTTCACCGCCATTTTTTCAAACAGCCTGAAATTGGGTGTCGTTTTGCGGGTATCGAGTAGTTTTACGGGCAATTCTTTGATCAAATCCGACATCTGCCTCGCATAGGTGGCGATACCGCTCATACGCTGCATAATGTTCAGCACCAGCCGCTCGGCTTTCAGGATCAGTCGCGCATTTCCTTCTACCGTAAAAACAATGTCTCCTGTTGATACGACGGAACCGTCGAAAAGTAACACATCAATTTTCGGACGGGGATGGTTGTAATATTTTGCGGTCTCATCGAAGATGATCTGCGCCACTTCCACTCCTGCGAGCACGCCGTCCTGCTTCACCAGCAGTTTGGCGCGTCTGGTGGCATTTTCGGGTACGCTGGCCAGGGATGAATGGTCTCCGTCTCCAATATCTTCCAGCAATGCAAGTCTGATAAGATTCCGGAGCTCGTGTGGATCAGTTTCCATTTTAATTAAAATTTACATCAGTAAGTCTGCTGCCGGTACGCCATGTTGTAGCGTATGGCAAACGTAAAAACATTGGAGTTGGTGGCCACATGCACATCCTGCGACCTGACCTTCCTGATCTGGTACCGGCCGTCGAGGAACAGGTTGTGGGCCAGGGAATAGGAGAGGCGTAAATCTGTAAATAATGTTCTCGCTTTGATGCCCTGACCGATCTTCTGATTCAGCTCGCTTTCGCCTTCGCGGTTCACGTGGCGGGTTTCGTAGCTCTTCGAAATATCGCCTCCATAGTTCATCAAAGGTTTGTCGGACGGGTCTTTACCCTGCATGGCCGACATTACGGTGCCGTAAATGGACAGTCTCGGGGTTACTTTATAACGCAAAATGCCCAGGTATTCCCGGAAATTCGCGCCCAGCGGGTGCGCGAGCGCCTGCCCATAATGCATATAGTTGCGCCCGCCATCCTTATGCGAGTAGGTATAGGGGCGCACGACGTTATATTCGGCCTGCAAATCCAGGTTTGGTATGCCAAAGGCATCCACATATTTGGCGCCGAGCTGGAAACTGTATTTGTTGGTCCAGGAGCCGCTGCCGTTGAAAAGGTATTTGGTCAGAAATTCATCCAATACAAACTGGCTGTAAATGGAAGCCGTTTTGCCTACGAGCCAGCGGAAATCGAAGCCGAGCAATGCGTTGTCCTGGCTACCGATGTAGGACTCCACGTAGCGGTAGAAGATAATGGGATTTAAATAATTCAGGTCGTAACCGCCGCCCACCGAATCGCGGTTGAAAACTTCCGCTTCAAATACGCCGAAATTGATTTTATCCGTGAGATTGACACTCAAATGGTGAATAGCCGCGAATTTCTTTCTTCTTAAAAATTCCGAGAATGCGTCCTCGCCGCCATCTATCATGCTGGTCCAGAGATTGGTATAATGAAACCGGCCGAGCTGGGTATCCAGGCGCAGGAACAGGTATGGGCTGCTGTTGTCCGAAAGGATCAGCGAGCGGTAACCGCTGCCGAATGTGTTGTAATCGTGCCCGAGTTTGACATTTACCGCTTTAAGCGGGCGGAAAGTAATATAACCGCGTGCCGAGAGGAAATCGGTGCCGTGGTTGCGCGTCTGCTTGGCCAGACCTTCCCCAGGGAAACTGTATTTGGGCGCAAAGCCGTTTACATACCGCGGAAAACGCCCCTGGTTATCGGAAACAAATGTGTAGAACCCAAGTTTTTCATTAATCATACCCCGGATTTCAACGCCCCGGCCGGTAAACCACAGCGTTTGCTGCGAAGTGGTGTCGTAGCTGTTGTCCTTTCCGATGAAATTGGTGGTAGTAAAATTGAAATGCAGGTCGAAATCTTTGTTGTGAATGCTGTACAGATCCGCGGGATGATGGAAAAACCTGCGTTTGCGGCCCGGCGGAGGTGATTTGAACCAGCCAAGCCGCGCGAGTTTGTTGTATTTGGCCGAATCGGTGGAGATCATGCCGTTGGTCCACTCCCAGCTGTCTTCCCTCAGATAATCGATCGTCTCCCAGTCCCGCTCGGTGAGGTCCACGGTACCTTCTTTCAGGATCGAATCGGTGAGGGCCACGACGGCCTTCCGTTCGAATGGCCTGGCATTGTAATGAAAGCCCTCGGAAAATTTGCCCCTTTTGATTTCCAAGCGATCGATAAGATGGTAATAATCGTCGTTTAGCGGAACGAATGAACTTTGCGCGTGTACGTATACCGAGGATACCAGTGTTAAAAGCAGTATTTTAAAATGCCGGATAATTCCTTGATACATAGGCAACAAAAATCTTCTAAACCCGCAATAAGCGCTTTTGCACGTAATTTTTAGAAATGGTCTTCCAAATTACGTCAATGAATTTGTATTATCTTGCATGGAGTAGCCTAAAAAACTGTCGCTTCCATGTTTTTACTTTCCCAAAAGCCTTCCATAGCAGATCATTACCTGGCCGAATTGCGTGACGTAAATTGTCAGAAAGACCGGATGCGTTTTCGCCGGAATATGGAGCGCGTGGGTGAGTTGCTGGCCTATGAATTGTCGAAAACGCTTACCTTCAAAACGGAAAAAGTAGAAACGCCCCTTGGTACCGCACCCTGCCGTTCGATGTTGCAACCTTTGGTACTTGCCACGATTCTCCGGGCCGGGTTACCTTTCCACCAGGGCTTCCTTAATATTTTCGATAAAGCCGATAATGCCTTTATAGGGGCTTACCGGGGGCATCATATCAATGCGGAGGAGGAATTTACAGTCGAAATGGATTACATCACAAGCCCCGACCTGACGGGTAAAATCCTCGTGATGATCGATCCCATGCTTGCCACCGGACGTTCGATGGAAAAAGTTTATCATGCATTATTACGTTTCGGGATTCCTTCGCAAACCCATATTGCATCCGTTATCGCCAGTCCGGAGGGCGTCGAATACCTGCAGCAAAGGATTCCGCAATGCCGCCTCTGGCTCGGCGCGGTGGATCAGAAGCTGAACGAGCAATATTATATAGTACCGGGCCTCGGCGACGCCGGCGACCTGGCTTATGGTGAAAAATAGCTCCGGCCGCGGCTCAGTTCAGCAGCTCGTCAAACATAATGGACACGTAGTACGTGCTGCCCACATTCGGACTTGCGTACGACTGGAAGTACGATTTCCCGAACAGGTTCGTCCCTCCAAGCTTGACGATCGATTTGATCGTCGGGAGTTTCCAACTTACCTGCGCGTCGAGGTTGTTGATCGCCGGCACCCGTGTATTAGAGAATACCGGCACATCGGTAGTGGTAGGCACCACGAAACTCGATTCCCACAAGAATGACTGCTGATAACGGTAAACTACATTGAAACCCCATCTGTTGGCGCTCGTAATGCGGCGGCCAACGCTTACATTGTACCGGTATTTTGGTGTGTTGAACTGCGAATACTGCACTTCCGGCGATGGTGTAAAATCTTTCAGTTCGTTATTCGCGAGATTTCCGCCGATATTGAACCCCTGTGGTAATGCGTAGTTTAAGCCAATGGCGAATCCGCGCGTGGTGATGGTCTCGGTAGTATTAACCGTCCGCGCGAATCCCTGGTAGTTTCCCACCCCGATACCCGATTCGATAGGCAGGCCCGGCGCGGCGGCGGCGGTAGGTACCACAATCACCGTTCCACCAATCAGGTTTTTGTATTTGCTGATATAATAATAGGCGTCGACAAACAGCTTGTTCGCGATAACGCCCTTATAACCGATTTCATAGGAAGCAATGCGTTCCGGTTTGAGCTTTACAGGCTGGTATTTGGGAAGTTTTCCCAACGCATATGCCTTGGCGAGGTCGGGAACGAGCGCGGGTACTTCCTTTGCCAGGATGCCCGGAAGTTGTGCCGCGAGCACGCCCGGAAGTGTCTGGTTTACCCCCGCCGTAATAGCCGCCTGTATGGCCGCCGGGTCGTTTGGAATGGTCCCCGCCTGCACCGCCTGGTTAACTTGTGCGGTTACCGCGGTAGTCACCTGCTGGGTTATGGTGGCCGTCGCTTGCTGGGTAACCACCACGGTAGCGTATTGCCGGGCGCTTTGAATCAGGGACGGGTCGCTCTGCACTACAGCTGCCACAGTGGCCTCCGACAGGTTTTGGCGGAGAATGCCGTTCGACAGGTTGTAACGGGCATCAAATTCCGGCAGGCCGCCTACGAGGGTGCCCGAGGGTGTCCTGAGGTCGATATACTGGTTTTGCGTAGTCGGAATGCGGAAGCCGGTCTGGTAGGAAAGCCGGATGTTGTGCTCCCCGAATGTGGTTACGGCCGATACCCTTGGCGTGAATTGGCCGTCAAAGTTCTCGTTTTTGTCGTAGCGGATCGAGCCGGTCAGTTTCAAATGGTCGGAAAGCAAAGTTTTGCCAGCCTGCGCAAACGCGCCCCATTCGTTGATCGGGATCGTTCCGTCGCGCCCTTCCTTGGTGTCGGCAAACAATGTACCGGCGGAACGCAGGGTGTAAAGACGATAATTAGCACCCGCGATCAGTTCCAGGAAGCGGATCTGGTTTTTGAAATTATAAAAGCCTTCGGCGTGGTACATATTGGTTTTATCGGCAAAACCGCCCCCGCCGTTTACAATGGGCATATTCCGGTACTTATCCAGCAGCTGGTCGAATGCCGCGCTGCCCGGCTGTGGCATTCCCTGGTCCGCTGCCTGTCGCGCAAGTACGTGCGCGTCCGCCTCCGCAGCGCCCGCGCCACGCGCAGTCACGAATGCCCCCACGTATTGCCCGAACCATGCATTGTTCGGCTTGATCTCGCCCAGCATCGACACCGCGGCCAGCCCCGAGAGGTAGGACTTCCCGGAACGTTCCTGCGTGGTATATGCCCGGACCGTAAAATTGTCGCCACGCAGTTCCAGTTTGGCCTGCGTAAGGTTGAAATCACGCAGGGAATAGCGGCCGGTGCCGGTGTAAACCGTCGTACCATAGCCATAGTTGACCTGCGCGATGGCTTCCACTTTCTCGTTCAGGCGGTAATGGAGTGCGGCGTTGGCTTTAAGGCTTTTAGTGTCGTAATCAACCAGGTCCTTTTCGCGGTAGCCCGTCCGGCTCACGAATGTATTCGGGACCAGGCCTACCGCTGCCTGCGGAATCTGCCCTGCCGCAGCGAGTGCCCTGGCGACCGCATTGATATTGGTCTGTATTTCGTCCCCGTATACATTCGTGCCGTCATAGTCCGGATCGGTACCTTTTCCGCGATTCGGGTCGGCGTTGCCGCCCACGTTCAGGTTGGTATAGTTGGTAGCTTCCCAGTCTTTGGCCTGGATGTAAGAGATGTTTACCTTGAATGCAAATTTGTTATTGAATGCCTTTGCATAGCGGATCGTCGCGTCGGCGAATGGCGTGGTGGCTTTCGAGCGGTTCTTTTCGTGCATGATGCCACCTTTCAGGTTCGCGCTCAATCCCTGGTACAGGAATGGACTTTTGCTGTTCATCAGGATTAAGCCATTCACCGCATTGGGACCATACAATGCCGACGCCGCGCCAGGGAGCACTTCCACACTCTCGACGTCGAGTTCGGACATTCCGATAATGTTGTCGATCGGAAAGTTAAGTCCGGGAGCCTGGTTGTCCATGCCGTCGATCATTTGAACGGTACGTGGGTTACCGGTAGCACCGAAGCCGCGCATGTTGACGGATTTGAACAAAACGCCCTGAGTAGTCATGTCGATGCCTTTCAGGTTCGCGAGCGCATCGTAAAAGTTGGCAGCCGGCGTATCGCGAATGCCCCTGATATCGAGCTTCTCCACAGCAACCGGCGATTTCATCACGCTTTCCTCCACACGCGAGGCGGCAACGACGATTTCCTTGCCCAAAATCGGTTGCTCTACCAGGCGGACGTCGAGGTTCGACATGCTGGCCGTCACCGGTATCTCCTGCGACTGGAAGCCAACCGAGCTGATAATGATGGTGAAAGGCGGGTTGGACGTTGTGGTCAGGGAAAATTCGCCTTTTGTATTCGTGATCGTGCCGGCCACTTTGCCCTGTATACGAATGCTTACGCCGGCGAGCGGCTCCTGAGTGACCGATTCGGTGACTTTTCCGGTTAAACTAATCTGTGCAAAAGAATGTTGGCAAAACAACAATGCAAAGAGAAAGAGAAGCGGATTTCTGCGGAATGGAGAAGTCGTTATCATGGTTCTTAATGGGTTGATGTTTAAAACAAGTTAGCAAGAAATCACATGTTTTATCAGAATGTCCTACTTTTTCTTTGCGTATTAATAATAATCGAATGTGAAATAAAACTCCCGGAAACGGACGCGTACAAGCTATTTAGTGAGCGGGTGAAGGATCGTTTTCTTGGCCACCAACTAATTTTCCGAAGCTTTTTAACCGGAACAGGTAGAGCATACTGGTGCTTTATCATTAGTTTTGAGGGATTTTATTTGACGTTATACAAAATATACCTTACACAACACAGATGCAGGATACTTATGTAATTATCATGGCGGGCGGTGTCGGGACACGTTTCTGGCCTTTCAGCCGGACAGATTTTCCGAAGCAGTTCCATGATGTGCTCGGCACGGGCCGGACGCTTTTGCAGCAGACAGTCGACAGGTTCGAAGGCGTTTGTCCGATTGAAAATGTCTATATAGTGACCAGTCAGGAGTATAAAGATCTGATCAAACAGCAGATTCCCGAGCTCACCGAAGATCAGATCCTCCTCGAACCGCACCGGCGGAATACCGCGCCTTGCATTGCCTATGCTTGCTACAAGATCGCGGCACGCAACCCCAATGCCAATGTGGTGGTGGCGCCCGCCGACCATATCATTTTAAAAGAGGATGTTTTCAAGGACACCATCAAAGTGGCGCTCGGCGCGACCCGTAACGAGGATATTCTTGTCACGCTGGGTATTCAGCCGACCCGCCCGGACACAGGTTACGGTTACATTCAATACATTCCCGACAAGCTGACGGTCAAGAAGGTAAAGTCGTTTACCGAAAAACCGCACCTGGAACTTGCATTGCAATTCCTCGACAGCGGTGATTTCGTCTGGAATGCCGGTATTTTTGTCTGGAACATCAATGCGTTCAAAAAGGCGCTGACGCAGTTCCAACCCGACATTGCGG
Source organism: Dyadobacter sp. 676 (assembly GCF_040448675.1). NCBI lineage: Bacteria > Pseudomonadati > Bacteroidota > Cytophagia > Cytophagales > Spirosomataceae > Dyadobacter > Dyadobacter sp. 676. The sequence continues at coordinate 3,008,572 of NZ_CP159289.1, read as the reverse complement.
AAATTTTCGATGGTGGAAACGAACATTACTATCTCGATTCCGAGGATGCGTTCGTTCAGCGGGCCTATCAGCATTGCGGCAGCATTTCCATCGACAATGGCATCATGGAAAAAGCCGAAAACGTGCACGTGGTACTCGCCAGCTTCGGTTGGTCGGATCTGGGAACCTGGAAATCGATGTACGAAGTGTCTGAAAAAGACGGCAACCTGAATGTTACCGACGGCAACCTGATCCTGCATAATACGACAAACTCGATCATCAAAACGCCGAAAGACAAGCTGGTGGTCGTTAACGGCCTCGACGGCTTCATTGTAGCCGAATTTGATGGCGTGCTGCTGATTTGCAAAAAAGACGACGAACAGAAGGTGAAGGAGTTCGTGGCGCAGGCCAAGGAGCTTGATCCGAAATATGTTTAATGTGGTTGGTTATTAAATGCATGCCGCAGAGAATCCAGGCCATATCGGCCTGGATTTGTTGTTTTAAAATAATGAAGAGTTTAATCAGGCGCCCTAATTAAAACTCATTCCTTCAACACCTTCTCGATCTCAAAAAACCTCACATCTGCCTTTACATGCTCTAAAATCCGCTGCGAGCGCTCCGGCCTGGCATCGGTAATGAAAACTTGCGCTAAAAATCCGGTATCGATCAGTTCGATCAATTTATGAATGCGCCGGTCATCGAGTTTATCAAAAATATCATCGAGGAGCAAAATCGGCGTTTTGCCTTTTTCTTCTTTCAATAGTTCGAATTGCGCCAGTTTCAGGGCGATCAAAAAAGACTTCTGCTGCCCCTGCGAGCCAAATTTTTTGAGGGTTACCCCGTCTATTTCGAACACATATTCATCCTTATGCACGCCCTTGCCTGTGCGCTGCGCATGTAGGTCGCGGCTGCGGTTGCGACGGAATTCGGCAGGGAAATCGCGGCTGGCTACTTCGCTTTCGTAAATCACATCCACTTTTTCATGGCCGCTGCTGAGAAATTCGTAATACTTATGGAACAGCGGGACGAATTTTTGCATGAACGTCGCACGGTATTCGTGAATGCGCTGTGAGAGGACGATCAGCGGTTCGTCGTAGGTTTCGAGCAGGTCTTCGTCGAGGTAATTGCGTTCGGCGAAGAGCTTCCAGCAAACCGTTTCGTTGGGTGAGTATTTTGTTGTATTGTAAAAAATCGGTCAGGTAGCCTGGTACCGCCTGGCCTAATACACCGTCGAAAAAACGGCGGCGCTCTTCGCTGCCTTCGCGGATCAGGTCGGTGTCGTCCGGGGCGATCAGGACCACCGGAAAAAGGCCGATATGGTCGCTCAGGCGTTCATAATGCTTTTTATCGGCCATGAATACCTTCCGCTGGCCACGTTGCAGGCTGCATGTGATCTGGACATGCCTGCCGTGTTCATTGAAGACGCCGTCGAGCAGGAAAAAATCGCTGGTATGGCGGATGCCAAGGGCGTCCTGGTTATGAAATGCGCTTTTGGTAAGAGTCAGGAAATAGATTGCGTCGAGCAGGTTGGTCTTGCCGCTGCCATTCTCGCCCACGATGCAGTTCACATGTTGCCCGAAAGTGAAGGCTTTCTCCTCATAGCTTTTAAAGTATGTAAGGTGGAGCTTTTCTAGCCACATGAACTTCTTTGTTATTTAGTTTATGCTTATTTTCGCAGATCATTGCGTGAGTACGGCAAAAAACAGACTCTGTTCAAACCACTACTAACTTTAAGACAAAGTTCTGTCTTTATAAACGAGAACCAAATACATGGCCACCGTTACTGAGAAAAAGAAAGCATCAGCCCCCAAAAAGTTACAGCATCCGAAGGAGCAGTATATGTTCTGGTTCGAGAATATGCTTTTACAACGCCGTTTTGAAGAGAAATCAGGCCAGCTGTACGGTCAGCAGAAAATTCGTGGTTTTTGTCACTTGTATATCGGCCAGGAAGCCTGCTCTTCCGGCGCGGTGAGTGCCTTGAAGAAGGGCGACAAATACATTACCGCTTACCGCGACCACGGTATCCCTCTCGCATTGGGCACCGATCCGAAAGCGATTATGGCGGAGCTTTACGGCAAAAAGACCGGTACTACCAAAGGTAAAGGCGGTTCCATGCACATTTTTGACAAGGAAAATAACTTCATCGGAGGTCACGGCATCGTAGGCGGCCAGATTCCCCTCGGCGCGGGTATCGCATTCGCGGAGAAATATAACAAAACCGATAACATCTGTATCTGCTATTTCGGCGACGGCGCGATCCGCCAGGGCTCTTTCCACGAAACGCTGAACATGGCGATGAGCTGGAAGCTGCCTGTGATTTTCGTGGTTGAAAACAATGGTTACGCAATGGGTACTTCGGTAGCGCGTACCTCCAATGTGACCGAGCTTTATACCCTTGGCGAAGCTTACGATATTCCTTCGGAGCCGGTTGATGGTATGAGTGTCGAAGCGATTCACGAAGCGGTTTCCCGTGCGGCAGAACGCGCACGCAAAGGGGATGGCCCGACTTTCCTTGAATTCCGCACTTATCGCTACCGCGGACATTCGATGTCCGACCCGCAGAAATACCGTTCGAAAGAGGAGGTAGAGGAATACAAACACCGCGACCCTATCGAGCAGATCCGTGCGGTGATCCTCGAAAACAAAATCGCTACCGAAGAAGAACTCGAAAACATCGATAAGAAAGTAAAAGATATCGTTGCGGAAGCCGTGCAGTTCGCCGAGGAATCGGAATGGCCGGATCCGAAAGAGGCGTACACCGACGTGTATGTTGAAAACGATTATCCTTTCGTAATGGATTAATCCATTCAGAAACACATGAATGAAAAACCCGCCGGATTACTTCGACGGGTTTTTTAAGTAATTTCAGCTTTTAGTAAACAGGCAGTGATCCTGTTTTGAATTTTCCACGTAGATTGAGTTCTAGTAATAATTTAAAGTATGTCCCTGGACCAGGATTTTGAACGAGAAGAAGAGGAGGATGGCGATGGCAAGGAGATGTCGTTCCTCTCGCATCTCGAAGAATTAAGATGGCATGTAATCCGTGCCGGCGCTTCGATTCTGGTGTTTGCTATCATCGCATTTATCTACATTCAGGAAATCTACCATTATGTGATCGTAGCGCCTTCCCGGCCCGATTTCTGGACGTACCGGATGCTTTGCAAGCTGTCGGAAATTACGGGCTATGATGACCTTTGCGTTAAGTCGCTGAATTTCAAGTTGCAGCTTATCGGTATGGGCGACGCGTTTACGATGAGTATGACGTCGGCGTTGATTGCCGGTCTGGTGTTTGCGTTTCCCTATGCTTTCTGGGAGCTGTGGCGGTTTATCGAGCCGGGTTTGAAGCCGTCCGAAAAGCGTTCGGCACGCGGGGCGGTATTTTATGTGACATTCCTGTTTTTTTCCGGTGTGCTTTTTGGTTACTACGTCGTGTCGCCGCTCGCCATCAACTTCCTCGCAAATTATACGCTCGATCCCTCGATCATCAACGAGTTCAGCCTTGCTTCCTACATATCGCTGGTATCGACGCTGACGCTCGCTTGCGGCGTTGCGTTCCAGTTGCCTATTGTAGTATTTGTATTGTCCAAAATCGGCGTGCTGACACCGTCGTTTATGAAAGAATACCGCAAGCATTCCATGATCGTCATCCTGATCGTAGCTGCGATCATTACACCTTCACCGGATATTTACAGCCAGATCCTCGTGGCAATACCGTTGTTCCTGCTTTACGAGGTGAGTATCATGGTGTCGGCAAAAGTGGAACGCGAGAAACTGCGCGAGGAGAAGCGGCTCGCCAAACTGGGAGGGACAACCACCGAAGATTGATAAGCTATTAAGCGATAAACCGCATACAGACCTCGGCCAGCCGGTCGAGGTCTTCTTTTTTGGTGCAAACCGGTAATCGCAATCCGCGTTACCGGAGCATCTGCTGGCGAAGGGTAGGGGAAGCACGAGGCCATAATGCCGTTTTCGAGCAGATGATCGAACAGCGCCGCGCTGGATGAGCAGAATACCGGATATCCGGGTATCGTTCTGAAATGCATGTCGCCGCTTGTATGCCGATTGAAATACGCTATGTTCTCCGTCAGCAATGTATGTGCAGCCACATATTTGTTTTCTTTGAGCAGCATTCCCAGCGCGAATGCGTACGCAGGTGCGGGTGGGGAAGCGCCGGCGTACCAGGGCGATTTCCGCACCGTTTCCACCACGCTGTCGGCTCCCCAGATAGCTCCTGCCGGAATTCCCAGGGCTTTGTTCAGCGACGAAACGAAAATGGTTTGCGGCAATAGCTTTTCGCCGATGCCCGAAGCGACGCCCCTGCCTCCCATACCGAGCACGCCTAGCGAATGCGACTCGTCGATTATCAGCCACACATCCGATGGGTTTTGAAGCGTATCGAAAAGAGTAAAATCATAGGTCTCTACCATCGGCGAACCTACCGCATCCGTGCATATGATGTGTGAAACGCCGGAATCGGAAGCGTTGATTTCCCCGACCGTTTGTACTGCCCACTCCCGCCATTCCGCATTGGTTCGCTGGAACGCATTGCCCCATAGTGCCGGATGAACCCCCGGAGCGTAGTGGTAGACGATCTCTTTTGGACGGGAATTCCTTCGGGCGATGTCCTCTATTTCTTTCATGAGCAGTTGCCCGGCCCACATACCCGAAGAAACGATCAAGGCGGCGCGGGTTTGCAGAAAATCGGATAGTTGTTGCTCCGTCTCATTATAGATATCGAGCCTCAAACTGTTGTTTCTGGAACCGCCGTAATGATTTCCGAAAGTTTCCGTAGCTAACAGCATATATCTACGAAGGTCTTCGTTGTGCCCCATTCCAAGGTAATCCGTTCCACTGAACCATAAAAATTCCCGCCCGTCGGATGTCTCGACGGTCCTGCCCGGGAGTTTGCTGGTGTGGTAGATTTTCACGGCGCGGATTACTGGAATTCCGGTTTCAGGGCAGCGCCCGTGCCGTTTCCTCCGGCATAGATCACTTTGCCGAAATCGAAGGTTACGCCGGTAGCCGGATCGTTACGAATCAGCAGAGAGCCGTCCATATCCACATAATCGAGCAGCGGAAGTAAATGCGCGATGACGGAAATGCCTACACTGGTTTCGGTCATGCAGCCGACCATCGTTTTCATACCGAGGGTCCTGGCTTTGGCGAGCATCCGCAGCGCGGCGGTAGGCCCGCCGCATTTGGTAAGTTTTACATTAACCCCATGGAACAGGCCGTGGCATTTTTCAACGTCATCTTCGGTAATGCAGCTTTCATCGGCAATAACGGGCAATGCGCTCTCCGCAAATACTTCTTTCATGCCCCGGATATCGTCGGCGGGAAGCGGCTGTTCGATAAACTCTACGCCTAATGCAGCCAGCTTCGGTGCTACCTCAATGGTTTTTTTCGCTGTCCAGCCACAATTGGCATCGACCCGGAAGATCGCGTCGGTATTTTTCCTTAATTCCTGAACAATGCGGAGGTCTTCGTCGGTCCCGAGCTTGATCTTATAAATAGGCCAGGGGAGTTCGCGCATCTTGGCTACCATTTTCTCCACGGTGTCAATCCCGATAGTGAAATTTGTCATGGGAATGCGCTCCGGAGAAAGGCCCCAGCTTTCGTACAGCTTCCGGCCTTTCTTTTTGGCAAAATAATCCTGTGCCGCTTCGTCCAATGCGCATTGTGCGAAAGAGTTACCGAGAAGGTAAGGGTGTGTAATCGTCCAAAGTTCCTCCGCCGAGCTGTAATCGCCTTTTTCGACAATTTCCTTCACGGTTTCCAGCGCGGCGATCATGTTTTCGATCGTGACGCCGTAATAGGGATTGGAAGTAGCTTCGCCCAGCCCCGAATATAGGCCGTCGTTCAGTTGCACGATCAGCGTCTGCTGCACATCGCGCGAGTCGTGCGCGATGGTGAAGGTGTGTTTCAGTTGCAGGTCAAAAGTGTGGTAGGTAAGCTGCATAGGTGTCAGAACTGAAATTTCATAGGCCTAATTCCGCATATCGAGGCCCCACGATAGCTTGTTTCTTAATGTATTCAAAAAACTGTCGTCTTTCATTTTGATCAACCGGGCAATGAAACCGGCTTTGCGTACGAGCAGCTGCGTATTTTCGTCGACAATGCGAGACCGAGCGTCGAGCGAGACGAGGAAGTTGCTGCTGCGGCTTTTTACTTCCAGGCGGATCACGGCCGTATCTTCGACCACGAGCGGACGCACGTTCAGGTTATGCGGACTGATAGGCGTAACGATAAAATTCTGTGAGTGCGGTACGAGCACCGGTCCGCCGCAGCTCAGCGAATAGCCCGTCGAGCCGGTAGGCGTAGATACGATCAGGCCGTCGGCCCAATAGGAGTTGAGAAATTCGTCGTTCAGGTACGTGTGCACCGTAATCATCGACGATGTATCCGTTTTGGTGATCGTGAAATCGTTCAAACCGAAATTCAGGCCGTCGAAAAGATCGATATTGGATTCTACCTCTACTAATGTACGTTCGTCGATGCGGAACTGGCTGGTTTCGAGTGCGGCGATCATGTCGGTAATGCGCTCGGGCGAAACGGTTGCCAGGAACCCCAGGCGGCCTACATTGATCCCGATGGCGGGTGTCTGGCGTTTGCCGACGTGCGAAATCGTTTCCAGTAATGTGCCGTCGCCACCCATGCTTACCACCAGCCGCGCGTCGAAAAGTTCCTCCGGCTTTTCGTAAACGAGCTCGGAGTGATGCGAAATGCCGGCCTGATCCAGGAACGTCCGGAAAGACTTTGACAGCTGAACCTCAACTTTCCGGCGTGACAGTTCATCAAACATGTTTTCAATGAAAGGTCTTGCGGACTCATTAAAGTTGCGTCCGTGAATGGCGATCTTCATGCAGAAAAAAGTAAAACTTGTGGTTTCACCCGAAAGATACGCGACAAATATGCCGATTCAAAAGCCGCAGGAACATTTGCCGGTTGCGGGATGCCTAGGTAGCCAGGTACCGCAAAAGCATATCCAGGCGTTCCTGATCGAGGCTTTCGATGGGGTCGTTGGCGTGCGCTTCCTCGATTTCATACCCGAAGCGTTCCAGCGTGGCGATAATAGGAGTAATGTGGGTCCGGTTCAGTTTCAGCGTTAGCCGGGCCTCGTTGGTGGGGTTATAAACTTCTCCGGAAGAATAGTAACTGCTGAGCACTTTCACGCCATTGGATTCGATCAAACGGCTGACTTCGGAAAGCGAATAGCTTCTTTCCTCAATTTTGAGCACGATAACGGCGCCTTTTTCCTGAACGCCCAGCTCGTTTACGAAGCGTTCGACAAGGTCGTTGACGAGAATGCTGCCGGCAAATGTGCGGTCCTCATGCAACACGGGGATAACCACCAGCCCGAACTGGTTCACAAGCCGCAGCAGTTCGTAAGGGTGCTGGTCTTCCGTCGCGAAAATGTCCTTATGCTGGATGATGACCTTGGAAAGATGCTCGGCGATATCGGGGATGTCGAAAAGAATGTCTTCCGAAACAATGCCCTGGTAAACGCCCGAATCGGCAACGACAAGCTGTTTTACCCCGAATTCATCCATCCAATCCAAAGCCGTACCCACCGAATCGGTCGGTTTCAGCACGGGGATCATGGGATTTATCAGAGTGGCTGCGAGCATGGGTCAGAACGTCATTTTCCGAAGCTATAAAAAAACAATATACAGATCAACTATCGTAACAAAAGAAATTTCACCGGAATTCCCTGGTTTTAAGCCATCGGCACTGTCACGTGTTTTTCGAGGAAGCTTTCCAGGATCACATTGAACTCGTGCGGGTGCTCCATCATCGGCGCATGGCAGCATTTATCGATAAAATACAATTCCGAATTGGCAATCAGCCGGTTGAATTCATAGCCTACATGTGGCGGCGTGATCGTGTCGTTCAAACCCCAGACAAGCAGCGTAGGAACCGTGATCTGGTGCAAATCCTTCGCAAGATTGTGCCGCTGAGCCGATTTGGCGATGCCCACGATGCTCATGCACTTCGGAATACTGGATGTAGTTTCAAAAACTTCGTCGATAAGCTCTTTCGTGGCCACCTCCGGATCGTAGAAGGTATAGGCTACACGTTCCTTGATATAATCATAACTTCCACGTTTCGGGAAGGAGCCACCCATCGAGTTCTCGAACAGGCCCGAACTCCCCGTGAGAACCAGCCGTTGTACGTTGTCCTGGTTTTTGAGGGTGTACAGCAAGCCGATATGCCCGCCCAGTGAGTTACCGATAACCGTAACGTTAATTAGATTTTTAAATGAAACAAAGTCTTCCAGAAAGGCGAGCAATGCTTCCAGACCGGCCTCGCGCGGCGGAAGTTCATAGATCGGAAGCAGTGGAATAACCACCCGGTAGCGACTTGAAAAATGGTCGATAATACCATCCCAGTTACTCAATGCACCGAAAAGGCCATGCAAAAGCAGTAATGTTTCGCCCTTTCCCTCGTCGATAAACTGAAACCTGCCTTCTGCATGTACTGTATATTTCATTCTTTTTGTGGATTTAAGACCATTTATAACTTATCAAAGAAACTAGTGCATGATTAGGATACTCTACAAAACTAGTTATTTTTTTGATTGTTCAATGAGCCAAAGTAAGAAACGCTTTCCGAATTTCTTGTAAATATTATATTAATAATAAAAGAATTAGTCGAATAACATAGAATGGTGCAATTCTGTTCACTTGCTGCTTCCGCCGGCCGGCGTTGTTGAACCGGGTATATTTTGGTTGGTCCTGTCTTAAACCAATTATCCACCGGTTACAGGACGAAGCGCATAAACACGTCCCGGCTCGGGGTAGCCGCGTTTCTGAGTGTAACCGAAATTTAGCCAGAAATACTATTCAAAAGGTATTAGAAAAAAATTAAATACGACTGCAAATTCTTCGATTCCATAGAAATGGCCAAGATATCCTGCCTGTTAACTGCCGTTTGCGCTACCCTGTTCGTCTCCGTCGCGCTGCATGCGCAAACCGAAATGCCGCTTTATCCGGGGAAGATTCCCAATGCGATCGAGGCGGAGAACCAGGAGACGAGCAAGGACAACGTCGTCCGGGACGTGTCGATACCTACGCTTACCGCGTTCCTTCCGCCGGCAGGTATGGGAAACGGCACGGCGGTGATCGTATGCCCCGGAGGCGGCTACGGCGTGCTGGTGATCGAACGGGAGGGCTACCGCGTGGCAAAGGAGCTGAACAGGCAAGGTATTGCCGCATTTGTACTGAAATACCGCCTGCCAAGCGACCGTACGATGAAGGATAAGTCGATGGGGCCATTGCAAGACGCGCAGCAGGCCATCAGGACGGTCCGTGAAAGAGCGAAGGAATGGCACGTAGATCCTGCGAAGATCGGCATTATGGGCTTTTCGGCGGGCGGGCATCTGGCGTCCACGGCCGGTACGCATTATGACAGCAGTTTTATCGACAATCCTCAAAAAACGAGCCTCCGTCCCGATTTCATGGTGCTTGTTTACCCGGTTATCAGTTTTGAGGGAAAAATTGGGCACAAGGGTTCTTCCGCCAATCTGCTGGGGCCGTCGCCATCTGCAGAGCGTGTGCGGTATTTCTCCAACGATTTGCAGGTTACGGCATCTACGCCCCCGGCATATCTCACCCACGCGGGCGACGATACGGTCGTGCCGGTATCCAACAGCCTTCGCTTCTACGAAGCATTGAACGCCAAAGGTATTGCCGCCGACATGCACATTTACGCCAGGGGGCAACATGGCTACCCAAAAGTGCCTTCATTCGACGAATGGTTCGGACGGTGCCTCCAATGGATGCGGATAACCGGCTTCCTGCCTGAAAAGTAACCCGGGCAACGGCACGCTACGCTTCAAATCCAGTTTTGTAAAGGCCGAGTTGACGCTGATGTAGTCCGGGATGGCCATTTTCAGGATGGCGACCATACGTTCGGCCTGGCCGGAATCCAGTGCTTCCTGTAAAACAGACATGCATTGACGCATGCAAAAACCGATTGATTTGGAGAAAGGAATGCTTTTTATCTGTCCACATTCCTTTTCAAACGCACCAACCTCCACGGCCGGTTCTTCGCATAGTTTTTCACCGGGCCTCAATCCGGTGAACTGAACCTCGATATGAGCCTTCCCCGAAAGGCGGATCATTCTTTTCGCCACATCCATAATCTTCACCGGCCAGCCCATGTCGAATGACAGAATTTCACTGCCCTGGCTGGTGGCAGCCGCTTCCAGAACGAGCTGGCAAGCTTCGGAGACGGTCATCATATACCGCTGCGCATCAGGGTGCGTAACGGTTACCGGCCCGCCCTCGCGGATTTGTTGTGCAAAACGCAGCAGGAATGAGCCGTTCGAACCCAGTACATTTCCAAAACGGGTGACAACGAACTTTGTCTGGCAGGGATATTCCTTACTTAAATGTTGAAGATAGATTTCCGCCAGGCGCTTCGTGGCGCCCATTACACTGCCGGGTTTCACGGCTTTATCGGTTGAGATGTAAACGAATTTGTCGACGCCGTGGGATAGTGCGAGGTCTGCCAGGATTTCGGTGCCCAGGATATTGGTTTTAATGGCCTCGTAAGGATGCCGTTCCATGAACGGGACGTGCTTGTACGCGGCGGCATGGAAAATGACGCGGGCGCCCGATTGCGCAAGGATTTGCGCCATGCGCGAGGCGTTGGTGATATTCGCTACCTCGCTGAGCACGTGCACCCGCGGGAATTTGTGCTTGAGAAAAAGGTCCAGATCGTGCAGCGGGGTTTCTGCCTGATCCACCAGAATGACCTTCGCCGGGGCGTATGTGCATACCTGTGAGGCGAGCTCGCTGCCGATCGTCCCTGCGGCACCGGTAATCATGACTATCCGGTCCCGCATTTCGCGGATGATATTGCGAGGATCAAGTACAACCGGTTCGCGGCCGAGGAGGTCTTCCGGCGCGAATGTGCCGAATGGATAGGTGTGCTGTTTTGTTTGCATCGGGATATCGTTTAAGATAATGGATATCCTTGATACGTCCGATCGGACATTTGGTCACAAAAAAAGAGCTGCAAAAATGTACAGCTCTTTTCGCAAAGTATTAATTACAAATCTTTATATCAGTTTCTCGAAAATACCGGGGGCCAGACCGAACAGGATTGTCAGGAAGGTAGCCAGGACCAGAATGATCTGATAGAATGGCGCCACGCGGATTTTCACCGTGTCGCCCTCTTTAAAATAAGAAGAAATGATAACGCGGAAATAATAGTAAATACCGACAGTCGACATCAATACGGCGATCACCGTTATCCACATAATGCCGCGCTCGGCCGCGCTGGTAAAGATGAAGAATTTCCCCCAGAAGCCCGCTGTAAGCGGGATACCTGCCAGCGACAGCATGGATACTGCCAGTACGAATGCCAGCAGTGGATTTTGCTTTGCCAAACCATTGAATGCTTCGTAGCGATCATTCGGTTGGCCTTCGATGCTTTTCTCTTTCGAAACGAGTATCAGTACCCCGAACGCCGCAATGGTGGAAAGCGAATAGGCGAGGGAGTAAAAAATAATGGCGTTCTGGCTGGGTTTGGTAAGAGCAGTCAATGCGATGAGCAGGTAGCCGGCATGCGAAATACCCGAGTAAGCGAGCATTCTCTTGAAGCTGGCCTGGCTCGTTGCGCCGATGTTCCCGACAAGCATCGTAAGCACCGCGATGGCCGCGATTACGATCCACCAGAAGTTGTAGATGGCGAAGGAATGATTCAGCAAGCGGAATAATGCCGCAAAACCGGCCGTTTTCACGATCGTCGACATGAAGGTCGTGAAAATCGTAGGAGCTCCTTCGTAAACATCCGGCGTCCAGAAATGGAACGGCGCGGCCGACACTTTGAAGAGCATACCGATCAAAAGCAGCAGCAAACCTGCGTAGAAAATGTAAGACGGTGCGCTAGCAGGCATGTTGGACGCGAAGCCCTGGATGGCAACGAGTTTGAAGGAGCCTGTCGCACCGTAAAGCAGGGTCATGCCGAAGAGCATGAAACCCGTGGCGAACGCACCCATCAACAGGTATTTCAACGCCGCCTCATTGGAGCGGAGATTACGCTTATTGCTTCCCGTGAGCACGTACATGGCAACGGAAAGGATCTCGACCCCGATGAACAGCATGATCAGGTGATCGAAACCGATCATCATGATGGCGCCTACGAGCGAAAACAGCATCAGTCCATAATATTCGGCCGGTTCGGAATCCGTATTGTCCTGGAAACCACCCGAAATGGCCGCGATCATGAATGCCGACAGCAAAACGATCCCGTTGAATGCGAGCGTGAGGTTATCTACCCGCAACATGTCGTGGAAGTAGAGAAACGGCCCCTTTCCCCATTCGATGAAGTTGCTTCCCAATGCGATTGCGAGGAAAAGCAGGGTAGCTGGCAAGAGGATGTTCTTGGATTTTGAAAAGCCCAGGAAAAGCGTTAACACTCCAAAAACCGACAACAATATAATGGGATACATATTCTTAACTTAGTTATTGACCAGTTGCAACAGTTGGTTTACAGCGGGCTCTGTTATTTTCAGGAATGTGCTTGGGTAAATACCGATCCAGAATACCATGATTACCAGCGGCAGCAGAACGGCGCGCTCGCTGGCGGTAAGGTCCTGGAAGCCTTCCACCCATTTCGATTTCGGCCCGAACATGGATTTTTGGAAGAGACGGAGCATGTACACCGAACCGAGAATGATCGTCAGACCGGCCACCGCGCCCAGCCAGCTCTTGTATTGGAATACACTCGAAAGCAACAGGAATTCACCTACAAAACCGTTGGTAAGCGGCAATGCGACGCTGCCAAGCAGCAATACCATAAAATACACGCTCAAATGCGGCGTGCTTTGGGTGATGCCCCCAAGCTGGTCGAGATAGCGGGTTTTGGTTCTTGAATAAATGATATCGACGATAAAAAACAGGCCGATCACGTTGATGCCGTGCGCGAGCATCTGGATCAGCGCGCCTTGCAGGCCATTCAGCGAAGAAGAGAATACGCCGGCAGCCATCAGTCCTACGTGCGCGAAGGACGAATAGGCGATGAGTGTTTTCATATCGCTTTGCTGGATCGCGATGATCGAACCGTAAATGATGCCGGTTACAGCCAGGATCATCGCCAGGAAGCCCCATTGCTCCATACCCGCAGGTACAATGGGCAGCAGCAGGCGGATCAATCCGTAAACTCCCATTTTCAGCATAATACCCGATAGCAGCATGGTGGCCGGCGTAGGCGACTCGGTGTAGGTGTCGGGTTGCCAGGTATGGAACGGAAAGAGCGGCATTTTAATCGCGAACGCAATGAAAAACGCCCAGAACAGGAAGCCTTGCGCCGCCGGGCTCAGTTGCAGCTGATAAAATGCCGCGATTTCGGAAGTATGCGTGCCCGGTGTCTGGTAATACAAATAAACCAATGCCACGAGCATGAACAAGCTCCCGAAAATGGTGTAGATGAAGAACTTGAAAGTGACCTTGATGCGGTTTTCGCCACCCCAGATCGCCGACAGGAAGTAAACCGGTATCAGCGCCGCCTCGAAAAAGAGGTAGAACAGGAACGCGTCCGTAGCGGTGAAAACGCCGATCAGCGCGGCCTCCATAAAGAGGATCAGCGAGTAGAACGATGCCGGGTTTTTGTATTCGTTTTTAAATGCCGAAAGAATGATTAGCGGCGTCAGGAAGGTTGTCAGCAATACCAGCAGCATGCTGATGCCGTCGATGCCCGCAGCGAAAGAAATGCCTCCGGAAGCTACCCATGCGTATTTAAACCCAAATTGAGAACCGGCTGCGGGGTCGAATTGCAGCCAGGTGAAAATAGCGACGCCCAACGAAGCAAGGCCACCAATCAGCGCGAGCTGCTTTGCCAGGCGTTCGCCGGACAGGAGGGTGATAACGCCTGCCGCTATCGGTAAAAGTATTAAAAGAAGAGTAAGCATATTTTCAAGTCGACGGTCCGAAACTAGTATTGAACGGATTGATGAATGATCGGATCAGAGTAACAGCTTCCAGAATAATATCAACACGATACCTATCACCATCGCGAACACATATTCGCCGGTGGAGCCGGTTTGTGTTTTTCTCAATAGCTTCGCTATCAGGTTGACCAGCCCGGTAAACGCCTCGATGATCAAATCGATCGTGATCTCGCCGAAGCTGTACAGGATGTTGGAAAGCGTTTTGATTGGTTTTACAAATACCGCATCGTATAGTTCGTCGACATAATACTTGTTATAAACCACACGCTGCAAGCCTGATTTTTCTTCTGAATCGGGGGCTGGTACCGCACCTTTTTGTACGTACATCACATAAGCGGCGATGGCGGAAATCAATGCAGCAGCAACTGAAATCGCCATCAGCATATATTCTTCCGAATGCGAAAGGGAAGTATGCTCGAACGCAGCCGGATTTGCAGTTTTGGCCAGATCATACAACGGGCTCATGAACTGGGCCAACTGGTGCGACCCGTGCAATGCCTCAGGAACACCGATGAAACCACCCAGGGCAGAAAGAATGGCGAGGATGATCAACGGAATGGTCATCGAAGCAGGTGATTCGTGCAAATGGTGCTCCTGCTCGTGCGTGCCGCGGAAGGTCCCGAAGAATGTCAGGAACAACAGGCGGAACATATAGAAGGAAGTCATGATCGAGCCCAGCACACCGATTACCCACAGGATTTTGTTGTGTTCAAAAACGTGGGCAAGGATTTCATCTTTCGAGAAGAAACCTGCAAGTGGCGGGATACCTGAAATTGCCCAGGTTCCGAAAAAGAATGTAATGAACGTAACAGGCAATTTTTTTCTCAAACCACCCATCGACCGGATATCCTGCTCGTCGGACATGGCGTGGATCACGCTACCGGCGCCGAGGAAGAGCAATGCCTTGAAGAATGCATGGGTGATTACATGGAACATGGATGCCGAATAGGCCATCACGCCCAGGGCCATAAACATATAACCCAGCTGACTAACTGTGGAATATGCCAGTACTTTCTTGATGTCGTTTTGTAAAAGGCCGATCGAAGCGGCGAACAATGCGGTAGCGCCACCGATAATGCCCACGATTTCGAGGGTTGAAGGCGCCAATGAATAGAGCACGTTGGATCGGATCACCATGTAAATGCCCGCGGTAACCATCGTAGCGGCGTGGATCAGGGCCGAAACGGGCGTCGGGCCGGCCATCGCGTCGGGGAGCCAGGTATACAGCGGTATCTGTGCCGATTTACCCATCGCACCCACAAAAAGAAACAGCGTAATGGTAATTATCACCGGATCGCCTACCTGGAAACCGGCGGCCGCTTTGCTGAAAACCTCCGAGTATTCGACCGAACCGAACGTAGCAATGATCGTGAAGATACCCAGCAGGAAACCGAGGTCTCCTACACGGTTCATGATGAATGCTTTACGGGCTGCATTGTTGTAGCTGGTGTTCTTGTTCCAGAAGCCGATGAGTAGGTAAGAGCAAAGTCCCACACCTTCCCAGCCGATGAACATGATTACGTAGTTCGAGCCAAGCACCAGCAGGAGCATGAAAAACAAAAACAGGTTCAGATAAGCGAAAAATTTACCAAAACCTGAATCGTGATGCATGTAGCCGATCGAATAAATGTGGATCAGCGAACCTACGCCGGTGATGATCATCAGCATCAGCAACGAAAGCTGGTCGACCTGGAAGGAGAACGGGATATTAAGGTCGCCGACGGTGATCCAGTCGAAGAGCGGTACTATAAACGGCTGACTGCCCGAGGTAACGAACGCATTGAACGTCATGACCGACAGCGCGAAGCTGGCCACCACCGCCAAAGTTCCGATAATGCCTACTGCGCCTTTGGGGATGTTGGGAAATCCGATTCCGTTGATCAGAAAGCCTGCGAGCGGCAACAGCGGAATCAGGATGAGTAATGATGCAGACATGTCTATTTTTTAATCTTTAATCTCTTGGTTTTGACCGGTTAGTGCGCCGAAATCTTACCATTTCAGCTTGTTGAGGAACCCGATATCCGTATTTCTGGTGTTGCGGTAAATCATTACGATAATGGCGAGCCCCACGGCTACTTCGGCGGCTGCTACGGCCATAATAAAGAATACGAAAACCTGTGCGGAAGGATCGGACCGGTATGAAGAGAATGCGATCAGCAGCAGGTTTGCGGCATTCAGCATCAATTCAATCGACATGAAAATGATAATCGCATTCCTGCGCGTAAGCACACCGATAATGCCGATTACAAATAGTAAGGTGCTGAGAATTAAATAGCTTTGAAGTGGGATATTTTGAATAACCGCTGGTATGTTAACCTCTGGCATGGTGGGGTTTGGGATCATAGCAGGTTTACCTTATTGGATATCCGGTTAAAATAGTCAAAAATAGATTTCAGGCAAAAATAGACATAATTACTACTTACTCAAACCTGAGCCGAGATTATGTCAGCGTTGGGTTAATCCCCTCAATTTAATCTCCGTCAATTTCCGTTTAGTGTCGAGCGGGAACTCTCCTTTCATCATCCAGTCGAAGAACGACGGTTCGTTTTTAAGGATGTCGGCTACGCGTTTGCCATTGTGCTTGCCAAAATTGAAAACTTCCTCGCCCTTGTCGTTATACACCATCCGGCCCGCGAAGTCTACGATTTTCGACGCGGTCAGTTCGTGCAGTACGGCGATGTCGTTTTTGATCGGCTCGGTCACGTTGCCATGCGAATCGACTATCGTAACACCTTGATAGCGTTCGATTTGTCCTTGCAAAATTTCAAATGTGGCAATGGTATCGGCCTCGGCGCTGTGGGCGTTGTCGAGCGTTTTGCCGCAATAATATTTGTAGGCCGCTGCGAGGTTGCGAGGCTCCATCATGTGGTAAATGCGCTGCACATCGACCATCCGGCGGTTCTTGATATCGAAATCCACACCCACGCGCAGGAATTCTTCGACAAGCATCGGAATGTCGAAGCGGTTGCTGTTGAAACCAGCCAGATCGCAGCCTTCGAGGAAGGCCGCCAGGTTTTTTGCAATGCTTTTGAATGTGGGAGCGTCTTTGACGTCTTCGTCATAAATGCCGTGTATCAGGCTGCTTTCGAGCGGGATAGGCATTTCAGGATTAATACGCCGCGTGCGGATTTCGGTTTCGCCGTTCACCAATGCTTTCACAACGGAAATCTCTACAATGCGGTCGCGGACGATGTTGACTCCAGTTGTCTCAAGATCAAAAAAAGCAAGGGGCTTTTTGAGATGGAGGGTATGCATGGGTTACTAAGGTTGATTTGGCACCGCGAAGTTAAGGTGAACGGTGGGATAGCGCAAGGAATGGGCTTGTTTATACAGATTATAAAAAAGCGTTAGTCCGGCGGTTGTCAGGCATGGTCATTTGTAGTCAAGTATAGTCAGGGATTGACAGGAGTAGTCATTTGTTGTCAGGTATGGTCACTGTTAACCAAGTGTGGTCAGATATGGTCGGGAGTAGTCACGTATGGTCATTTGTAGCGGAGAAAGGAAAAATTTTGTTTTCAATTCCCAACCACACCTACTATTAATGACAATACTTGACAACAAATGACCACACCTGTCAATCCCTGACTATACTTGACAATACTTGACTACAAATGACCATGCCTGACCATTCCCGACAAAACACGCCACTAATCAATCCAGTCATACGACTTCGTAACCGCCTTCTTCCAGCCTTTGTAATAGGCATTGCGCTTTTCTTCGGCCATATTCGGGTTCCAGGTATGCGCTACCGCCCAGTTTTTCTTCAAATCCTCGGTGCTCGGCCAATATCCCACGGCCAATCCGGCGGCGTAGGCGGCTCCCAATGCGGTAGTTTCGGCAACAGCCGGGGACACAACCTGCGTGTTGAGAATATCGGATTGAAATTGCATCAGCAGCTGGTTATGCACCATACCGCCGTCCACTCGAAGACTGGAGAGCCGAATGGCGGAGTCCTGCTCCATCGCGCGGACTACGTCGACGGTCTGATAAGCAGTCGCTTCCAGTACCGCGCGGGCAATATGCCCTTTGGTCACATAGCGCGTCAGGCCGGCTATGACGCCGCGCGCGTCGTTGCGCCAGTAGGGTGCATACAAGCCGGAAAATGCAGGTACGAAATAGGCGCCGCCGTTGTCTTCGACGGTCCGGGCAAGCGGTTCTATGTCGCTGCTGTTCCGGATCAGGCCCAGGTTGTCGCGCAGCCATTGCACAAGCGCACCCGTGACGGCCACGCTTCCTTCCAGAGCGTATTGCACCGGCTGGTCGCCGAATTTGTAGGAAATGGTGGTTAGCAGGCCGTTTTCGGAGGTTTTCAGTTCGTTACCCGTATTCATGACCAGAAAGCAGCCGGTGCCATAGGTATTCTTGGCCATTCCGGGTTCGAAGCAGGTTTGCCCTACCAATGCGGCGTGCTGATCGCCCAGGTCGCCGGCCACAGGCACACCCGGAAGCACTTCGTGGGTGGCGTATCCATATATTTCGCTGCTGCTTTTTATGGCCGGCAGCATCGTTTCGGGGATATTGTATGCCGCGAGCATGGACTTGTCCCATTGCAGCGTACGGAGGTTCATAAGTTGTGTACGGCTTGCGTTGGTTACGTCGGTGACGTGAATGCCGCCGTGCGTGCCGCCGGTAAGGTGCCAGATGAGGAAAGTGTCGATATTCCCGAAAATCGCCTCACCTTTCTCGGCGTCCTCGCGGATGCCCGCGACATTTTCCAGCAACCATTTTAGTTTCAAACCACTGAAATAGGTCGAAACAGGCAGGCCGGTAATATCCCGGAACTGGTTGAGCCCGCCTTCCTTTTCATATTTCGCGACAAGGTCGGTGGTGCGGGTGTCTTGCCAGACCAATGCATTGTAATAGGGCTTGCCGGTCCGTTTGTTCCAGACGACCGTCGTTTCACGCTGGTTGGTAATACCCAGCGCCGCGATGTCCGACGCGTGTGCCGATACATTAATACGCGCCAGAGCGATCACTTCAAGGGTGTTTTTCCATATTTCCGTGGGATTATGCTCGACCCAACCCGGACGTGGGTAAATCTGTTCGTGCTCCTTTTGTCCTACCGAAACGATATTCCCTTGTTTGTTGAAAAGTATGCAGCGTGTGCTGGTGGTTCCCTGGTCGATGGCGGCAATGTATTTGGACATAATGGTATTATGATTGATTTTATTTGTAGTAAAGCAAGTAAATAGGGAAAATTAACCGAGCGGCACAAATACAGCCGCGATTTTATTGAACGGAACACATGAAAACGGCACGACGGCGTTGCCTATATTTACGGATACACTAAGTAATTTCAGGAAATCCTCTCATGAAGCATAGCAGGGTTAGAAAAGCGTTGTTGGCATTGGTCTGCCTCATCACCGTTTTCATAGCGCTCGACTTTGCGTTTCCGTTCAATCCGGATATCCATTATGCGACGCAGATTACCGATCGGAAAGGCCGCGTCATTCATGCTTTTTTGAGTAAGGAAGATAAATGGCGGCTGTATTCCAATGTGAACGAAATCACGCCGTTGCTCCGTAAAACGTTGATTTATAAAGAAGATCAGTATTTCTACTATCATCCAGGCGTGAACCCGTTTGCGGTGGTGCGTGCGGCGGCCAGGAATGCATTCTCGGGCAGAAGAACTTCTGGCGCATCCACGATCACCATGCAGGTGGTGCGCCTGATGGACCCGCGTCCGCGGACTTATTTAAATAAGGTAGTGGAAATGTGGCATGCGTTTCAACTGGAAATGCATTATTCCAAAGACGAAATCCTCCAATTTTATCTAAACCTGGTTCCCTATGGAGGAAACATCGAAGGCATAAAGGCCGCCTCGTTGTTTTATTTCGGCAAGGCGCCGCAGCTGCTGAGCCTCTCCGAAATCACAGCATTGACGATCGTGCCTAACCGGCCTTCAAGCCTGCGCCCGGGCACGCGAAACGACGCCCTGCGCCAGGCGAGGAACAACTGGCTGAAACGTTTTGAAGAAGCCGGCCTTTTCGACCAGAATGTGATCCGCGATGCACTGAACGAGCCGTTGGAAATTCGCCGCCTTCAAAGCCCTCGCCTCGCGCCGCACCTCTCCATCCGCCTTCGGCAGCAAAATCCTGACACGCCCGTGATCCGCACAAATCTTAACTTGCAAGCGCAAAGCCAGATCGAAGAGCAGGTGAGAAATTATATTAACCGGAGGCAATCCATGAATATCCACAACGCCGCTGTACTCGTTGTGAACAACGAAACCATGGAAGTGGAGGCTTACGTCGGTTCCGCGGATTTCGACAATCCTTTCGACGGCGGCCAGGTCGACGGCGTGCGGGCGGTGCGTTCGCCGGGAAGCACCTTGAAACCATTATTATATGCTATCGCATTCGACGCGGGTATCATCACACCGAAATCAGTATTGAACGATGTCCCGGGTAATTTTAACGGCTATGAACCTGAAAATTTTGACAGGCATTTCAACGGGGCGGTAACCACCGAATTCGCATTGGCCAATTCGCTGAATATTCCGGCGGTGAAAGTTTTGAAAGATATCGGCACACCCGCTTTGATTGCCAAACTTCGTAAAGCCGGTTTTAAGACAGTTGACAAGCAAGCCAGGGACCTCGGTCTTTCGATGATTCTGGGCGGCTGTGGGGTCACGCTGGAAGAGCTTACGCGACTTTTTGCTGCGTTTGCCAACGTAGGAAAGCTACGGAATCTTCGGTTTTTGGACGGCGATATTTTAGATAAAAAGGGAAATCCGATCCTTTCCGAAGAAGCGACTTTCCTCACCACAGGCATCCTCACCCAGATTACAAGGCCGGATTTGCCGACGAACTTTGCCAATACCTTCCATTTGCCCCGGATCGCCTGGAAAACCGGGACCTCCTATGGCAAGCGGGATGCATGGAGCATCGGTTACAACCGCCGGTACACGGTGGGTGTATGGGTAGGTAATTTTTCGGGCGAAGGCGTGCCCGAGCTAAGCGGCGCCAATACGGCCACGCCGCTGCTGTTTTCGATCTTCAATACGCTGGATTACAATTCACCGAAAGGCTGGTATAAATCGCCGGCCAACATTTCGCTCCGCAACGTTTGTCCGGTGAGCGGCGACATCCCGTCCGATTTCTGCGACCATCAGGTGCCGGATCAGTATATTTTAGGTGTTTCGGCCTACCGGAAATGCCGGCATATGCGCTGGGTTTTTACCGATGCGGTCGGAAAGATGTCATATTGTACCTATTGCCTTCCTGAAAAAGGATTTGAAAAAAAGGCTTACCCCAATCTCGCGCCGGAGCTGATTGCTTTCTATGAATTGCAAAAACTGCCCTACCAGAAAATCCCTCCCCATAATCCGCAATGCGAAAGGGTTTTCCACGAAGGCGCACCATTGATCGTTAGTCCCCACGAAGGAAGCGAATATTACATTCGCAAAGATGAGCCGCAGCAAATCCAGCTCGCATGTCAGGCCGCGAATGATGTTCAGGAAGTGTATTGGTATGTTAATGATAAGTTATACCAAAAATCGCCGCCGCAGGAAAGCGTTTTTCTAAGCCCGCCGCTTGGCAGTGTAAAAGTGTCGTGCAGCGACGACAAAGGCCGGAATTCGGATGTTTGGATTGTCGTCAAACGCATGTAGGGCGGGTTGATCCTGGTCGGGCGTTGTCAGGGATTGTCAAGTATGGTCGGGAATTGTCGGAGGTAGTCAGGTGTTGTCAGGGGTAGTCGGGTATGGTCGGGAATTGTCGGAGGTGGTCAGGAGTTGCCAGAGATAGTCAGGTATAGCCAGGTATTGTCAAGTATGGTCCGGAATTGCCAAGTGTTGATATAATTAATTAATAACAATACCTGACTACAATTGACTATACCTGACTACTTCCGACTACACTTGACCCTTATAACGGCTGGTCCTGTGCCTCCTGGTAAAGTACCTGAATGAGCGTCTGGCCGACCGCCTTTAATGTCTTCGGATCGATGTTTTCCATCGTATCGTGCGTGGTGTGCCACTGGTCGAAGAACGTTTTGGACGGATTGTTCTGGCGGGTATGGATGATGTCGATCATCGGAATGCGCGCCACTTTATTCACGGGGACGTGATCGTCGGTAATGGCGCCGCCGGTTTCATCGATAAAATAGTTGCTGTATCCCAGGCGGCTGGCTGTTGCCCATACCTGCCTTACTACGTCGCCGGCCATCTGGGTGGAATACCCTTCCTTGAGAAATGTGGCCCCTTTCGCGCCTACCATGTCGAGCAACACTCCAAAATAGGCTGTGTAGTTCGGATTATGCTTGTTAGCGGCCCAATGCTGCGAGCCCAGGCAGAAGCCGCTGTATTCCATGCCGTTATCTTCCGAGCCGGACGAGCCCCAGTCTTCGGCGTCGAAGAAGATAATATCCACACCGATTTCCGGCTTTGCCGCCTCTTTGGAAAGCACCCGTGCAATTTCAAGTAACACACCTATGCCGCTTGCGCCATCGTTCGCTGCGAGGACCGGTTTGTTTTTAACCAAAGAATCCTGATCAGAAAAAGGCCGAGAATCCCAGTGGGAGGCTAACAGAATACGCTTAGCTGCCTGGGGATTGAAACTCCCGATAATGTTCCGTGCATTCAGCTTGGTACCGTCGAATGTGGTGGCGGTAAAAGGCTGCTCCACCACTTGCCAGCCATATTTTTTCAATGTAGCCACGAGGTAATCGCCGCAGGCCCTGTGTGGGGGCGTATTGGGTACGCGTGCACCGAAATCGACTTGTTTTTGCACAAACTGAAAAGCACTGTCGGCATTGAAATCCGCGCTTTTTACAAGTGCCGGCGGAGCTTGTTCGGCCGTTTGCTCGGAGCTGGTGCTGCTTTTGCAGCCATAAATTCCGGCGATGATCGCAAGTGCGATCGGCAATCGTCTAAAAAACAAGTTGTTAGAAAGAAATGGCATCTCCTGATTGAATATTGTTACGCTTGGTAAAACCTGCATTGACCTCTACCACATATTGTACCAGACCATACGGAGGAATGCTTTCTTCCGAATACGGTTGAGTATTTTGTGCGATGGAAACGATTTTTTTGTCCGGACCTACATATATAATGTCCAACGGAATGGATGTGTTCTTCATCCAGAAGGCATGCTCGTCGGGCTGCTCAAAAATGAAAAGCATACCTACCGAATCGGGCAGGTAAGAGCGGAACATCAGACCTTTGGCGCGCTCGGCCTCGTTTTCTGCAATCTCAACCTCGATTTTCGTCAAAGGCCGACCTTTTTTCAGGAAGGTGACCTCGCCTTCTTTATTATAAACCGGACGGGGTACTGCCGGGGCAGGCATTTCGGCGGGTTTGCTCCTGTCCCGGAAAGAGGCGATGAAATACGCCGCTCCGCCCAGCAGAAACACGCCCAGCAATATGTATGCAAAAACCGACCGTCGATGTTTCATATTATTCTTCATACGCCCAGTCGATGCGCGTTTTGGTGTCGCGGATCACCAGACCCTGATTTTTGAAGTAAGAACGGATTTCGTCCACTTTTTCGTAGTTCTGGGAAAGTTTAAATTCCCGGTAGAGTTTGAGCATACCATCGAGGATTGCGTGGCCTTCGGCCAGTTCCTCTTTCAAGCCTAAAACATCTTCGAAAAAAACCACGAACTTCTCTTTCAGCGAAATAAATACCGCCTCTCCCAGCGCCGCCGACTTCAACTGACCCATGTTCAGCATATTGATGTATTTCAACATATTGAACAGGTTCGCAAATGCCACGGCGGTATTCAGATCATCATTCATCGCATTGTAAAACCCTTCGATCGACTTTTCGATATCGGCTTTTTTGGCTTCGTCAAAAGGGACACCATCTTCGTGCGTATACGTAAGGAGCTTGGCGATGCGCAGGCCGTTAGCAAGTTTTTTGTAACCTTTCTGAGCGGCCTTCAGTGCTTCGTTCGAGAAATCGAGCGTGCTCCGGTACTGGCTCTGGAGCATGAAAAAGCGAACCGTCATCGGACTGTAGGCCTGTTCCAGCAATTCGTGGTTACCCGAAAAGAGCTCGGCCGGCAAAAAAGAATTGCCCAGCGATTTTGACATTTTTTGCCCGTTGACAGTCAGCATATTGGTATGCATCCAGTAACGAACGGGTTCTTCGCCGGTGAGCGATTTACCTTGTGCAATTTCGCATTCGTGGTGCGGGAATTTGAGATCCATGCCACCGCCGTGGATATCGAACTGTTTACCTAAGTACTTGGCACTCATGCAGGTACATTCGAGGTGCCAGCCAGGGAAGCCTTTGCCCCAAGGCGATTCCCATTGCATAATGTGCTCGGGACTGGCTTTTTTCCACAATGCGAAATCGAGCGGATTGCGCTTCTCGGCCTGACCGTCGAGGTCACGTGTTTCGTTCAGCAAATCCTCGATAATGCGGCCTGAAAGCTTGCCATATTCATTGCCGCCTGCCTGGTATTTGTTAATATCGAAATATACCGAGCCATTGGACTCATACGCCACTCCCTTGTCGATCAACGCTTGCACCGCTTCGATTTGCTCGATCAAATGGCCGGTTGCAGTAGGCTCTATGCTGGGTGAAAGCAGGTTGAAAACCGCTGTAACCGCATGGAAATCATTGGTATATTGCTGCACGACCTCCATCGGTTCGAGCTTTTGCAGCTTGGCCATTTTGCCGATCTTGTCCTCGCCCTCGTCGCCATCGCCTACGAGGTGGCCTACATCGGTAATATTGCGGACGTAGCGGACCTTGTAGCCGATGTGCGTCAGATAGCGGAACAGGATATCGAATGAGAGAAACGTGCGGATGTTGCCCAAATGCACATTGTTGTAGACCGTCGGCCCGCACACATACATGCCGACATAGGGAGGGGCAATGGGAACGAAAACATCCTTTTTACGGGTAAGCGTATTGAATATTTTGAGTGGCTGGAAAGTTTGTGCGGTCATTTATATGTTATACTTTCTTGATTACTGGTTTGTCTTTTCGAGCCGGTTCTCGACCCAATGGATAATTCTTTCTGCATCCTGCAAGCCTATATTGGCCATTTTTGCACTCGGATTACCGTCATAGCCCATGCCGATATGCAATTGGTGATACGCATTCAGAAAGCTGGCTAATACCCGTTTGTCAATTGCACTAAGTTCTTTCTGGTACCATTCGACACTTTTGCGGGACCCTTTCTCTGGAAGCACCGCGTCAAGCGCCATCAAAACGCCGCTATAAGCCGTATGCCCTGCAATCTTCACGTATTTTGTATCCTGGTATACGCCATTTTCTTTGCGGGCATTGTTTCTAAGAAATCCCCTTGCATTGTCGATGTACCTTTTAGCTTCGTTGATTACTTCCATAATAGTATGTGAATTAGTTGATAGAGAATTTTACTTCAGACAAAAATAGCAAATAACGCAGGATTGATTTGTAGATAGAACTGAGAATGAGCAGGCGGGGAGAGGCTATTCGGGCGTTTTGTTTATCTTCGCAGCGTTTTTGCATTTAAAATCCAGTTTGAAACTAACTTAAAATCAACACAGTAATCACTTATGAGTTTACTTACCGTAGGATCTGTTGCATTCGATGCGCTCGAAACCCCGTTTGGAAAAACAGACAAAATTATCGGCGGTGCCGCCACTTACATCACACTAGCCGCCTCTTACTTCACGAAACAGAATAACCTGGTTGCGGTAGTAGGGGGTGATTTCCCCAAAGAAATGATTGACCTCCTTGAAGAACATGGTGTGGATACCAAGGGTTTGGAGATCGTTCAGGATGGCAAGACATTCTTCTGGTCGGGTAAGTACCATGAGGATATGAACACGCGCGACACGCTGATCACGGAGCTGAATGTGATGGAGCATTTCGACCCCATCATCCCGGATTCCTACCAGGGTACCGAGTTCCTGATGCTGGGCAATACGGTTCCCGTGACTCAGAAACTGGTGATCGAACGTTTGGCAAAACGCCCGAAGCTGATCATGCTCGATACCATGAACCTGTGGATGAATATCGCATTGGAAGACCTGAAATCGGTTTTGAAACTGGTCGACCTCCTGACGATCAACGACGAAGAGGCGCGCCAGCTTTCAGGCGAATACTCATTGCGCAAGGCCGCCAAGAAAATCCTGGCCATGGGCCCCAAGACGCTGATTATTAAAAAAGGCGAGCACGGCGCATTGCTGTTCCAGGAAGACCGCATCTTCTTCGCGCCCGCGTTGCCACTGGAAGAAGTTTTCGACCCGACCGGCGCCGGCGACTCATTTGCGGGTGGTTTTATCGGGTATCTCGCCGCTACCAACGACATCTCTTTCGACAATATGAAGCGTGCGATCATTTATGGTTCGGCGATGGCATCTTTCTGCGTGGAGAAATTCGGCACGGAGCGTTTGGTGAACCTTTCGCAGCAGGAAATCAACGACCGCGTGCAGGAATTTGTGAAACTGGCGAGCTTCGAAATACAATAAAAGTTTAAAGTTCAGAGCAGATGAGTCTATGAGTTGGAATTGCATTTCTGCTTGTAGACTCATTTTTTTACCGGCCCATTAGTCCGATTGGTTGAAAAAACGGTAACCCCGCTGATAACCTGAAATTCACGATGAAATTGTTTGTTCACAAAATCTGCTCCCTCGTAGCGTACGCCGCGCTTATTACACCAGCATTCGCGCAGCACCATGCGCATCCCGCATTACCGCATTCCAAACATAAAACGGTTGTGATAGCCCATCGTGGTAATCATGTAAACGCGCCTGAAAACACGCTCGCTTCCACGCGTGAAGCCATTAACTGCGGTGCCGATTATGTTGAGGTGGATTTAAGGACAACCAAAGACGGCCACCTCGTCGCGATGCATGACGCCAAAGTAGACCGGACTACAAATGGTGCGGGTAAGGTAGCCGATATGACCTGGCAGGAAGTGGAAGATTTACAGGTTTTCAACCGTAATAAAAAGCCCCACCGGGTTCCCGAATTCAAAGAGATACTCGCGCTTTGTAAGGGTAAAATCAATATTTATCTGGACTTCAAGGATGCGGACGTTGCCGAAACCTGGAAGCAGATCAAAGCCGCTGGCATGGAGCACCAGATCGTAGTCTATTTAAATAAGGAAGAACAATACAAAAAATGGAGGGAAGTGGCTCCCGAAATGCCGCTAATGACCAGCCTTCCGAAAGAAGTGACTAATAAGGAGCAACTGGCTGCATTTCTGAATCAAATGCACATTCAGGTGGTAGATAACGTATCCGATCCGGAATTGCTGAAAGCTGCGCATGAACATGGCCTGTCGGTTTGGCTGGATGTGCAAAGCCCTACCGAAGGCCCGGCGTCATGGAATGAGGCATTGCATAAAGGTGTGCAAGGGTTGCAAACGGATAAGCCCGCCGAGCTTGTTAATTATATCAAGAGCCATTCGTGACCATTCACGGCCGCCGCTGCAGTGTCTTTGCGGTTGGCCGCAGCGTGGCATTATAAACCGGACAATCGGCATCATGAGCGCCCGGCAAATATCCCGTACTCATCAGAAACTCGTTCACAATCTCCCCGCCCGTAAACTTAAAAGTCTTTTTAAACAGCTTGACCCACTGCTCTTTCGTCAAAGGATGATGCGCGTCGATCCATCCTTTGAACGAGCCGTATTCCTGTTTCAATTCAAGAATTTTCCGTGCATTCACAATAGCTGCATTCACCTTCAACCGGTTTCGAACGATGCCGGGATCGGCCAGTAGCCGCTCACGGTCCGACTCGTCATAAGCAGCCACTTTTTCAATGGAGAAATTATCGTAAGCGGCCCGGAAACTGTCTTGCTTTCGAAGCATCAGCGTCCAGCTGAGTCCGGCCTGGTTGATTTCCAGCAAAAGCCGCCCGAATAACTCGTCGTCATCGTCGATCGGAAAGCCATAGTGGTTATCATGATAATGTTTGTGGAGCAGGTAGTCGGCCTGCTCCGATTGGTTGTTGTTGACGTAAGTGCAATATGACATCGCGTAAAAAACTTTAAGATTGTCTCTTTGAGAAGTGCATGGCTAACAGATGACTTTGCAAAAGTGAAAGTGCCGGGTGACAACCCTATGTCAGCAGTATTTCAATTTTTTTTGCTATGCCGCCTTGCTTTCATTTTCCGCACCTGCTGCTGCATCCAGGGGTAGCTGATGTAAACAACTTTCGTCGCACCTATGCCTATGCCCGCGCCCATGAGCACGTCGGCGAGCCAGTGATGGTTGCCAAGCACGCGCATGGTACCTACGGCCGTGGCCGTGCCATAGCCGCCTATACTATATAATATGCTGCGTTCTCCGTATTCTTCGTGCAGGATCGCAGCATTGGCAAAAGCGGTAGTGCTGTGTCCCGATGGGAATGAGTGATAATCCTCGCCATTGGGCCGAGGATAACGCACAATGCGCTTCAAGCTCTGTGTAACGCCTTGCGCGATGACATTGGACAGCAACGCCAGAATCACCTGGTCGCCGAGCTTATGTTTGCCCTTCACGCCCGCGGACGCTAGCCCGAGGCTTACCACGCCCGGCGCATACGGTAGATATTCGTCCAAATTGGTGCGGTAATTAGGATAGCTGGAAACCACGCGCTCCTGCAAATGCCGGCTGATTTTTCCCTGAACAATAAGGCCCGCCAGCCCCAGCGAAACGGGCGGGATAACATCGCCGGCAGTTACTTTCCATAGTTTGGTGGAATCCTGCTGGGCAAATGCGGCCTGAGGGAGTATTTGCAGACAAAGAAAAAGGCATATCAGATATGCCTTCATAGTTTTTGGGATCATAAAATAGCTTCTCTCACGCGTACAAGTCTTTCCAGCAACCCTTCGAGCTGATCGAGCGGGAGCATGTTGGCACCGTCGGATTTGGCTTCGGCGGGATTGAAATGGGTTTCGATGAAAAGGCCGTCGGCTCCCACGGCGATGGCGGCTTTCGCGATGGTTTCGATGAGTTTGGGTTTACCGCCGGTGATGCCCGAAGCCTGGTTGGGCTGTTGCAACGAATGCGTGCAGTCCATCACCACCGGTACGCCAAATGCGGCCATTTCAGGGAGGTTACGATAATCTACCACCAAATCCCCGTAACCAAAGCTGTTACCGCGATCAGTAAGGATTACTTGTGCTTCCGGGTTTACTTCATTGATTTTCTCCGCGGCAAATTTCATCGATGCGCCGGAAAGAAATTGTCCTTTTTTGACATTCACTGCCTTGCCCGTGCGTGCAGCGGCCACGAGAAGCTCCGTCTGGCGACAAAGGAATGCCGGGATTTGCAGCACATCCACATATTCGGCCGCCATTGCTGCTTCGTGCGATTCGTGAATGTCGGTAACAGTAGGAATGCCGAAAGTCTGACTTACTTCCTGCAAGATTTTCAACGCTTTTTCATCGCCGATTCCTGTAAACGAGTCGATTTTGGTGCGGTTGGCTTTGCGGTAGGAACCCTTGAATATATAAGGAATGCGAAGGCGTTCGGTGATTGTAACGATATGCTCGGCGATTCGCAGCGCCATATCCCTTCCTTCTATCGCGCAGGGGCCAGCCATCAGGAAGAAATTGGTCGAATCGGTATTTTTCAACTTCGGTATCGAGATCATACTGGTGTTGGTATAGGTATTGATAAATGTTTCGCGAATGTACGGCTATCCGTAACGTTCTCTTCGCACTCGGCCGATTTCTTGAAACGGAGCCCTTATAATCGGCTGATTTCCTGCTTTTTTTTATTTCAAACAGGGATTATGCAATAAAATGAAGTGTTTAAAAAATTTTTGAAAAAGTGAACTGAAATATCTTTCTTTGTGGCGATTTTAACCAAAAAGTGATTATAAAATGTCAGCAATTGCAGAAAGAGTTAAGCAAATTATCGTCGAAAAACTCGGCGTTGAAGAGTCGGAGGTTACACCGGAAGCAAACTTCCAGAACGACTTGGGAGCGGACTCTCTAGACACCGTTGAGTTGATTATGGAATTCGAAAAAGAATTCAATCTTTCTATCCCTGACGATCAGGCAGAGAACATCGGTACAGTTGGTCAGGCTGTTGCATATCTGGAAGAAAACGTGAAGTAATCCGGTTTTTACCAGTACAATCTTCTATTTCTGTCCCAATTTTATGAGTTTTAAGCGAGTTGTAATTACAGGAATGGGCGCATTGACGCCCGTTGGCAATGATGTTCCTACCTTTTGGTCAAATCTGGTTGCAGGCGTAAGCGGTGCAGCCCCCATCACGCGGTTCGATGCTGAAAAGTTTCGTACGCGTTTCGCCTGTGAGGTGAAGGGATTGGACGTTACGAATTACATTCCTCGGCAAGAAGCCCGTAAAATGGACCCCTTTACACAATACGCCGTCATCGCGGCCGACGAAGCGATGAAGGACGCCGGCTTTGACGCAGATACGCTTGATCTCGACAAAGCCGGTGTAATTTGGGGCTCCGGCATCGGCGGCCTCAAAACTTTCGAGGAAGAGGTGATGAACTATTCCGAGAACGGCAGAACTCCCCGTTTCAATCCTTTCTTTATCCCGAAAATGATCGTCGACAGCGCTTCCGGCGTATTGTCGATCCGGTACGGTTTCCGGGGACCTAATTTTATCACGGTATCGGCTTGCGCTTCGGCGACCAACGCGTTGATCGACGCATACAATTACATCAAGCTCGGTTTGATGAACGTATGTATCTCCGGCGGTTCCGAAGCGGCGGTGACGATTGCCGGTGTGGGCGGTTTCAATGCACTGAAAGCATTGTCCGAAAGAAACGATTCGCCTGAAACTGCCTCGCGCCCTTACGACAAGGACCGTGACGGTTTCGTGCTCGGAGAAGGAGGAGCGGCGATTATTTTGGAAGAACTCGAACATGCGAAAGCACGCGGGGCAAAGATTTACGCCGAAATGATCGGTGCCGGGATGTCGTCCGACGCCTATCACATCACCGCTCCGCATCCGGAAGGACTCGGCGCTTACATTGTAATGAAAAATGCGGTCGATAACGCAGGCATCAAGCCTGAGGATATCGATTACATCAATACCCACGGTACATCTACCCCGATCGGTGACCCGCAGGAGATCAAGGCCATAGAAAAATTCTTCGGCGAGCATGCATATGATCTGAATATCAGCTCAACGAAATCGATGACAGGGCATTTATTGGGAGGAGCAGGAGCCATCGAAGCTGCCGCCTGTATCATGGCGATCAAGGACCAGGTGGTGCCGCCTACCATTAACCATTTTACCGACGACCCGGAAATTAATCCGCGCCTGAAACTTACATTCAATAAGGCCGAAAAACGTCGTGTAAATGTCGCTTTGAGCAATACTTTCGGTTTCGGAGGTCATAATGCGTCAGTCGTTTTCAAGAAATACGAAGACTGATTAAATCTCTACCATTGGCAAAGCGAATTCTTATACCGATACTTTCCCTGTTCAGGACCGGAAGTGCTGAGGACAAAAAATTTAAGGAGTCGATTGCGCATGTTATAGGCGACAAGCCTTCTAATCTCGGCGTTTATCAGCTGGCTTTCAGGCACACCTCCGCTTCCCGCGAGACCGCTATCAAAGGTTTCAGGGAATCGAACGAGCGTTTGGAATACCTGGGCGACGCGGTGCTGGGCATGGTGGTGGCAGAGTTTCTTTTTACCAAATATCCCTACAAAGACGAGGGCTTCCTCACCGAAATCCGCTCTCGGATCGTGAATCGCGAGTCGCTGAACCAGATTTCGCGCAAGCTGGGCCTCGACCGGCTGATCGAATACGACGGCAACCGCCGCGGTATGTCGCCACGCTCATCCATGTACGGGGACGCGCTCGAAGCATTCGTAGGCGCCATTTACCTCGATAAGGGCTTCCGTTTCACGCGGACCTTCATCATCAGCAAGCTCATCACACATTACGATCTGGACAGTATTATCCAGAACAATGTGAACTTCAAAAGTCTCATCATCGAATGGGCGCAGCGCGAGGGCAAGGAGATCCGCTTCGAAATACTCGAAGAACGGGGTACCCGGCACCACCGCGAATTCATCTCCCAAATCCTCGTTAACGACGAGCCCTTCGCCATTGGCAACGGCTTTACCAAGAAAAAAGCCGAACAATCCGCTTCCGAGCAGGCCTGCGCAATCCTTGAATTGAAATAACCTTACTTGTTTTTAAAGCGTCTGCTCATTGGTTCTCCTATGGGCTAATGTCGTTTTGTGTGTTTTGAAAAAACGATTGTCGGTCATTTTGTCTGCATTCCGGAGAAAAGCCGGACGAATGCGGCCATTTTGTCACTATTTTTCCCATTTTTCCAGCCCGGAACAGAAGTTGTTAAATACAGGGCATAACCACGACGGTTAGAAGAAACTGAAAACATAGAACATAAAAATCTTATAACAATGAGCACATTAGTCAAACATTTCGCAGGTCCATCTTATTTGAACGGATTTTTTGGTAAGGATCTATTCCACGAGTTTAACACCCCTGCTTTCGCAGGTACCGTGCCAGCTGTGAATGTGGTTGAAAATAAGGAAGGTTTCCGCATTGAAGTAGCGGCTCCCGGCCTTCAGAAATCAGACTTCAAACTGAACCTCGAGAAAAATCAACTGACCATTTCAGCTGAGAAAGAGCAGAAGGAAGAAGAAAAAAATGAGAAGTACACCAGGAAAGAATTTAAATACACATCTTTCCAGAGAACTTTCACTTTACCCAATACCGTTGACGGGGACAAGATCGAGGCGAATTATGCCGACGGCATCCTGAGTATCGTGCTCCCCAAACGTGAGGAAGCAAAAGAAAAACCTGCCCGACTGATTGAGATTGCCTGATCGGGGCGGTCTGCATAATGGGCGTTATTCGTGAGGATAACGCCTTTTTTATGAACGCCGGTAGATAATCGCCTGGCAGGATATTTTAGTAAATCCCCAGATGAAATATCTTTGTTAAAAGATGTTAAACGAATCTACGGCGGGAATAATTTGTTGATTGATTTGCGTTATTTGTCCATAAAAATATAACCCCAACATATGTCTATGAAAACAAATTGGAAAGGTTTGGTGTTGGTTGGGTTGATTTCAAGTGCATCAACCGTGGCTGGCCTCAAACTGCTTGGTCCTGATAGTGATAGAGATGTAATTTTTAAAGAAGCCCCCGCCGAGTCCCTGGCACGTTTTACGTCGGCAGGTGCCCCGGCAGGTGCTCCCGGTGATTTTGTTTACGCGGCAGAAGCGACTACGCCAACGGTGGTCCACATTAAGTCTATCAGCACAAGGCAGGCTTACCGCGGCCAGCAAATCCCCGATATTTTCCGCGATTTTTTCGGCGATGACTTCGGAAGCCCCCGGGGCCCGCAGCAATCGGAAGCGACCGGTTCCGGTGTAATCATTACAAATGATGGTTATATCGTGACCAACAACCACGTTGTGGAAGGCGCGCAGGAGCTCGAAGTTACCTTGCATAACAAGAGTAAGTTTCGGGCGAAAATCATCGGTACCGACCCGTCAACCGACATCGCGGTGATTAAAATCGAAGGAAAGGACCTACCCGCGGTAACGCTGGGTAATTCGGATGCCGTGAAAGTAGGGGAGTGGGTGGTTGCCGTTGGTAACCCTTTCAACCTTGAGTCGACCGTTACTGCCGGTATTGTGAGCGCCAAAGGCCGTGGCCTGGGTATTATCGGCCAATCGCGCCGTAACCAGATGCAGCCGACTTCTTCTGCTCCCGGTGATTCGCCACTGGAATCTTTTATCCAGACCGACGCCGTCGTGAACCCCGGAAACAGTGGTGGCGCATTGGTGAACCTGAAAGGTGAGCTGATCGGTATCAACACCGCGATTGCAAGCCCTACGGGTAGCTTCGCCGGTTACGCATTCGCAGTGCCTTCGAGCATTGTGAAAAAGGTGTCCAGCGACCTGATCAAGTTCGGTAATGTACAACGTGGTTATCTAGGTATTTCCCTCGACGACCTCGATAGCAGAAAAGCGGAAGAATACGGTGTCAAAGTAAGCGACGGTGTGTACGTCCGCGATTTCACCGAAAACAGTGCCGCGAAAGCAGGTGGCGTCAACAAGGGTGACGTGATTGTGAAAGTGGATGGTGTAAATATCCACTCGATCCCTGAATTGCAGCAATCGATCGGCCTGCACAAACCCGGCGATAAAGTGAACCTGACCATTAACCGCGACGGTAAAGAAAAAGAGCTGACCGTTACGTTGCGTAACCGCGC
Source organism: Dyadobacter sp. 676 (assembly GCF_040448675.1). Taxonomy (NCBI): domain Bacteria; kingdom Pseudomonadati; phylum Bacteroidota; class Cytophagia; order Cytophagales; family Spirosomataceae; genus Dyadobacter; species Dyadobacter sp. 676. Next base: position 2,974,516 of record NZ_CP159289.1, on the reverse strand, counting down.
AGGCGGCTCTGAAATCATCAAGAGAGACGAAGCGGCCGCGGTAATGAGCTCACTCGGAGCGCAGTTCGGGAACCTGACCGACCAGGAGAAACAAAGACTGTCACGCTACAAAATCGATGGTGGTGTGAAAGTGTTGTCGATCGAAGGCGGCAAGTTCGCGCGCTCGCAAGTGGAAGAAGGGTTTATTATCACCAAAGTCAATGGTAAAACCGTAAAAACTGTAAAGGAATTCGAAGCGGCGATCGCGGGTAAAGAAGATTCGATGGTACAATTCGAAGGACTTTATCCCGATGCTCCTTACGATATCTACTCATTCGGATTCAGATTGTAATTTCAATCTAATGTATAAATAAGCGAAGGGCTGCGATGATCACCATCGCAGCCCTTCTTGTTTTCAATGCTTTGTGAATCAAAGCAGGAATTTCAGCTTAATCACCTCTTTCTCCGTCAGGAAGCGCCATTTTCCTCTGGGCAGGTCTTTTTTGTTCAAACCGGCGAAAACGGTACGGTCGAGTTTCTGGACTTCGTAACCCAAATGCTCGAACATGCGGCGAACGATGCGGTTGCGGCCGCTGTGAATTTCCAGGCCTACGACATAGGCGTCGGGCGTAACGATACCCACTTCGTCGGGGCGGATGAAGCCGTCTTCCAGTTCCAGGCCGGCTTGAAGCCGCTCGAAGTCCTCGGTAGTGATGGGTTTATCTAGTTCGGCCTGATAGATTTTCTTGATTCCGCTCGACGGATGCGTCAGTTTCTCGGCGAGTTCACCGTCATTGGTAAGCAAAAGCAGGCCGGTCGTATTACGGTCGAGGCGGCCTACGGGATACACGCGCTCCGAGCATGCGCCCGCAATCAGGTCGAGGACGGTTTTGCGTTCTTCGGGATCGTCGGTTGTCGTGATGTAATCCTTCGGTTTATTGATCAGGATGTACACCATTTTCTCCGGGTTCAATGCCTTTTTGCCGTATTTCACCACGTCGGTGGGCTTTACTTTGTAGCCCATTTCAGTGATGATCTTGCCGTTAACGGAAATCTGACCCGAAGATATCAGGTCATCGGCCTCACGGCGGGAGCAAATGCCCGCGTTGGCGATGTAACGGTTGAGGCGGATCTCGTTGCTTTCGTCCTTCTCTTTATGCCTCGCCGCCGGCTTTTTCTTATGCTCGTAGTTGTCGAGATTATAGCGTGGTGCGGTTTCATAACGGCCTACGCGCCTTTCCAGCCCACTGCGGTCTTCCTGCTCATCGTCCTGAAAACGGGAGCGATAGGGTTTATCGTCCCTATCTTCTTTTTTTTGAACGGACCTTCGTTCCGGTCGAATGAACGCCCCGGCCTATCCTGGCCCGGCCGCTCACCACGCGGTTTGAAATCGCGGTCGTCCCTTTCAAAACGTGGTTTGAATTCACGATCGCCATTGCCTCTTTCGGGCCGCGATTTGAAATCACGCGCGTCTCTTTCAGGGCGTGGCCTGAACTCTCGCTCGTCATTATCTCTGTCGAACCGGGGTTTGAACTCACGGTTGCGGTCTCCGCCGAAGCCCGGTCTTTCAGGACGGTCACCGGAACGGAAATCTTTTTTACCAAAATCCTTTTTAAAACCGCGTTCGGCAGAATCACCTTCGCGGCGGAAGGGGCGATCGTTACCGCCTTTGTCCCATTTCTTGAAATCCGGCCTGGTGAAGCCCGGTTTATCATAGCCGGAACGCTCATCGCGGGACCTTTCATGATCGAAGCTGGGACGTGCTTTCTGGCCCTTGTTTTCGGCAGGCGCTGAAAAACGCAGGCTGGATTTTTTAATGCTGGGCTTGCTGAACCGGCTTTCCACTTCCGGCTTTGTGCGTTTGAAGTAGCCGCCTCCATCTTTGGAGCCTCCGGCCGACGGGCGGGAGCTGTTGCCGCCTCTGGAATTGTTTCTGTTTCTCATCAGGAATGCAGTATCACTACTGGATTTATTTCCTCTTTACAAATTTACCTTGTAACCGATTAGTGCATTAATTCGCACAGAATGGTATGCATTGCCACTAAAACTGGTTAGCCAACGTATCTGATGGTCAGAGTACTTAGTGTTAGAAAAAAATAGCCTGCAAAGATACGGGAATTTTGCGAGAAAATATTTTTGGAAGTGTTTATGCCAAAAATGCAACAGGAACGTTTATAAGTACTATCAGAGAAATGCGGCCGAAAATGGGCATTTTCCCTAACTAAACCTTCATTAACAAGTGCATTATGTCAGCTGAGGCGCAGGCGCAACCTTTGTGGAAACCGGGGAGGACCCTGTTGGAACAGTCCAATCTGAAAAAGTACATGGACTGGCTGTTTGTCAAAAAAGGGCTCTATTTCCGTTCTTATCACGATCTTTGGGAATGGTCGGTTACCGACCTGGAAGATTTCTGGGAAAGTCTCTGGAATAACTTCAATATCAAATCGCACGACCTGTATCTGGAAGTGCTGCAACGGCCGGTAAGCGGCTTTATCGGCACACGCTGGTTCACCCGCTCGAAGCTGAACTATGCGGAGCACATTTTCAGAAACAAAACAAAGGACAGGCCGGCGATCCTCTTTCAGTCTGAAAAATCGGAGCTTGTCGAAATCTCCTGGGACACGCTCGAAGGGCAGGTCGCGGCCGTTTCCACCTGGTTGAAACAGCGCGGAGTGAAGCCGGGCGATCGTGTGGCGGCCGTATTACCCAATATTCCGGAAGCAATAGTCGCATTCCTGGCTACGAATGCGGTAGGCGCAGTTTGGTCGTCCTGTTCGCCGGACTTTGGAAAACCCGCGATAACCGAACGTTTTTCGCAAATCGAGCCAAAGGTTTTGTTTACTGTAGACGGGTATTTTTACAATGGCAAAGTCTACGACATTACCTCGTTCGCCGGTGAGCTGCACGCATCGCTTCCCACCGTCGGAGACACGGTGCTGATCAACAATATATTTTCGGAAACCCGTCCCGACCGGTTTACCTCGTGGGACGATATTCTGCATTTCGAAAATTCCGGAATCGACTTCGAGCCCGTGCCATTCGACCATCCGATCTGGGTCCTCTATTCTTCCGGAACGACGGCGAAGCCCAAAGCTATTACCCATAGCGTCGGCGGTTGCCTGATCGAGCATATGAAGGCGCTGATTTTACATCAGAATGTAAAGCCCGGCGACCGTTATTTCTGGTACTCGACAACCGGCTGGATGATGTGGAATTATGCGCTGAGTTCGTTGCTGTGCGGAGCCACACTGGTGCTGTACGACGGCGCACCGGCCTATCCATCGTCGCAAGTGCTCTGGACATTGGCCGAAAAGGCCCGTATTACGCATTTTGGCAGCGGAGCGGCATTCTATATCGCTTCGATGAAAAGCGGCGTCAGCATTAGTTCCGAGCGATTAAACCATCTGGAAACGATCGGTTCGACAGGCTCGCCATTGCCACCCGAGGCGTTTGAATGGATTTACAGGCAAGTCAAAAAGGATGTGTGGCTGATCTCGTTGAGCGGAGGCACAGACGTGTGCAGCGCGTTCGTAGGCGGTTGTCCGCTGCTCCCCGTGTATGCGGGAGAAATCCAGTGCCGGATGCTGGGTGCTAAAATCGAAGCGTTCGATGAAAACGGCCGGTCTGTTTTGAATGAATTGGGCGAAATGGTCATCACACAGCCCATGCCGTCGATGCCCATTTACTTCTGGAACGATGATCATGACGAAAAATACTTGTCCAGCTATTTTGAAATGTACCCGCATGTGTGGCGGCACGGCGACTGGATCAAAATCACGGACCGGAAATCGGTCATCATTTACGGGCGATCCGATGCTACCCTGAACCGCGGCGGCGTGCGCATCGGGACGGCGGAGATATACCGGGCGGTGGAAAGTATTCCGGATGTGAAGGATAGTCTGGCCGTTTATCTCGAAAAATCGAATGGAGAGGGCACCATATCGCTGTTTGTCGTTTTGGCGAAAGATAAGGAACTGACCGACGAGCTGAAACAGCAGATCAGGGACACATTGCGGACGCAATACAGCCCGCGGCACGTTCCGGACACAATCGAGCAGGTGAGCGATATTCCCTACACGATCAACGGCAAAAAAATGGAAGCGCCGATGAAGCGGATACTGATGGGGCAGGATCCGGCGAAATGCATTAATATCGATACCATGCGTAATCCCGAGTCGTTGAAGGCATTTATCTAGAAATCCGTGTCGTTGGTCTGTTAACACGCTGCATTCATTTGCATTAGGCAACCAAAATTATTTAATTCACGTTGGGGAAATAGGCAATTTCTCCGGCGCCAGCCATACTCCTAATTCCAACAGGTATGAACTCAGAAAGACCTCAGCCTCCGATTCAGAACTCGAAATCCGTAGTTCGTTTGCCCATCATCATTGCGATCACGCTGGCGGCTGGTGTGCTGCTGGGAAGTACGTTTTTCAGTGGCGGGAAGAAGCTATCCGACGTCGCGAAGGGTTACGGCAAGTTCAGGGAAGTTTTAATGCTGGTCGAAAACAACTATGTGGATTCGGTAAATACCGAAGAGCTGGTCGATTTCTCGATTTCCAAAATGCTCGAAAAGCTCGATCCGCACACTGCCTATTTCAATGCGGAAGAGGCTACCGCGGCGAGGTCGCAACTCGAATCAGGCTTCGACGGCATCGGCGTGGAGTTCAATATTTATAACGACACCGTGTATGTGGTTACGCCTTTGAGCGGAGGGCCTTCGGAAGCGGCGGGTATCCAGAGCGGCGACCGTATCATTTCCGTTAATAAAGAAAACCTGTCCGGCCCCGGCGTTACCAATGCGCAGGTATACAAGTTGCTGCGTGGAAAACGGGGTACGAAAGTCGATCTGTCTATCGAGCGGGTCGGATTGAAGGATAGAATGAACTTCTCGGTGGTCCGCGACCGCATTCCTACTTTCTCGGTGGATGCGGCCTATATGGTGGACCAGGAAATAGGTTATATCAAAGTGAGCCGTTTTTCGGAAACCACTTACGACGAATTTAAGTCCGCCCTGAAAACATTGAAGGCCGAGGGTTTGAAAAACCTCATTCTCGACCTCCGCGGCAACCCGGGAGGGTATATGGAGCGCGCCACAAGCATGGCCGACGAGTTTATCGCTGGCGATAAGCTGCTTGTTTACACCGAAGGAAAAGACAGCCGTTTCGACCGCAAGACGCGTTCGCATGTGGAGGGTCTCTTTGAGCAGGGGCCGCTGATCGTGCTGGTCGACGAAGGCAGCGCATCCGCCTCCGAGATCCTTGCAGGCGCATTGCAGGACCACGACCGCGCGTTGGTTGTCGGAAGAAGGTCTTACGGAAAAGGCCTCGTACAAATGCCGATCAAACTGTCCGACGGCTCGGAATTGAGGTTGACGATTTCACGCTACTACACGCCGAGCGGCCGCAGCATTCAGAAGCCCTACGAATTGGGTAAGGGCGAAGATTACAGCCAGGACCTGGCTCACCGCTACGAAAGCGGCGAGCTGTTCAATGCCGACAGCATTAAATTCGATAAGAGCAAAGTTTACAAAACCGACGGTGGTCGGATCGTGTACGGTGGCGGCGGCATTACGCCCGACATTTTTGTTCCGAAGGATACTTTGCTGAACAGCAAATACCTTTTTGAATTGTATTCGAAGAATATTATCCGTGAATATGCTTTACGGTATGCCAACGAGAATCAGAAACGGCTTGAAAAGCAGCCTTTCAAAGAATTCCTGAAGTCGTTCCAGGTAACCGACGCCATGGTGGCCGAGCTCGTCAAAGACGCATCGAAAGCGGGCATTAAACCCAATGAAAAGGAACTGAACCTTTCCAAACCGCTCATTACCTCGCAAACGAAGGCAATCATCGGTCGTTATGTGTGGGGCAGAAAGCAGAAAAGCGGGTTAAACAACGAGGTGTTCCAGGTGCTGAACCCGACGGATAATGTTTACCGGCAGGCCGTCCAGCTGTTCAGCCAGGCCGCACAACTGGAAAAGGGTGAATTCAGCAGCCTTAATATTCCGAAAAACAAAAAGTAATTCACGCCACACCATTTAACTCAATGTCCCGTATTGCATTTATTACCGGAGCCACGTCCGGTATCGGTAAGGCTACGGCGGATGCATTCGCCGCTGCCGGAATAGACCTTATTTTGTGCGGCCGCCGCCAGGAGCGCCTCGATGAAGTCGCTGCCGAACTGTCTTCAAAAGTAAAAGTAACCACACTCATATTCGACGTTCGCGATAAAGGTGCAGTGCTAGCGGCAGTCGGGTCGCTGCCCGATGAGTGGAAAAATATCGATATTCTGGTCAACAATGCCGGCAATGCGCACGGCCTGGGCACAATCGATGAAGGCGATACCGATGACTGGGACGCGATGATCGATGGCAATGTCAAAGGGCTTCTTTACGTTTCGAAGGCCGTTATCCCGCTGCTTTTGGAACGCGGAAAAGGGCATATCGTGAACATCAGCTCGATTGCCGGTAAGCAAACTTACGTGAACGGCGCGGTATACTGTGCGTCCAAAGCGGCAGTAGAGGTGATCAGCGAGGGAATGCGCCTCGAACTGACCCAGCATGGCATTAAAACGACCAATGTCGCGCCAGGTGCGGTAGAAACCGAGTTTTCCCTGGTGCGCTTTAAAGGCGACGAGGAGCGGGCCGATAAGGTATACCAGGGCTTTGATCCCTTGCAGGCAAGCGACATTGCCGACGCCATTCTTTACGCCGTCAATGCGCCGGACCGCGTTACGATTGCCGACATCACCATTCTGGCGGGAGCGCAATCTACTGCTACGACTATTTATCGTAAATAGCATTTTATTTGGTTTCTGGCCATAATGCGAACAGGAATCGATACCTTTGTCATTCTTTTTGGGCCCCGACTTCCATAAATAGGAAGTCGGGGGTATTTCGATTGCCTATGAAAAGTTTTGACCAAAGTTCCCCGGCCGGTTCCGCCGCGCCGGTTCCGGCCTCCCAGACTGTATTCCCGATCCTTCTGGCACTGAGTTTCTCACACTTGCTGAACGACACCATGCAATCGCTCATCCCGTCGATTTACCCGATGGTGAAGGAGTCGTTCAACCTCAGCTTTTCACAGATCGGGCTCATTACCTTTACATTCCAGGTCAGTGCGTCGGTTTTCCAACCGCTTGTAGGGTCATTTACGGATAAAAGGCCCCAGCCATATGCCCTGGCGGTTGGCATGTGTTTTACATTGCTGGGGCTCGTTTCGCTTTCCATGGCAAACAGCTTCCATATTGTACTGCTTTCGGTAGGTTTGATTGGTGTCGGATCGGCGGTTTTCCATCCGGAAGCGTCGCGGGTAGCACGTATGGCATCCGGGGGGAAGCATGGGATGGCGCAGTCGCTGTTTCAGGTAGGTGGTAATGCGGGCAGTTCGCTCGGGCCGCTGCTGGCGGCCTTGATATTGTTGCCTTATGGCCGTTTTCAGGTAATCTGGTTTTCGCTGGTAGCCTTGCTGGCGATTGTTATCCTGTCGTGGGTGGGTGGCTGGTACAAGCAAAACCTGGCTATGGTTGTTAGGAAGGCAAGCGGCCCTGTCGTACGGGAGAATGCCATTTCAAAGACGAAAGTGGTGGTGTCGATCGGCATTCTGCTCCTGCTGATCTTCTCGAAATATATTTATATGGCCAGTATTTCGAGCTATTTCACTTTCTACCTCATCCATAAATTCGGCGTTTCCATTCAAAGCTCGCAGATTTATTTGTTTGCCTTCCTTTTTGCCGTAGCGGCCGGGACCTTCGTCGGCGGGCCTGTCGGGGACAAAATTGGCCGTAAGTATGTAATATGGATCTCGATCCTCGGCGCGGCACCTTTTGCGCTGTTACTGCCTTATGTCGATCTTTTCTGGACAGGCGTATTGAGCTGCATCATCGGACTGATCCTGTCTTCGGCATTCTCCGCGATCCTCGTGTACGCGCAGGAGCTGATCCCGGGAAAAGTAGGAATGATCGCCGGTTTGTTCTTCGGTTTCGCATTTGGTATTGCGGGTATCGGCTCGGCTATTCTTGGTACGCTGGCCGACAAGACGAGTATCGAATACGTCTTCTGGATTTGCTCGTTTTTGCCGTTGATCGGGCTGCTAACCGGATTTTTGCCAAATTTAGAGAGGAAGTCCTGAGCAGTTCAGGTGTATTGCTTATCAAGCAGATTTAGAAAACCGGGGATGTCGTAAACGGGTAAGAGCGTTAGGGCATCCTTTTTCAGTTTTTTATCCCTGCTAAGAAAGAAGTCTATTTTGTGATGAATTGCGGTATAATATTGCAGGGCATCTTCAATATCGTCTATTTGAGAAGTTAGAGCGAGGTTCACAACGTCGTGACCGGCATCGATAATCCTGACATCTGAAAGAAGGAGCAATAGAAGATCTTTGGACTTGGCACTTCCGTAAGCTTTGGTTAGCCAGTAGCTTACAATATGCAAAATGGAGGGAGAAATGAAGGCTTTGATTTTCTTTTCCAATACAAGCACCATGACTTTCCTGGCATTTTCATAATCTTTTCTTTTCAAAAGAAAATCGAGAATAATGTTGGCATCGAGAAAAGCGCTAACTGCCATATTTTTCTGAACGGGCTTCGTGATAGGCTTTCACAAGGTCTTGATCGGCATTTATACTAATGGGCGCATCCATTTCATCCACTACTTCGAGAATGTTGCGCTTTTGTTCGGCAGACCGTGCAATAGATTTCAAATGATCCTCAATAATCTGAGAAACACTGACCTGCCGCGCAGCCGCATAGCTTTTAATGTATGCCAGAACAGTATCTTCGATCGTGATATTCAAGCGAGTTTTCATACCACTAATATGCGCATAAACTTTCAGATATGCGCATAATTTCTAAGCTTTTATTCTCAAAATCAACTCCGGATCAGGACATAAATCCAGATAATAACCCCGATCCGCGGCATTGCAAACGCCGGGGAAATCGCCCCGGTAACTTCCCATATCCCTGATAACCTGGAAATGCAAATGCGGCGGCCAGTCGCCGTTTTCAGGGTAAGGGCCGATGGCGGCGAAGCGTTCGCCGGCCCGGATCGTTTTGCCTTCGTGTAAGCCTTCCAATGAGCTTAATGATAAATGTCCATAGAGCGTAAAGAAGGTTATCCCGCTTAATTTATGCGCAAGAATAATGGTTGGGCCATAATCCCCATAATGGTCGTTGAATGCGAAACTGTGCACAGTCGCGTCGAGCGGGGCATAAAGCGGAGTGCCGGCCTCCGCCCAGATATCGACTCCCAGGTGAATGCTCCGGGGCTTTTCGATGTCGGTAGTGAAATGTTTGCGGTGCCTGTAAATCACGCGGTCTTCGTCGTAGCCGCCAATCCCGTTAAAAGTGCTCCCGGAGAGTAGCTCGTTGAAAACGTAGGCGTTGAAATCCGTTGTTTCGGATAAATCCCTTGTTAACAGACCGGTATTGCCGGCTGTAAAATCCAGCTTTCGGTAGGGTTTGCCGTTTTGTACAATGGCTGTGAATGCGGGGTGATGGCGGAGTAGCCGGACGAGTTCAGACATCGATCAACAGATTTTAAAACAAACAGGCAAGCCGTTGCCGACTTGCCTGTTTCGGGAAAACATTATTTCGGATCCAGCGCCTGCCTGATTCTTTGTGAAACATCCTGTAAATGGTAGCGCGTGTTTTTATCGGTGCTTTTTGCAACGGCAGCATTCACCGTCACTCTCAGGCTTTCCAAATGTGCCCGTGCGATTGACGGTAAATCCGTTTTTTCAAGTTCCACCGAGCGCGTGGAAAAGCCGTAAGTGATGCCAACGGGAATCGATTGAACATTCGCGCGGCCTGGTTTCAGCAGAGAAATCAGCTTTTCGGCATATACTTTCTGGAGATTTCTTCGATACAGGTCAATCGGCTTGCCGGTTTTGATTTCCGACCATATTCCCGTTTCCAGATCAGTGAAAAGGTCATCCAGCGTGTAGTTCTTAGCCGAAACGCCCGTCTCCATCAGCCGCACGGCGCGATCGCCTGCAAAGAGGGCGGTTAGCGCGTAATCCTGCAATGCCTTAACCGCCTCTACACCGGTTTCAGGCTTCACTTTATTAAGTATGTTCTGGTCAAGTAGCCAGGTCGGTGTTTTGAAAAGCTGTGTATTCAGGAAATCGATCGCCTCCTTCTGAGTGGCTTTTGGAACAGTGGTGAAGGTGGGCCCTTCCATGTCGTAGGTGGTCGGGGTGTCGTAAATACCGCCTACGTTTTTTATCACATGGCCGAGGTAACGGCGGTATTGCGTTACCACATTGCCATAGATTTCGTCCAGCTCTTTATAGCTTTCGCCGTCTTCCCTGCTCCATTCGATCAGGTTCGGCATAATGCGTTTCAGGTTTTTGATGCCGTATTCGGAAGCTTTCATGGCATTGTCGCCCAGATCCTCCGTCTGGTAACGCGGGTCGTAGGGGCTGATTTCCGTTCCGAAATGCAGCCGGTTGTCTTTGTAAGCCTCCTTGGTGAGGGTGTTCAAGGCCAGTTTTTCAGTCTGGGCGTCCCTGGCATCGGGGAAATTGCTGTAACCCCATTGAATGGCCCATTTGTCGTAATCGCCGATGCGCGGAAAGAGGTTGGTGATGCCGTCTTCCGGCTGCGCCACGTAATTGAAACGGGCATAATCCATGATCGACGAGGTGTGCCCGTGCTGCTCCACCCATGCCTTATCACGCAGTTTTTCAACCGGCGTGGCCGAACTTGCGCCCATATTGTGGCGAAGTCCCAGGGTATGGCCGATCTCGTGCGACGATACGAAACGGACGAGTTGGCCCATCAATTCGTCATCAAACTTTTTCGTACGTGCTTTCGGATCCACCGCAGCGGCCTGGATGATGTACCAGTTGCGCAACAAACGCATTACGTTATGGTACCAGCCGATGTGGCTTTCCAGTATCTCGCCGCTGCGAGGGTCGTGTACGTTAGGTCCGTAGGCATTCTGGATGTCGGCCGCGAAATACCGGATCACCGAGTAACGTGCATCTTCGAGGCTCATGGTCGTGTCGTTTTCGGGCCAGTACTCGCCTCGGATCGCATTTCTCCAACCTGCCTTTTCAAATGCAGCCTGCCAGTCGTCGACGCCCGCTTTCAGGTATTTGCGCCATTTTTCGGGTGTAGCCGGGTCGATGTAGTAAACGATCGGCTTTTTGGGCTCGATCAGCTCGCCGTTTTGCTGTTTGCGTGCGTCCTCCGCATTTTTGGGTTCGAGGCGCCATCTTACGGCAAATACCTCCGTGTCCGAACGTTGGGATTCTTCGCCGAAAACGGCGTATTGGTTGGCAAAATAACCTACCCGGCTATCGAAAATGCGTTTTTTCATCGGCACTTTTGGAAGCAGTATCAGCGAAGAGTTCATTTCGAACGTCACGACGCCCGCATCGAGGCCCGAAGGAAGGTACTGGCCAATCGAGGGAACCGGTGCGGGAGTCAGCAACTGGGGCGTTACATTAAAGGTTTTGATCGTGCGAATTTCGGTATTGATCGGGTACGTGCTGATTTTGGAAATAAACGAGGCCTCTTTCTTGAATGCGGCGAGTTTCAGCAACTGCTTGCTTACCGAGCTCAGCGAAAACACCTGGTTGTCCGAGTTGAAGAAATCGGTGACGTCGATCACCGAAGCATTCGCGGGTTCTTTTTTTAATTGCTTTAATATCAAAAACACCTATAATCGGATCGGAGTTAGAATTTTTGACTGCCTGAAAAATAGGTTTGGTGCTGTCGGGACTGGTGACCACGATCGTCACCGACCTCAGCAGCAGGTTATTATCCATTCCTTTTTCCCAGCGGATCATTTGCCGGTTCACTTCTTCGCCACCGAAAATCCCCCCGCCCGCGGCAGTTTTGGAATAACGGGTAACCGTCATGATATCGCGGTTCAGGAGCGAGTCGGGTATTTCGAAATACCACTTATCATCCACCTTGTGTACCGAGATCATGCCTTTCTGGCTCACTGCATTGGTGCTGTCTATCAGATCTTTGAATGCTTTCGGGCCTTTCTTCTTTTCGTCTTTGAGCTTGTCCTTGACGGCTGAGGCGACGGCGTCCACGGCTTTGTCGATTTTTACATCTTCCTGTTTTTCTTTCTTTTTCTTTCGTTGCGCGTGCGCGTCGTTCATATACACGCATGCCAGCACCGCGAGGAGTAGGTAACGCATTAATCGCATAGAGTTGGTTGATTTTGAATAAGTATGAGGTTTAAATAAAGGGGAACGCGTTGTTATCTGGCCATCAGTTCCGCCAGGACACCTTCTTTGAGGGCATATTTCGAAACCTGGATTTGCCTGATGCCGTGCGTTTTGAGCACATAGTCGATCAGGCACACCGCCACGACGATCATATCGACCCGTAGCGCGATCATCCCCGGAATCGCCATGCGTTCATCGTGGTTGCGGGTAAGGACGAGGGCGTAGGTACGGTAAAACTCTTCCAGGGGAATGTCGAAGTCGGTTTGGCCTGCGGGTGGCCAGTCGTTGGTGCGGTGGTGAAAATCAATGTCCACAAGTGTATCGAACGTGCCGGATGAACCTACCAGCTTTGCGGGCGCATATTGATGTACCGCATTGGAGAGGGGAATGAGGTTCTCTTCGAAATGATTGTACAGGCTCCGGCGATCGCCCGGCGAAAGCGGGTCGTTGCGCATGAATTTTTCCATCAGCCGCTGACCGCCTATTTCAAAACTCTGTTTCCAGAAAATCTGGGAGTGGTTGCCAATGATAAATTCGACGCTTCCGCCACCGATATCCATGATCAGAGAGGGTTCGTCGCCGATGTCGGCACCCGTGCGGACACCGTGATAAATGTATTCGGCCTCGCGGTTGCCGTCGATGACCGTCACTTCGATATTCGTTTTTTGCAGGATTTCGGAGCAGAACTCGTGACGGTTTTCCGCATTTCGTACCGCACTGGTGCCGAACGCGAAGGTTTTTTCGGGCGTCACTTCATATGAGTCGAGTTTTTCGCGGAAATAGGAGAGGACGGCCAGCGCGCGGTCCCGGGCTTCCGGCGTGATAATGCGCCTGTTGATCCCGCCCAGTCCGATCCTGGCGGGCCTGCTTTCGTGGAAAACCGTCTTGAAATGAGCGCCGTTCGGCTCGGCGATGAGCAGGTGAAATGTGTTGGTACCTAAATCAATTATTCCGAGTCTCGAACTCATATCGGGCCGTTTAATCTGTTAATGACTTTCGTTTCAATGCAATGGATACAAAAATAAATGAATTTTAACGACTTATTTCTTGATTTTCTGTTGGATATAGTTTTTCTTTGCAGTCCGATTTCAGAAACCAATTCAAAGAACATTACAATTTATAAGCATGCTTATTATTAACATTAAAGACAACGAATCGATCGATCGCGCTCTTAAGCGTTACAAGAAGAAATTTGAAAGAACCGGTACAATGCGTGAGCTTCGTGCCCGTACAGCTTTCGAAAAACCATCTGTTAAGCGTCGTTTCGAAGTTTTGCGTGCGGTTTACAAGGAGAAAACTTACGGTCATTTAGAAGACTAATCCTTTGAGGAATGGTTTTCTGAAAGACTTCAATAGGATTATTGTATCCATATCATACGAAAAGGAGCTGTCTTGAATAAGATGGCTCCTTTTCGTATGTTCGGGCTATGATAACGCCGTTTCTGGAATTCCTTCAATTCGAAAAGCGCGCCAGTGCGCATACTATCAAATCGTACCGTACTGATCTGGACCAGTTTCAGAAATATCTTCTTTTCCAGTACGACTGCAAAGAACCCGAAACGGCCAAGCCACCGATGCTTCGTTCGTGGATCGTAAGCCTGATGGAAGAAGGGCTTAACCCATCGTCCATTAACCGGAAGATCGCGGCGCTCCGTACTTTCTACGGATATTTGAGGAAGAAAAAGCACATCGACAGCGACCCGGCCAAAATCCTTTCGGCGCTCAAGGCACGTAAAAAACTTCCAGCATTCGTGGAGGAAAAATCCATGGAAATGCTTTTTGAGGAAGGCACATTTTCCGATGATTTCGAAGGGCTGCGCGACAGGGTAATTATGGAGCTGCTTTACGGCAGCGGTATCCGCCTCTCGGAGCTGGTATCGCTGGAATTGAAAGACCTGAACTTGCCCGCGCGTACGATCCGTGTTTTCGGAAAACGATCGAAGGAGCGGATCGTGCCTGTTTCCACATCTTTGGCGCAATTGCTTCAAAAATACATCGGGCAGCGGGCGCCGGAAGAGCCTACCGATATTTTGCTGCTAACCGATTCGAACAAAGCTGTTTACCCCGTTTTTGTGCAGCGTAAAGTGAAACAATATCTTTCGGTCGTTACCACGCTTTCGCAGAAAAGCCCGCATGTGCTCAGGCATACGTATGCGACGCATTTGCTCAACCGCGGTGCCGATCTGAATGCGATCAAGGAACTGCTGGGCCATGCCAATCTTGCCGCCACGCAGATTTACACGCATAACTCTATCGAAAAGCTTAAAAAAACGCATCAACAAGCCCACCCCAAGGCCTGAAACCCATTTTTTAAAGTTATATTTGCCTTCAGTGCAAATTTCAAAATATAATTTCGTCACTCCATTATGAATAATAGTTTCCAGGACGCAGTTGTAACGAAGTATAATATTTTTAATAGCCTGTTTCTGAGCCTGCCCTACCGTGGCATCTTCCAAACGGGTTCGTTGCTTCCGATACTGACCCAACAAAGCGAAATTGGCTTTCAGGAAGGTAAATCTCCCAAAGAAATCATCGAGCATTTTTTTTCGGAGCTGCTGGAAACGGCTACCCCCAAAGAACGTGCTGATCTCCTTTTTGCATTTATCCAATATATCGAAAGACAAGTTGTTCTTTTCGACTCGGTGGAAGATGCAGCATTTGACCAAACCCACGATTTGACCGGCAAAGGGTCGGTGACTTACCTGACGGAGCGCCTGGATAACGACGAACTGAAAAAGAAACTGCTGGCCAAACTGGAAGATTACAGCGTGCGGATCGTGCTTACTGCCCACCCGACGCAGTTCTATTCCGGCAAGGTGCTCGGGATCATCAACGACCTGGAAGATGCGATTAAAAAGAACGATTTCACGGAGGTAAACCAGCTGCTGCTGCAACTTGGAAAAACCGCTTTCATCAACCACGAAAAGCCAACGCCGTTCGACGAGGCGGTGAGCCTGTGCTGGTTCCTGGAAAACGTATATTACGACGCGATCCCCTCCATTCTCGAAAAACTGATTAACGGCCTGGGAATGAGCGTTCACGACTGGCCGTATCCGAATGTGTTCCGTCTGGGTTTCTGGCCGGGAGGCGACCGCGACGGCAACCCGTTCGTGAACCCTGAAATTACACTGAAAGTAGCCGCCCGCCTCCGCGAAACGCTGTTGCGTGGCTATTACCGCGATCTTCGCCAGCTGAAACGGCGGCTTACCTTCAAAGGCGTCGACGACGCGATTTCGCTGGCCGAAAAAAGATGAACAGCACCATTTTCGGGCCTTTCGAGGAGGGTTACGAAAATGCGCAGGAGCTCATCGACGAGCTGCTGAAAGCCCGCGAAGTGCTCGTGAACAAGCACCAGGGGCTGTTCGTGGAGCTGCTGGATAATTTTATTCTCAAACTGAACCTGTTCGGGTTCTTCTTCGCAAGCCTGGACGTGCGCCAGGACAGCCGCAAGCATGGCAAGGCGTGGGAGGATATTTTAAAAAGACTGGAAAAGAAAATACCGCTCCTGAAATACAGCGATTACCAAAGCTGGGACGAGGCGAAGAAAATCGACCTGCTGCTCTCTTTGAATATCCCGCTGCGGGACGAGGACTATGAGGACGAGCTCACGAAGGACATTCTCGGTTCGATCAGGGCTATCAAGACGATTCAGGAAAGGAATGGCGAAAAAGGTGCCCATCGTTATGTGATCAGCAACAATACTTCCGCGCTGAACGTGATGGAAGTGGTGGCACTGGCCAAAAATCTGATCGCCAACGAGGACGGCAAACTGGCACTCGATGTCGTACCGCTTTTCGAAACGGTGGACGACCTGGCCAATGCGCCGGGCATTATGCGCTCGCTATACGAAAACGAATTTTACCGTAACCATCTGAGCAACCGGGAGAATCACCAGACGATCATGGTAGGCTTCTCCGACGGTACCAAGGATGGTGGCTACCTGCGTGCAAACTGGTCGATCTACCGCGCGAAGGAAGAACTGACGAAGGTCTCGCGTGAATTTGGGATCAAAGTCACATTCTTCGACGGCCGCGGAGGGCCTCCTGCACGTGGTGGCGGCAATAATCATAATTTTTACTCTTCGCTCGGCAAAGACATCGAAGACAAGGAAATCCAGCTAACGGTGCAGGGCCAGACGATCAGTTCCAACTACGGTACGGTTACCACGGCCATGTACAATCTGGAAAGACTCTTTACCGCCGGTTTGGAAAACCATCTTTTCAAAGGCAACCGCGAAGATGAGCTGACGGAGGAAGATAAGGACCTGATCGAGGAAATGGCCGAGATCGCCTACAATTCCTACCTGGAACTGAAAAATCATCCGATGTTTGTCAAATATCTGGATAAAAAGACGCCATTGCGTTTTTACGGGCAAACCAACATCGGCAGCCGCCCGACCAAGCGCGGTAATGACGACGGCGGCCTGAAGTTCGAGGATCTGCGTGCAATCCCGTTCGTAGGCTCATGGGCTCAGATGAAGCAAAATGTACCGGGTTTCTATGGTTTCGGGACGGCCATTCGCGAACTTGCCAAGCAGGACAAGATCGAAGATATCAAGAAACTTTACCAGAAGTCGTTGTTTTTCAGAACGTTGATTGAAAATTCGATGCAGTCGCTTTCGAAAGCATTCTTCCCGGCAACCAAGTATCTGCGTGATGAGGAAGACTACCGGGAGTTCTGGGACAAAATGTATGACGAGTTCGTGCTCACGCGCGATCTGTTATTGGAGGTATCCGGCCAGAAAGAGCTGCTGGACAGCAACAATGTTACCAAGGTTTCCATTAAAACCCGTGAGCGCATCGTACTACCATTGATCACGATCCAGCAATATGCATTGCAAATGCTCGCCGGTGATCCGAAGGACTTACAAGTGGATGTAGAGATTTACAACCAACTGATTATCCGGGCGATGTTCGGGATTATCAACGCGGCGCGGAATTCGGCTTAGACTGATAAGCGGGGTTGTGAAGCGTGGTGCAATGGACCTGCACCACGCTTACTTATAATAACCTGTGAGGCCCCGATCGCTACATAGGGGTAATCGTTGCTAAGGAAAACACAAAAAAATTACCACCTCGCCACCAGGCACCTTTCTGTAATGAAAGGTATTCATTCGCTTTTTGCCAGCAGCAGAAGGTAGTATCATCGGTATTCTCGAAAAGTGCACCGCCGAAGTATTCAGGTGTTATTTCGATTTCAATTCCATTGCCTGTTGCATTTTGGACCATGTCGAAATCAGATCTTCTAAACGGGATGACTTCTTCGAATGGAAGTGGTTGCCCGAGTTGTTGTGTGATAAGTAACTGTGCCTGGTCATAAATACCATCGTTTTCGGCTATTATTTTAATCTCGTCGTCTACCGACAATGTCTCATCATAATCATAATCGCCACATTCATAATTGAACAAAATTACTTTGCGCTCGGGCCCGCTTCTGAGAAAGTTCGTGAAATCGGAAAGGTACGTATTTTCAAGAGGCTCGCCCACAGCAGTGGGGTATGGCACCCCTAAAAGATCTTTTACCTGATTTATCAGTGAATTCAATTTATGATGTTCCATAGCTTCTGAGATTTAAGTGTGGCCAATTAAGAAAGATCATTGACTAAAAAGGAATGGTCTAATAGGGTAGAATTTTACATTAATTCCCCACACCGGCAAAAAAGAGAGGCTGTCCATCAAAGAAAATGAGCAGAAGGTCAATTTGGGCTATTATACGGGTCGGATATGTAAGCCGTTCGCCTCGCGATTGCCTTTGCGATTATGACAAATTGTTATGAGGTGCTATAATGTACCCGTCCGACGTGGGAATTCAACGACGCGGGTATGAAATCGCCCGTTTTGAAGACGCAAGGTATCGGACAACTCTTTGGTATAACGTGGTCGTATGATTTCAAAAGTGACTTGTTTGCGGTGAGATATCCCCAGGACGGCAGCCGTGGAAGAGGGCTGGCAGGTTTATATTTGGCCAGAAACTCGCAGGCCGTCAGGAGAACGCCTGTGACAACCAGGCAGATAACGACTGATTTTTTCATAATTGAAAGGACTATGACCTCCGTTGTTCCGGAATGACAATCTTCGTGTAAAAGCGCCCGTTCGTAAACCGTAATGTATCTTCCCATGAATTCCAGGAACGGGGAGAGCGGAGGACGAAAGTCGCTTCGAAAGTGCCTTTGATCTCCCTGTTGCCGTTATGCTCGTACTTTTCCAAAATCAGAAAGTTTTCCGCACCGGGCACGAGTTCGTATTTGTCGCGGTAGATGTCTTCATCGATAAAAGTGCAAAACTGCGCAAACACAGCAAGCGTATCTTCACACTTGGGATCATACGGCAATAATTTGTACCTGCCCGGAGTGGAGGGAATGGAATAGAATCCCAGCGTTTGTTGCACAACGCCCGGCCTGTCGAGAAGAGACGCTTCTACAAAGAAATATCGGCTGCGACGGCATTTAGGGATTTGCTCATCATTCTCAGTCATGGCGCGCACCCATTGATACGCATTGGAATAAGTCTTTTCCCAATTGCGACCATTGACCTTCGCTTTCAGGTAGCCGAATGAATTGGGCGGGAAGCAGACATCGGACTGGCAGCCGTAAAGACCGATTGATATCAACAAGGTCATATAGTGATGTTTCATGGTTTGTATCACAGTTTAATCTGTGAGTAGTTATCCGCCGCTGCCTTTTATATTCAAATAATGTATGCGATATAACATTTCGATCGAAATTTTGCATTATTTCAGTTTATTGAAAAACGTGCAGAATGGGATCGGTTCGGGAAGTAATCGTTCGGTAGCGTTCTCCATACGAATAGCTCTTGCCATTTACCCAGAAGCACTTTCCCCCAAACTTTTCCCCACAATTATTAGTAGACGAATTGTTGCGAGGGCTTATATTTGATAATACTCAATCCATTCCAAACTCTACATTACTTCCACATCATGACACATCAGTCGGATCATCGTGCCTATTTCTTCAAGATAGATACGACTATCAAAAAGATTCGGAATGCCCTGCAAAAACAGCTTACCGAGGCCGGTTTTGACCTTACGGTAGACCAATGGGTGCTTATCGACCATATTTTCAGAAAACAGGGCATCAGCCAGAACGAGCTGGCGGAGATGACTTTCAAGGATCCTCCTACCGTGACGAGGATCATCGATTTGCTGGAAAAAAAGGATTGGTGGAACGCGGTCCGGCTGCGGGTGACCGCCGAAAATTCAACCTTTTCCTGACGAAAAACGGGGAGGCGATTTACAATCAGGCATTTCCAATTGTGGCCGACATCCGCCGCAAAGGATGGGGAAGCCTGAGCGACGCCGATTACCAGCATTTCGTGCGGATTATGGACTCCATTTACCAAAATTTTACCTGATTTGATAAAATTTTTACCTCCCGCAAGTGGAAGAATGCCAGGTTTTTAGGCGGTTCTTCCACTTTTTTTGTGTAGAAACGGATGATATATGGAGTAAATGAATGAGCTTCCGGTTAAACCTTTCGGTACCTTTTTGTATCTAATTCATAGAACGGTTCCGCAACCGGAAGGTTCGGGGAGGTTGTTCGGTAATTATCAGTTTTCAATTTTATCCTTATTTAAAGCCATGAAAAAGCTCTTTTTGCTCGGCGCTCTGATCACTTCGTCAATCTTTGTACCTGCGTTCTCTCAAATCAAATACGAACAGCAGATTCCTGTTCCGAATATAGAAGTCGCGGGTTTCGCCGAAATGGAAGTTGTGCCCGATGAGATTTATTTCAATATCTCCCTCCGTGAATTTTTCCAGGACGAGAAAAATCAAAAAGACAAAGTCAACATCACCACACTGGAAAAGCAGCTGATCAAGGCTGTGGCGGATGCGGGCTTGCCGAAAGAGGCGCTGTCGATCAGCGGGGTGGGCGGTTACCAGAATTATGTGGATAAGAAGAAAAAACCGGCCACGTTTCTGGAAGCAAAGCAATATGAACTGAAAGTCGCCGGTCCCGAGAAACTCGACGGCATTCTTTCAAAAGTGGAAAGTCGCGGCGTACAGTATGCGAATGTTGCGCGCGTAGATCATTCGAAACGTGAGGAGTTCAAAAAGCAGGTCAAAATCGATGCATTGAAAGCGGCCAAAACAAAGGCCGAATACCTGGTGGCTTCGCTTGACCAGAAGCTGGGCAAGGTGCTCGAAATCAAAGAGCTGGATGAGAATCTCTATTTTCCCCAACCTGTATTTGCCAAGGCGAACGTCAGGGCATTTGCGGCAGAGGCGGCGGACGCCGTTCAGGACAGCGATGTTCAGTATCAGAAAATCAAAATCAGTTATCGTATGCAGGCTGCATTTGAAATCAAATAGGCCGTTTCACGCATAATCTTCCCTTTCAGGTGCCCGGCGAGTACATTGCCGGGCACAATTTTTTCAGTGGAATGCATCCGGATTTGTCGCGCCATTCTTTTGTTGGCAGTTTTAGTTTCCTTAAATTTAAAATATCGATCTCAAACTAAGTAACTGGAAATCATGAGCATTAACGCAAAACACCTGGCCACATTCATCCTGGGCGCAGCTGCGGGCGTAGCCGCGCACAAATACCTTCAGACCGAGGAAGGGGAGAAGCTTCTGGAAGACCTCAAAACAAAGGCTAACAACCTGAAAGCCGAAGCAGAAGGGGCCATCGATAAAGCTCCTGAATATTTCGAAGAACTTAAAACCAAAGGGGCGGAAACCCTGAAAAGCAATTTCCCCGACGCCGAAGCCTTTTTCAAAGACCTGTTTGAAAAGTTCAAAGGCGGCAAAGGCACAACGCCCGAAACGGACGTGGCGCCCACACCCGACCCGGTCTCCTGACATTACATATTGACTGCCGGAAAATGTTTATACCGACATTTTCCGGCATTTTGCTATTCCAACAAGCCATTGATCTGCGCATACTGGATCAACATGATCGTTTTAGCGTCGTTGATCTCGCCACTGGTAAGCATTTCTACGGCTTTCCGAAAAGGAATTTCCATTACCTCTATATTCTCCTGTTCGGCGGCACATCCGCCGCCGTCGCTCACTTTCATATCATCCGAATATTCGGCCACGAAAAAGTAAAGGATCTCGGTAACAGAGCCAGGCGACATATAAGCCTCGAATATCTTCTTTACCGAGCTCACCTTATAGCCGGTTTCCTCTTCTGTTTCGCGCTTGATGCATTCCTCTGGATTGTCTTTGTCGAGCAAGCCGGCGCAAGCCTCGATCATCATCCCGGTGTCGTTACCGTTGGTGTAGGTGGGAAGGCGGAACTGTCTTGTGAGGACGACGGTCCGGCGCTCCCGGTTGTACAGTAAAATCACGGCTCCGTTCCCCCGATCGTAAGCCTCACGCGTCTGGCGCTCCCATGAGCCATCGGCACGTTGATAGTCGAATGTGTATTTACGGAGTGTATACCAATTGTTGGAAAGAACTTCTTCCGATACGATGTTGACTCTTGGATTTGACATTGATTGAAAATGATTGTTTCTGATTGATACTGATCAAAATTAATCAAAAACTTTGCCGGTGGCAAAAAAGAATGAGCCAATGGTGAATATTAAATTGTGCCGATTACTTTGCGGGTGCATTATTACCAACGTTCCATGAAACCTGCATCTTACTGGATTGAGCGGTATAATCTCCTGCCGCACCCCGAAGGAGGCTATTACGCCGAAACTTACCGGGCATCCGAAAACATACCGCATAGCGCATTACCGGCGCGCTTCGGAGGCGAAAGAGCCTATTCTACGGGTATCTATTTTTTGCTGGAATCGCATCACTTTTCGGCATTTCATCGCATTCAGGCGGATGAAATGTGGCACTTTTATGCCGGTGGAGCATTAGAGGTCTTTGTGATCGATCCGCTGACGGGCGCGTTGAATGTGATCAGGCTCGGGAGTAACCCCGATAATGGAGAGACATTCCAGGCTGTTGTGCCCGCCGGAGCCTGGTTCGCGTCACGGCCTGCCGTTGGAAGCGCCTATGCGCTCGTCGGCTGTACGGTGGCGCCGGGCTTTGATTTTGCCGACTTTGAAATGGCGGAGCGTGAAACATTGTCGCAACGCTATCCGCAGCATGCCGGACTGATCGCCGGGCTCACACGGTCCTGAACACCCCGGTGCCCGGTTAGTATCCTACGCTGGTATCGTCGCCCCGTGGGTCGGAGCCGCCTTCCAGGGAGCCGTCGGGCAGTACGAGGATGCAGTCCATCCGGCCGATCGAGTTGCGTTGCTGTTCGAGGACATACCCTTTGTCCTGCAATTTTTTAATGGTTTCCGCCGAAAACGCGTTGGTTTCGAAAGTAGTTTTATCGGGTAACCACTGGTGATGGAATTTCAGGGCATTCACAGCCTGCTGCATCGTCATGCCGTGTTCCAGCACATTCAGTATGGTTTGGTAAACCGACGTGATGATCGTGGACCCGCCGGGAGTTCCCACGACCATCAGCAGTTTTCCGTCTTTTTCAATAATCGTCGGCGTCATCGACGAGAGCATCCGTTTACCGGGCGCGATGGCGTTGGCTTTATTGCCGATAAGGCCATACATATTCGGCGCGCCGGCCTTGATGCTGAAATCGTCCATTTCATTATTCATAAAGAAGCCCCCGCCTTTGATCACGACCCGGCTTCCGTAACCGCCATTCAACGTTGTCGTGACTGCCACGGCATTGCCCTCCGTGTCTACCACCGAGAAATGTGTTGTTTCAAGACTTTCGTAACCCGGCAGCACACCTCCCTCGACATTTCTGCTGTCGGTAGCCTTGTCCCAGGAAAAATCACTCCACCGCTTTTGAAGATAGTCCTTGCTAATCAGCTCTTTCACAGGAACTTTTACAAAATCCGGATCACCCAGAAATTTCGCGCGATCGGCGTACACCCGGCGTTCGGCTTCGATCATCACCTGGACCGTGGAATCGCTATGCCAGCCCCATTTGCGCAATGGGTGCCGTTCGGTCAGCCGCATTAACTGCAAAAGCGCCACGCCTCCGCTGGACGGCGGTGCCATCGTGATCACTTTATAATCCTTATAGCCTTCGGTGATGGTCTCGCGCCACTGCGCACGATAACCAGCCAGGTCGCCTTTGGTGATAATGCCTTCGCCGTTGCGGTTAATGTCCTTAACAAGCCGTTTTGCCACTTTGCCTGTATAAAAACCATCCCGGCCTTTTTTCTGAATGCGTTTCAATACTCTGGCAAGATCCTTCTGTACCAGCAGGTCGCCCGCCACCCAGTCGTTACCCGTCGGGTTCAGGAAATAGGAAGTACCGGCATTGACAGTCAGCAAGTCCTGTTTGATCGAATTGAGGCTTCGGGCTTCGCGTTCGGTCAAAATCACGCCATTCGTGGCAATGTCCACCGCCGGTTGCAGGACCTGTTTCCAGCTCAGCCTGCCGAATTTGGCGTGTGCCTGCGCCATGCCGTCCACCGAACCGGGCACTCCCGATGCCAGCCTGCCTAATGTGCTGGATTTGGGAATGATATTACCGTCTTTGTCGAGATACATGTCCGCATGGCTTTTGCCGGGGGCCTTTTCGCGGAAATCGATGCTGAAAGTTTTACCGTCCTTATCCCGTAGGACCAGGAAACCGCCGCCACCGATATTACCTGCGGACGGATGCACGACAGCCAGCGCAAACTGGACCGCCACAGCGGCGTCCACCGCATTGCCGCCTGCTTTCAGAATCTCTATCCCGACTTTCGACGCCTCGGGATGCGCGGATGCGACCATTCCGTTTCGGGCGATGACGCCTTTGCGTTCGCTGTAAAATGGTTTTTGATTCGGATCGTCGGACAGGAACTGGTAAAAACCGGTAGATTCCTGAACGGGTTTCTGAGCAATGGAAATGCCGGGCAATATACCCGCAAAAATTATCAGGGTATAGTGTAATTTCATATAGGAGTGTTAAGGTTAATGTTGTAATTTATTAAATCCACCCCTTTTTCTTACCTTTTATACTAATTTATTTCGATGCATTGGACCTATCCGTTAACTTTTCAATTCAAATTGTCCGTAACGTCATGATGAAGTTTTTACGACAGGTCTGGGAGAGTTTCCGGTTCGCCTGGGGGGGCCCTTAAATCAAACATAACCCGTACTATTCTATCGCTGCTGGGCGTAACTGTGGGCATTTTTGCGATTGTCGCTGTTTTTACCATCGTAGATTCCCTCGAACGCAGTATACGCGACAGTCTGAGCTTCATTGGCGACAAAGTGATTTATGTGCAAAAATGGCCCTGGGGCTTCGGCGGCGAATACCAATGGTGGAAATACTTCCAATGGCCGGAACCGACTTATGCCGAATACAAATACCTCTACGACAACCTCGAAAGCGCCAGTGCGGTAGCTGTGATGGATTTCAGGGGAAGTACGACGCTGAAAAACGGTTCGAACAGCATTAGCGCCTCGATCCAGGGAGTTTCTTACGAATACAATCTGATTTCAGACATTCCGATCCAGAGCGGCCGCTATTTCATCCCGTTGGAAACGAACAACGCCCGAAATGTGGCGATCGTCGGCGCGGACATCGCCGAATCGCTTTTTCCAGGTCAGGATGCGGTAGGAAAGCCATTCAAGCTGGCCGGCCATAAGTTCACCATTATCGGCGTGCGGGAAAAGAAAGGCGAAAGCCTGGTCGATTTTGGCGGTAGTCCCGACAAAATATGCCTGATACCGTTCTCTTCGTTCTCGAAGCTCTTTCAATCGGGCCGGCGAAGTGCCGATATTGTGGTGAAAGGCTTTCCGGAAGACGTGGGAATGAAGGAAGTGGAAGCCGAAATCGTGGGACTCATGCGCACCAAACGGGGCATTAAACCCCGCGACGGAAATAATTTCTCATTAAACCGGCCGGAAGCGGCGGCGGCGGCAATTTCCGGATTGTTTGCAGTTCTTACCGTCGCGGGCTGGGTAATCGGTAGCTTTTCGATCCTCGTTGGCGGATTCGGCATTGCCAACATCATGTTTGTATCGGTAAAAGAGCGGACAAACCTGATTGGTATTCAGAAATCCCTGGGCGCGAAAAACTATTCGATCCTGTTCCAGTTCCTGTTCGAGGCGGTTATGCTGAGCCTTGTCGGCGGGCTGGTCGGTATATTCCTGGTATACCTGCTTTCGTTCATCAAGCTGGGTTCGCTCGAAATCCTGCTGTTGCCTCGCAATGTCATGGTCGGACTGGGAGTATCCAGCATTATCGGAGTGCTTTCGGGCATTATCCCGGCAATGCTCGCGGCACGAATGGACCCGGTGATCGCGATCCGATCGAAATAATAACTAGGAAAAATCAAACTGTTTTGCGAAGTTCGCTTCTATCACCATCACACTGTTCACTATTATGCGCAAATGGGTCATTTTCGCCATATTTCTGGCTATCATATTCGGAATTTTGTATTACATCACTTTTGGATATTACAGTGAAGGAAAAAGGGGAGGGTATGTGACCAGGCTCAGCAATCGGGGATATTTGTTCAAAACCTACGAAGGGGAGCTGCGTATGGGAGGTCTTTTCGAAGGCGACGGCACTATGAACTCCTCGCAATGGGTGTTTTCGGTAAGTGGCAAGAACAAGGATGCTATCTCGAAACTGGAAGAGGCGATAAAGAACGGGCACCGCGTTTCGCTGACTTACGAAGAGAAATTTTTCAAACTGCCCTGGAATGGCGACACGAAATTCTTTGTGACGGACGTGGAAGTGCTCGGGCCGGGCCGACCGGTAACTCCTCCGCCCTCCGCGGTGCCTGCACCCACGGAAATCGATACTGCCAAAACTTTATAACCGAGGCCGGAGCTACCCTCCGGCTTTTTTGGCTTTATAGCCCTTGCCCGTGAGCCAGGTAATAACCTTGTCGCGGTGATCGCCCTGGATCTGGATTTCGCCGTCTTTCACGGTCCCGCCGCTGCCGCACAGGTTTTTCAGCTGCTTACCAAGCGCTTCAAGGTCGGCATTGGTGCCGATAAACCCTTTTACGACGGTAATCACCTTGCCGCCGCCTTTGCGGTCCAGCCACACGCGCAGATCCTGCTGCTGCGGGGCGAGGGTTTCGGGTTCATCTTCCTGATCGTTATATTCAAAGTCCGGGTTGGTGGAATACACAATTCCCGAGCGATTTTTCTTTGACATAATTTCAAATTTTAATGAAAATCAAATGATAACATCCAGGCTCCCCGGCTTGATTTTGACGATTATCTTCGTTGTATCCAGTTGAAGCGGTTCGCCATCGTAATGGATCATAGGCGGCACATCCGTTTCCACCACAGCCTGCGTTAGCCGTTGATAATCGATGTACTTCGACTGTTTCAACCGTTTGGTAAACAACCCGTAAGCAAGCGCCGTGCCATACCACTGCGGAAACGGGCCAATGGTGCAGACATCGAGCAGCCCATCCTGCAAACTGGCCTGAGGGGCCACCCAGGCATTGTTACCGAATTGCCCCGCATTGGCAAATGAAAGCGAAAACGCCCGCTTTTCCACGCCGTCGAGCCGGAACGATTGCGGTTTGAACGACCAGTAGGCCCGGAACGACACGTTTACGTAGGTAGCGAGCCCACGGGATTTCTGCTGGCTGAATAAATGCCCTACGTAGGCATCAAAACCCATTCCGGCGGTGCAAAAGAACGGAATATCATTCAATTCGGCGCTGTCGATAGTTGTAACATTGCCTTCGAAAAGTCGTTTCAGGGCAGCATCCAGTGTCAGGGGCAATTGAAGGTGACGCGCCAGGCCATTTCCCGAGCCGAGAGGCAATATCCCGATGGGAATGCCTGTGCCTACGAGCGGTTTCGCGATTTCGTTCACCGTTCCGTCGCCACCCACGGCCACGATGGCCTTCCATTTCTCCGCGTGCATATGTTCGCGTACAAGCTCGGTCGCGTGTGCGCGCTCCTCCGTAAAAAGGATTTGCGCAGAGCCGGCATTCCTTTTCGCGACGGAATGGATTCGCTCCCGCACCGCGGCGCTGTTTTTGCCGATGGAAGTGCCCGAATGGGGATTTAATATAAAAAGATAAGGGTGGGTCACTGGTCAGGCAAAAAATAGAAACAGAATGAGCAGAAAGACTATAATGAACAGGTAATAAAGGCCATCCACAAAAGGATATTTCTGGCGGTCGATTCTCTTGAAGATGCTGTCAAACTTGCTCATACTTGCTGGATCAATACTATTTCGGGTAATTGTCGGTTCGCGGCGCCGTTCTTTCCATTATATTTAGAACCGTCAATTGCATTACAAAAATCCATAAAAAATATGAGAAACTGGCTTTTTACCGTCATTCTGATCGGCGTTGTCGCCATGGCCCGGGCGCAGTCGGCGGGCGACAGGGAGGAAGTGCTCGCCATTCTAAAACGCCAGGAGGCCGATTGGAACAAAGGCGACATCAAATCGTTCATGAATGGCTATTGGGAATCCGATTCGCTGATGTTCGTAGGAAAGTCGGGCATTACCTACGGTTACAAGCCTACTTATAAGGGTTATCTCAAACGTTATCCCGACCGTGCGGCGATGGGGACATTGAAATTCACTTTTCTCAATTTCTCTTTCCCGGGTCCCGGCGTAGCGTTCGTTGTGGGGAAATTTCATTTGACAAGGCCCGAAAAAGGTGATCTCGAAGGGCATTACACGCTTTTATTCAAGAAGATCGAGGGTAAATGGCTGATCGTTTGCGATCATACCAGCGGATAATGAAAAAGAGCCGGGTTTAGCCCGGCCCTTTTGTTTGTATGCTTTGAGAACATTATACTTTTTTGAATTTCAGTACAACGTCAATGGCCGGGGACCCGGGAATTACCGCAGCATCGTCAACGGTAACTTCTAAATCTGAACCGTTCAGCGTGTATTTAAAAGATTTCGTATTATTCGCACTGTCCTTGAGTATCAAATTGCCATCCTTAACTTCCCATTTAGCTCCGTTGATTGGTATAACAGCATTAATGAGCGTTACAGCATTAGGGCAATCGGCAGTTGCAATGGTATTGTCGGCCTTAAACGTCAATTTTAAGCTGTATATACACGGGACAAGTGTAGCAGGATCGACCGGCAGCGTAGATCCGGCGGCAGGTGAAACGGCGGTCAATTGCCAGGTCGCCACGATAGGGTCGTTGTTTGCTGGCGGCGTCGGTTCATCATCGTCATCCTTACAAGCAAAAACGACAGAGAGAATCATGAACATGGCTAGCAAGGAGCTCTTGCTGAGGGCGTAGGCTTTTTTCATAATTGCGAGTAAAAAAGTTAAGATCAATAGAGTTGATTCGCGTTAGTTTTAACGCTCAAACTTAGTGAAAAATGCTTTTCCAGGTAATTTTTATGACTTAGCGGAAAATTTTGAGGATCGAAGGAAAAGGTCGATCAGTTCGGCGGCCGCTGTTTCGGGCAATTTTTGCCCGTTTTTCACCGCTTCGTCCATAGCCTGAATATGCATCCGGACGGCTTCATTTATATAAAAACGATCTTCCAGCGCAGCACGAACCTCCTCCCGCAGCCATTCCACCCGCTGCGACTGCCGGTTTCGCTGCAAATAACCGTTTTTGGAAGTTCTTGCATAATAATCCGAAATGCATTGCCATATCGTTTCGATCCCGGTGCCATCGAGCGCCGAGCACGCCATCACCCGAACAGGCACCCCGGAGGCCGTTTCAGGAAAAAGATGTAAAGCTTGCCGGTAATCCGCAGCAGCTTTTGTCGCAGCCTGTTCATTGCCACCGTCGGCCTTGTTTACAGCCACGGCGTCGACCATTTCCATAATGCCCTTTTTAATGCCCTGAAGTTCGTCGCCCGCGCCGGCGAGCATGAGCAGCAGGAAAAAGTCGGTCATACCCTTCACGAACGTTTCCGATTGCCCCACGCCTACCGTTTCGACGAGGATAACGTCGTAACCCGCCGCTTCGCACAGCAGGATGGCCTCGCGCGTGTGCCGTGCAACGCCTCCGAGCGCGAGATTCGTGGCCGAAGGGCGAATGTAGGCATTCGGGTTGCGGGAAAGATTTTCCATCCGCGTTTTATCACCCAGTATGCTTCCGCCCGATTGCTTGCTGCTCGGGTCGATGGCCAGCACGGCTACCCGTTTACCCGATGAGGTCAAATAAGTACCGAATGCATCTATAAACGTGCTTTTTCCCACGCCCGGAACGCCGGTTATTCCAACGCGGATCGATTTACCCGTGGCTGGCAAGATATTTTGGAGGATCCGGCCCGCCAGTTCCCGGTCCTCCGCCAGGCTGCTTTCCATTACGGTAATGGCGCGGCTTAGCATTGTCCGGTCGCCCGCGAGGACTCCCCTGGTATATGTTTCAACAGACAGTCGCTGGCGCATGGGAACATGGGTTAAGCATTGGCAGACAAAAGTCGTTGTCTGTCGCCAAAATGGAAACTTTTTGTCTTAAAACAGGTGAAAAGGTGTATATTGCTCGTTTACAACCCAATATTTTTAATTTTTAACCATTATAATGAAAATTTCAATATTTGGTCTGGGCATCATTGTCATGAGCAGCCTGGGCTTCTTCAACAACACTAACGCACAGGAAGCGGAAAAGGCGAAATACGACGCCCATGTCCTTTTCCACCCGCTGTTCAACTTCCAGCCGGGAAATGAATATCGGACGGGAAGCGGCGCTCCCGGACCCAAATACTGGCAGAACCGTGCAGATTACAAGATCAATGTAACCCTCGAAGAGGAGAAAGGCACCGTGAGCGGGGAAGTAGAGCTTACCTATAAGAACAACAGCCCGGAAAACCTGGAATTTATCTGGTTACAACTGGATCAGAATGCATTCGGGAGCCATTCGAGAGGGGCGCAAACGACGCCCGTTACCGGCGGCCGGTTCGGCAATATGGGATTTGACGGCGGCGATTCCATCAAATCAGTCAGCGTACAGCAGGGTAAAGGGTCGTTCGTGGATGCCGACTATAAAATTACCGATACCCGTATGCAAATCCGGCTCAAAACGCCTGTGAAAGCAAATGGCGACGCGATCAAAATCAAGTTGGCCTATTCGTTCAAAATTCCCGAATATGGCTCCGACCGTATGGGAACGCTCGAAACCAAGAACGGTATCGTGTACGAAATGGCGCAATGGTACCCGCGCGTAGCCGTTTTCGACGATATCGAAGGCTGGAATTTGCTGCCATACCTCGGCGCGGGCGAGTTTTACCTCGAATACGGTGATTTTGAATATAATGTGACAGTCCCCTGGGACCATATCGTTGTCGGTTCGGGCGAGTTGCTGAACCCGAACGAGGTGCTGACCGCCGAACAACGTAAAAGGCTGGCCGACGCCGCCAAAAGCGACCAGACCGTCGTGATTCGCAGTGCCGAAGAGGTTACCAACCCCAATACCCGTCCGAAACAGTCGGGCACACTGACGTGGCGTTTCCGTTGCATGCAGGCGCGCGACATCGCCTGGGCCAGCTCGAAGGCCTTCGTCTGGGATGCGGCAAAAATGAATTTGCCGAAAGGTAAAACCGCATTGGCGCAGTCGGTATACCCGGCCGAAGATGGCGGACAAGACGGCTGGGGCCGCTCAACCGAATACGTGAAGGGCTGTATCGAGTTCTATTCAAATTATGTGCATGAATACACCTATCCTGTGGCGACGAACGTTGCGGGCATCGTAGGAGGTATGGAATATCCGGGAATCGTGTTTTGCAGCAATAAAAGCCGCAAGGAAGACCTTTGGGGTGTGACGGATCATGAATTCGGCCACAACTGGTTCCCGATGATTGTGGGTAATAACGAGCGTAAGTATGCCTGGATGGACGAGGGGTTCAATACGTTTATCAACTTCCTGTCGGGCGATAACTTCAATAACGGGGAATATAAGACGACGCAGATGAATGATATGCACCGTCTGGCGCCGATGATCTTCCGCCCAAAGGCCGATCCGATTATGACCATTCCCGACGTGGTTCAGGCTGTGAACCTGGGATGGGAAGCCTATTACAAACCGGCGTTGGGGCTGAAAATGCTTCGGGAGCAGATTCTCGGTAAAGACCGCTTCGATTACGCATTCAAATTGTACGTGCAGCGCTGGGCGTTCAAGCACCCTACGCCTTACGACTTCTTCAGAACGATCGAAGATGCGGCGGGAGAGGATCTGGGCTGGTTCTGGAAAGGCTGGTTCTTCGAGAACTATAAACTCGACCAATCGGTGAAAGAGGTTTCTTATGTCGAGCAGAACCCTCAGAAAGGCTCTTACATTACGATCGAAAACCTGGATCAGATGACCATGCCGGTGAAAGTGGATATCGAAGAAGTGAGCGGCAAGAAAACGCGTATCGAATTGCCGGTGGAGATTTGGCAGCGCGGGGGGGGCCTGGACTTTCAAGGCAGCTACACAACAGCCGATCCGCTCGGTAACGATCGACCCGGACCATAACCTGCCGGACATCAACTCCGAGAATAATGTCTGGAAACCGGCTTCCTACAATACCGAGCCAGAGGTGAATTAAGCATTGCGAACCATAGAAAAAGCCTTCCGGCATGCAACTGGAAGGCTTTTTCATTTGGGCGAGGCGTTGTCAGATAGTCAGCAACATTGCGCCGTACGAATAGCCGCCGCCGAAGACCGTGATTACGATGTTCTGTCCCTTTTTGAATTTGTCCTTGTTTTCCGAAAGCGCTATCGCACAGCCCGCGCAGCCCGTATTGCCCAGATACTGGATGTTTGAAATCAGTTTCTCGGCCGGGATGCCCAGCGTGTTGATCACATTCAGGCTGATCCGGTGGTTGGCCTGGTGAGGAATCAGGTAGTCAAGGTCGTCGATTGACAGGCCGCATTCCTGCAAAACCTGCTGGCTTACCTTTGGCATATACACGCAGGCATTCTGAAACACATCGCGCCCGAAAGGCATGACTACTCCGCGGTCGTTGGGCCTGAGTACCACCGCTTCGATGGCCTTGCCACTGGTGGCCGCTCCTCCGGTAATGAGTTTTTTGATCTGCATATCGCCTTCCGTCTGCCGCTCTTTGGAAATGAGCAACGCAGATGCGCCATCGCCCCACAAATGGCCCGACACGGTGTCCGCTTCATTGTAATAGGCCGTATTGTGGTCGGAAACCACGACCAATGCCCGGGAAGCTTTGCCCATTGCGAAGTAGCCCTCCACAATCTCGATGGCATTGAGCAGGGAAGAGCAAGCCGACGAAATGCTCACGACCGGAATGTCGGGGATTTGAAGCTGATGTTGTACCGCGTGGGCGAGTGTTACGATGGTGTCGTAAGGCGTGTAAGTAGCTCCTACGATCAAATCTATCTCGTTTTTACTATATGGGATATTTTCAAGAAGGGATTCGACCGCCCTGATGGCCATGGTCGAGGTGTTTTCGTCTGCTGATGCTCTACGTCTTTCAGAAATTCCTGTTCTTTCTACGATCCACTCGTTTGATAGGTTGTTGAGGTTTGTAAAATATTCATTACCAATAACTTCGCTTGGCAGATAATGACTAACCGTATTAATATACATGATTGAGAAGTTGACTTCGCAAGCTACAATTCTTTTCGATTCCGAAAGTTAAATATTTCGTAGAAATCGTAGTACTTGATATTTGAACAATTCAATAATAAATTTATAAAATTATAATACGAGCGGCCGTGAATCCGCCGGTCGGCTATATAGAATATCATGGTAAAATGACAGCAGTAATGCCTCTTCAGAGGCCCAGTTGTAATGCGTTTCGGCAGCTTTCCTGCCATTATTCCCGAATTGAACCCGTAGTGCCTCGTTTTCGCAGCATAGTTCCAGCACCCGGCACAATGCCCCGGCATCCTCCGGCGGAATGCAAAAGCCGCATTCCGAACGTTCCACGATTTTCCGGTAAATGGGGAAGTCGGAAGTGACCACCGGTAATTTCAACGCCATGTATTCGAACAGCTTTGTGGGAAATGATTCGGGATAGTCGGCGACAGGTTTCAGCAATGCAATGCCGGCCACAGCCCTGGCCGCATGGAGCAGTGCATCCCGCTGGTCGGTATAGCCGTGGAAAGTGAGGTGGCCCTTTACTTCGTCGTAACCTTTTATATGTTCCAGTTCTTCCTGGCTCGCCCGCAATGGACCGAAAAGATGCAGGTGAAAATCGGGACGAGTCGTTTTGAGCATTGCACACGCATGGATCATGGTATCCAGGCAACGTTCCATCGACACGACGCCCAGATAGAAGAACACAGGTTCCCGCGCAGGCATACGCGGGTGCGCGAAGGCGTCTATGACTGGCAACGATACATAATTATGGATTATGGCAAATGGTTTGGCCACATTACGATATTCTTCAATATACGCGTCGTCGGTAAAAATGCAGTAGAACCGCCTTCTGGCAATTTTGTCGAAAATCGTGAACAGCTTTTGTAAAACCGGGCTGTTATTGTAGCGTTTGATCGAAAATTTCTTGAAAAGATTTTCCTGCACCTCATAAATCACTTTGGAACCGCGCCATTGGAAGAGCAGGGCCATCGGTATGAGTTCCGGCACGAAAATGTGGACAATGTCGGGTTTCAGGAAAAGCGTTTTGACGAATGCGGCGGGATGCGTAAAAAGTAACCTGTGCAGCAGCCGTTCAAACCGGGGAAGGCCAATGGGCCGAATTGAGGGGTGGGGAACGGCTTGAAGGCCTGGCAATGCGCAAAACACCTCATAATGATCCCCCAGCGAAGCCGCAATTTTATACACAATACGTGAGTCGGCCGCCGGATGCACCGTGCTGAGCAGCAGCACGCGTTTCATGTGCGGGTTACGATGGCCACACCCGACGACGTCCCGATCCGTTCCGCGCCGGCGTCGATCAGCGCAATGGCCTGTTCGTAGGTCTTGATGCCGCCCGACGCCTTGATTTTGACTTCGACAGGTAAAATGGAGCGCATTTGCCGTACGGTTTCCGCATTGGCGCCGGTTGGAGCGAAGCCGGTGGATGTTTTTACAAAATCAGCCTTCGCCTCCGCACAGATTTCGCAGGCTGTGTAGAGTTCAAATGAATCGAGGTAGGCGGTTTCGATAATGACTTTCAGCAATGCATTCTCCGCATGTGCGAGTTCGGCGAGCTGTTTCAGCTCCTCGCGGATGCTGAGATAAGCCATCGACTTGAAACGGGAAAGATTCATCACCACGTCGAGTTCGGTAGCGCCATTTCGCAACGCTTCCCTTGCTTCCGTCAGCTTTACGGCCGCGGTGGAATAACCCATCGGAAAGCCGATTACCGTGGCTACCTGAATCCTGATCGGGCAAAATTCCAGCATTCCGACTACGTAGGGTACGTAGGTAGGCGCCACGCACACGGCCTTGAACTGGTGGGTCCAGGCTTCCTCGCAGATTTTGCGGATGTCGGTTTCGCTGGCCGTCGGTGCCAGTAAAGTATGGTCGATGTAGGCGGAGAGATTGTCCATCCGGTGTGTTTGCGGGCTGGTTAAAAAAGGAAAGCCCCGCCGGGAAGGCAGGGCTCCGCATCATATAGGTTGCCTTTAAGCTTTGCTTTTTTCTTTTTTCGGCGCCTTTTTCGCAGGGGCTTCTTTCACTTCTTCCGCCACTTTTGCAACCGGTTCTTCGGCTGCCTCGGCTGGCGCTTCGGTCACCACAAACGATTCGGGAAGGTGCTTCGAAAGCAGGTTGTACCAGGAAATGATTTTCTTGATATCCGACACATATACTTTGGATCGGTCGAATTCGGGAAGTACTTCAGCAAGAAATTCGATCAGTTCTTTGTCCGACGAAGTTTTAACGGACAGTTTCACTTCTTCTCCGTGAATTTCACGGATTTTCAGGAACACATCCGATAATGCAACGGATTCTTCGGCCCCGTCCGTAAAGATCGAAACGTCTTTCAGCACCGACACCCGGGCAGTTGGCCCGATCAGCGTTTTCTCGCGTTTCTCATCCAGGCTTTCCACGATCACGCCTGCACGGCTGGGCTTAAGAATGCGGTACAACCCCGGCTTGCCGGATACATTGGCAACTTCTTTCAACAAATCCATTCCTGTTGATTCTACTTTTTCACTCATCCTTTCTTGCTATGGTTATATCTTGTGTTAATGTTGGATGCTGCAATCAATTTTTGCGCAAAATAACGGAAAGATTGTCCGGGAAACAACCGATTCGCTATTTTGTGTTCACAAATGACTGATTATAAGTTTCTATTGCCGCCAGTATAGGTTCCCCGCCCTCGTTTTTCTCGGCCGAGGTTACGTACATGTTCGGTATTTCTTCCCACAATTCGCCCATTTTACGCTTGTAGGCTTCTACCTGGCTGCCGATCTGGCCCGGTTTGAGTTTATCCGCTTTGGTGAAAATGATTTCGAACGGAATGCCCGCTTCGCCCAGCGACGCCATAAATTCAAGATCGACGACCATGGCGCTGTGGCGGACATCCACAAGCACGAATGTGCAAATGAGGTTTTGGCGGTAATGCAGGTAGTCGTGGATCATTTTTTCCCACTTATCGCGCTCCACCTTGCTCACTTTGGCATAGCCATAGCCGGGCAAATCCACCAGGTACCAGGCATTATCGACCAGAAAATGGTTGATCATCTGCGTTTTCCCCGGTTGCTGTGAGGTTTTGGCCAATGCCTTTTTCCCCGTCAGCATGTTGATAAGCGACGATTTACCCACGTTGGATCGTCCGATGAACGCATATTCGGGAAGAATCGGCTCGGGGCATTTCCGGTAATCAGAATTGCTCATTATGTAGCGGGCTTCCTGAACTTTCATGTTGATATGATGTTAATGAAGTTGCGAAGTTACCCTTTTTGGGCTCTTATCCGCAAAACGACACGGGGCGGCAGCGGGCTGTAATTGTGTAAAACAAAACAAAGGCGTATTTTCGTTAATGCAATATTGAAATCATAAAAGAGGTTGAAAATGAAAAATTTAAAGAATTTAGGGTTTGCCGTATTGGGCTTTATGCTGGCCATGTCGGTAGCGATCGCCGGGGAAGGATATAAAAAGGGGGCTAAAAACGCCGAGAAGGGCATTCAGTTTACCGAGGGCTCGTGGTCGGCTATTCTTAAACAAGCCAAAAAAGAGAATAAAGTTATTTTCCTCGACGCCTATACAACCTGGTGCGGGCCGTGCAAATTGCTGCAAAAGAATGTTTTCACACGCGACGACGTTGCGGCGGCTTTCAATGGGAATTTTATCAATGTAAAAATAGATATGGAAAGCGGTGAAGGGCCCGCGCTCGCCAAAAAGTACCCGATTGAAGGTTATCCGACTTTGTTTTTTATCAATAGCAAAGGCAAAGTGGTGAAACAGCTCCTGGGATACCAGCAGCCCCAGGACCTGATCAAGGTGGCTAAATCGATACAGAAAAACCCGACTATTTAATCTTACATACAAAAAGAAACCCCGCAGATTGGCTCTGCGGGGTTTCTTTTTGCACCGATCTTATTCGTAATAGTTGGGAACGCGGTGGCCGCTGCTTTCCAGCAAACGATCCTTGCGGAATAGCTGAACATCGGCCGTAACCATGTCGTTGACGAGCGCTTTCAGGTCGTATTTCGGTTTCCAGCCCAGTTTTTCAATCGATTTTGTCGGGTCGCCTATGAGCAGTTCCACTTCGGTCGGGCGGAAGTAGCGCGGGTCAACGGCCACAACTTCTTTACCGATCTCAACCTGGAACTCCGGATTGCTGCATTTAACCACTTTCGCGATCTCGTTCACGCCCTCACCGGAGAATTCCACTTCGATACCCACTTCCGCGAAGGCCATTCTCACAAATTCGCGGATGCGGGTCGTGACGCCGGTCGCGATCACGAAATCCTCGGGAGTTTCCTGTTGCAGGATGAGCCACATCGCTTCCACGAAATCTTTGGCATGGCCCCAGTCGCGTTGAGCGTCGAGGTTACCTAGGTACACTTTGTCCTGCAAGCCTAATGCGATACGCGCTACGGCACGGGTGATTTTGCGGGTTACGAAAGTCTCACCGCGCAATGGCGACTCGTGGTTGAAAAGAATACCATTCACGGCGAACATATTATATGCTTCGCGGTAGTTGACCGTAATCCAGTAACCATAAAGCTTGGCAACCGCGTAAGGCGAGCGTGGGTAGAATGGCGTGCGCTCGGACTGCGGCACTTCCTGTACCAATCCGTACAATTCCGAAGTGGATGCCTGGTAAATTTTGGTTTTGTGGGTAAGTCCCAGCAAACGTACCGCTTCCAGGATTCGGAGCGTTCCGATGCCGTCGACATTAGCGGTATATTCAGGCTCTTCGAAGCTCACCTGAACGTGGGACATTGCCCCGAGATTGTATATTTCATCCGGTTGAACTTCCTGGATAATCCGGATGATATTCGCAGAGTCGCTCAGGTCGCCGTAATGAAGGTGAAAGCGTACGTCTTTCTCGTGCGGATCCTCGTAAATGTGGTCGATCCGCTGGGTGTTGAACAACGAACTGCGGCGTTTGATACCATGCACTTCATATCCCTTGCTCAAAAGGAGCTCGGCCAAATAGGAGCCATCCTGGCCGGTGATCCCTGTAATTAGCGCTTTCTTCATTCTGTTTGGTAGTATGTATATGTGGATAATATTATCCGGTTAATAAGTATTTACAAAAATTGCGTCCAATGGCCTCCTAGTTATGGTCGGAAGCCGGGTTTATCATCAGGCTCCGCTTGATATCGACCCTGTCGGCCAGAATCACGGCGGAAGCGTATTGCTCCCGGATCACATCCAGGTATTGCTCCGCGTCGCTCCTGTACATGAAGTCGCCCACTTTCACGCGGTAGGTAGGCTGGGTGTATGAAACATACGGGTTCAGGTCCGGAAATGCCTGGTAGATATATGACTTGGCATTATCGGCCTCCTGCCTCACATTGCCTACATAAATCTGGATCCTGAAACCATTGATATACCGGATCGACTTGTTTTGCTTAGCCAGCGTATCCAGCACCGATTCCAGTTTCCTGTTGACATACAGTGGTTTATCCACATCGCCTTTCGGGACATTGTTGCTCTTTGGGGGCGCTGTCGCTTCCGGGCGGGTTACGACGGCAGGTTCCACATATTCGTAACGTGGCCGGACCGTCGAAAGGTCTTCCTTATAATCGGAACCCGAGCTCACCACCGACTTTTTGCTACAACCCGAAATCAGAATGATGCCAAGATGCAAGGCCCATAAAAATTTCTTTTTTAGCGTCATATCCTGAACCATTGTAACTGAGCCCACAAACTTAATCAAAATTGGATGAATCACCATACCGCTTAATTTTGAATGTAATACCTAACTTTACCCGGTTTATTCCTGTTTTCAATGCAAATACAATCCAACGTTTCACTTCGTCATCTCAATACATTCGGGCTCGATGCCGCTGCCAGGTATTTTGTAAATGTGCGGTCCGTCGAAGAATTAACAGCCATTTTGCGTGATCCCGTATGGAAGCGAACCCCGAAATTTATCCTCGGCGGAGGCAGTAATATCCTGCTCACGAAAGATATCGACGCCCTGGTGATCCACCCTGGCCTGAAAGGGATCGATATGATCGAAGAAAATGAAGAGGAGATCGTGCTGAAAGTGGGTGCCGGGGAGGTTTGGCACGAATTCGTGATGTATTGTGTGGGAAAAGGCTATGGCGGTGTGGAAAACCTCTCACTGATCCCCGGCACGGTGGGCGCGGCGCCGATGCAGAATATCGGGGCTTACGGTGTGGAAATCAAGAGCGTGATCGAGTCGGTGGAAGCCGTAGACATGGAAAGCGGTGCAAAGCGTGTCTTTACGAATGCCGAGTGCCGGTTCGGATACCGTGAAAGTGTATTCAAAAAAACGTTGAAGGATAAATATCTAATCACTGGCGCTACTTTCAGGCTCAGCAAAAAGCCCGTTTTGAACGTCGCGTACGGGGATGTGCAAAAAACTTTGCAGGAAATGGGGGCGGAAACCCCCACCATCCGCGACATCAGCGAGGCGATTATGCACATCCGGCGCAGTAAACTGCCCGATCCGGCCGAGATCGGCAATGCAGGCAGCTTTTTCAAAAACCCCGAAATACCGGTTACTCAGTTTAACGAATTGAAAGGAACATTTCCGGAGCTGCCCGGTTATCCTGTGGATGCAGGAACCATTAAGGTGCCGGCTGGCTGGCTGATCGAAAGGGCGGGTTGGAAAGGTTACCGCGACGGGGCTATCGGCGTGCATGCGCGGCAGGCGTTGGTGCTGGTCAATTACGGCGGCGGCACGGGGGCTGAAATCAAGGCATTATCCGAAAAAATACAGGAATCCGTGGCAGACAAGTTCGGAATCCGCCTCAACGCAGAAGTCAATTTTATTTAACCAATGGCGCGGAACAAAAAATTATATACATCAATTGCCCTGCTCGCGGTATTCATCGTTGTTTTTTTTCTGAAAGAGCGGTTTACGGTGGCTCTTTATCAGGACGAGCATCATTATCTCCCCACGGCGGTTTTGTTCAGCAAGGAACCGATTCCATCGCTTAATCTGCTTCAAACCTACAACGAGTTGAATACGCCCGTTCCTTTCATTCTCGGTGGATGGGTGCTCGATATTTTCGGGAAGGATATCCAAAATCTGCGTCTGCTTACCGCGTTTACCAGTTTTGCATTGCTCATGCTCTTCGTTTGGTACAGCCCCCGGAATACCGGGCGTTTCTGGCTTTGCCTGGGCGGGTTGCTCATTTTCCCGAACTACTATCTGGTGAGCGTATACTATTACACCGACATTTTTGCGATGATCTTCACGCTGGGCGGTGTGATCGCGTATTTACGGAAACGGCATTGGGTGGCATTCGTCTCGCTCGTGGCGGCCATTTGCTGCCGGCAATATATGCTCGCATTCCCGGCGGCAATTCTGGCCTATGAAGTTTTCAAAAATGTAAAATGGAATGCAGGTCCGGCGATTTTGATTAAAAGCGTATTTTTCGATACGACGTGGGTCTGGTACGCATTGGCTGTACTGGCGATTGTGCCTTGGGTGGTCATCTGGCACGGCCCGGCGCCGGCCTCGGTAATGGCCGATCAGCATTACGATTCGGATAAGCTGGTGCAATATAACTTTGGTTATTTAATGTACGCGTCGGTCGTCGTGGCGGTGTATTACATTGTGCCCGAAACCCTCGTTACCCGCCGTTTTACGCATTACCTGGAATATCCGCGCAGGCATCCGCTGATGTTTATTGGTTTCCTGGCGGTGGTCGCTGCGATCGTTATGTTTTTCCCTGCCAAACAAGCCCATAACCCTTATTTTACCTGGCCGTATCTGGGTTATGTCGATGAACTGCTGATGAAAATCGGTATCAGTGGCTTGCCGAAACAGGTGATTTTCGGGATATTAATGCTCGTTACGCTGGTTCGTTTTGTATCGCCGCGTTTCAACCTTGCCACATGGGTGTATTTGCTGAATGTGCTACTGCTGGGCAAGGCGCAGTTGTCGTGGGATAAGTACTCCTTGCCAATGATCATGGTGCTATGGTTCCTGGCAATGTATGACGAACATTGGCTGCCGTCGGCAACCCGTCCCGAAAATGAACCGGCGCCATTGAATATGAAATATTAAAGATATATTTATGACCGTTTGCCTGCTCCGCGGCCGGGGAAAGGCAGAGGCTTAACGGCATCGAAAACAGTTTGTTAATGAAATGAATTTTACACACCTGAAATCCTTACTTTTTTGCATTCTTCTATGCTGCGTTGCCGGCGGTTCCTATGCCCAGCGTTTCTTTTCGGTTGTTTTCGACAAGTTGCCCAGGGACATGCAGCTTTATGCACGCGGCGACGATAATCTGGCCGATGTGCCCATTTCCGGGGTCATCGAACTGGCCGGATGGGATCACATGTCGGTGGTGACGTTCAGGAACAACGTGCGGACCGGCTACCAGAAATCCACGATCACTTACGGCGCCGGCACGACCGGTACATTCAGCATGAAGCCTCGAATAAAGGCGGAAATGGCGGATTACTCATTTGAAGTATACGCTTGCCATGAGGCCGACTCCGTGCTGATCGTACGCCGCAACGACATAGTGGCAGGGGATTTCTATGTAATCAGCGGCCAATCCAATGCGGCAGCCACCATTTTTGGGGCATGGTCCAGTAAATATGCCCGCACGGTCGCCCGGATTCCCGACGGGAACGCTGCGATAACGCCCGGCGATACGCTATGGACTTCCGCGGCCTGGTCGTGGACGTACGTAGGGGCGTGGGGTCTCGAAATGCAAAAAGAGATTCTTGAGCGCGACAGCATTCCCACTTGCGTCATCAACGGATCGCTTCCCGGTAAAAAACTGAGTGAGTTTTTAAACCGGGACCCCAGGGATCCGACGAGTTTTTCGCTCTACGGCGGTTTGTTGAAACGTGTTCGTGTGGCAAATCCGGCCCGGATCCGTGCATTTATCTGGATGCACGGCGAGCAGGAAGTGTTTGAAAATATCGGCAATTATGCCGAAGAATATGACCAGCTTTACAACTTCTGGAAGGAGGATTATCCCCAGGTGGAACAATTTGTGGTGGTCCAGTCTAATCTGATCATCCTCCGTGGCGATGCCGCCGACCGTGTGGGGGGATCGGTACGCGATTTCCTGAGAAGAACGAAGTATCTCTACCCTAAAACCGATCATTTCACGGCCATTGGCACGCCCGATTATGACGGCGTGCATTATCACAGGCCGGGCTACGAGGAATTTGGGCGGAGAATGTACCGCTTTTTTGCCCCGACTATCTACGGGTCTAAAAGATTCGGATAATGTGAGATGCCCGGATATCAAAAAAGCGTTCTATACCAATGCTGAGAAAAAGGAGATTGTGCTCATATTCGACGAAGGCCAGGATTTAAAATGGCCCGCCGACTCGACTGTGACCGGCCAGGATGGCAAGCCGCTGGTTTTAAGCCTTAAAAATTTCTTTTACCTTGATGGAAACGAAAAGAAAGCCGCATTCTCGGCTGGAAAAGCGGAAGGAAACCGGGTCACGCTTACGCTTAAAGAGCCGTCCAATGCGACCAAATTGAGCTACCTGCCGTCGTTCTATCCCGATAATCTGCCGTTGATCGAACCTTTTTCGTTCAATATCGCCATTTACACCGGCCCTTATTTGCGGAACAAGCGGAATTTGGGCGCGTTTTCTTTCGATAAAGTGAGCATAGGCACGCTGCTTCCGAATGTGGAGCTTTCGGCCAACCGGACGTTCAACTCTGTAATCCTGTCATGGAAGGCGGTGGAGGGTGCTACGGGCTATGTGCTCGAAAAGAAGACTGCCGACACTATGTCTTACGTTTTGCTGGAAAACGTCGATTCGAAAACATTGGTTTTTGAAGATAAGGACATAGAAATCAATGCTACTTATACCTATCGCATCCAGGCCGTCAGCGACATTTCACAATCCGCTTATGCAACCGCGCGTGTTGATCTGACCCCTATTTTGGGTGTGGAGCAAAACGGCAGGGAGTTGACCTGGGAGATTTACCCGAATCCGGTTGACGATATTTTGAAAGTAGGATTTAGAAATCCTGAATCCGGCGTGATAGAGGTATTCAACGCCACGGGCCAGTCGCGGATCCGCTCGGAATACAAGGCTGTTAAGAACTGGGAGATGAATATCGCTAAATGGCCGGCTGGAATTTATCTGTTGCAGGTGGAACAAAAGAATGGGATCCGGGCTACACAGAAGTTTATCAAGCGGTAAGTTGTCCATAGACTAGGCCATTTCACGGCATTGGACGCCACCATGAGGCGACCGATTTGTAATATTAGGGTTGAACGGAAGGCCACATTACGGATCTAAGGGTGGCGCGATATATTTTTCGTAAAAGGAATCAGTTTTTCCCAGATATTGCTCCGCCTCCTGCCGCGACCATCGTTGCCGTAACGTTTCATACAGGCTGGGATAGGCATTATAAGGAATCGGAACAAATTTCGAACTCACCGGGCTCCACAAGGCAGTTAGCCGGTTAAATCTGGCTGCACGATAAAATCGCCCGATACCTATCGACGCCGGAAACAATAGCACCAGCACAATAATTATGCAAACCGCTTTTCCCCGCAATGCCATAAGCACTTTGGGCAATGGCTGCGCAGTGAGCGGATAGACGAGGCAGCAGCCGATCAGGATCAGAACCGGCATCATTCCGCGCAGTAACATATCGTTTACTTTTCCAACCCTGACCAGCGGAAACAGCAATGCAAGGGAAATCAGCAACCAGAAAGGCGCCGCCGGAATGCCTGGCAAATCAATTCGCCGGCATACCTGGAATACAATTACAAAGAGAAGGGCATCCGTCACCGTGTTGGCCAGATATTCACGCAGCAAATTACCCGCGTCGGTCCGGAATTCCCAGATCAACCCATTTTCGGGCGGGTGCGGATGCGACTGGAATAGCGCCAGCACCGGAATCGCCACGAAGAAGGGAAGCATGATCCGTTCGAAAAACGCCTGGAAAGAAATACCCCATCGTATCCATTGACAAACCAGCAGCAACGCGGTGATCAAACCTATCGCCAATGCGGGGAAAGCTGCCCACCAAAGTGCCAGCGCCGTTGGAAAGCAAAGAAGGGCGTAGTCCAGTCGGTGGCGGATCGCATGGAAAAGCATTCCCCCCCAGGATCAGCGAAGGAATAAACTGATTCGGAGCCCAGAACAGATTTTCGAGGTTCGACCAATGTTCCATGCCAATCTCTTCGTACCGGTATAGCTGAATGGACAAATGCGCCATAATGCTTTTAAAAAGCCTGGGGAAGTCGCCCACAAATAACACCAGTAACGCGGCCCACCACTTATGCCCCAGTGATATGTATATCCACAACAATCCGAGCGTAACGCCCAGGCCGGTCCAGATCAGGATCGCAGCCTGTGAAATGTGGCCCGCCAGTTTGGAGAAGGCAGCCG
The DNA here is from genome assembly GCF_040448675.1 of Dyadobacter sp. 676. Taxonomy (NCBI): domain Bacteria; kingdom Pseudomonadati; phylum Bacteroidota; class Cytophagia; order Cytophagales; family Spirosomataceae; genus Dyadobacter; species Dyadobacter sp. 676. The sequence goes on along the minus strand of NZ_CP159289.1, from coordinate 2,930,566 downwards.
GGACCAGATAATAACCGAAATAATAGGCCATTACCGGTCGGTTTGCTGGAAAACGAAGCGGCCAGTCGTTTTGCAGAAGCTCCTGAAATTTCGCGTTGTGGCACCAATGGTCCATGGTCTGGAACGCAAACCCGGTGATACCCGATGCCAACGTCAGCACTGTCGCCCCAATCAATGCAATGCTCAGGTCTTTTAAATCGATAAAAGTTTTACGAAACCCAATCTCCCACGAAACATTTTTATAGGAAATATAAAATATCAATACAATTCCGATTAACGCAATTGCCGGTTTGGTCCAGCAGGAATAATAAATGACATTGGGAATTAGCAGATATACGATTGTATATATGTAAAGTGTTTTATATCGCATTTAATTAGAATAATGTGTGTATTACTTATTTGGATTATCAACCGGCTGACATCCGGCTGATTGCTATTTGTGGAATGTAAATGCTGTATTTATTTACGGACCAGCATGTAGAGCTTCCGCAGGTAATCCCGGTTTACAATGCAGAACCTGATCAGGTTACTTCGGCCGGTGATTTCCAGCTTTTTACCGATCCTTCGCTTGTAATTTTCAATGCTTTTCCGCTCGATAACGAGGCATTCGGCTATTTCGGCGGTGGTGAGGCCATCGGCCATGAAGGATACCACTTCCCATTCTCGGTCGGTGAGTTGAAGTAATTTCTGATTAATTGGCTGGTAATCGTCGGCCAATAGTATGGAAGCATTCGCTGATACAGGGGTCATAGATAGCGTGATGATAGTGTTGGTTTGAAGAGGGTTTAGCTGCCGGAATCACGAGAAGTAATCCGGCACAGGCGCAAAATTATTTGTTTTATTTAAAATAAAAACCCATCAAAAATTGAGGTGTGAGACATGAAATTTTGAAGGGTTAATGAAATAGGTGAATTAAAACGATCCAGATAGTTTTACGGAAACAACTTTACTTATTTCGTTATGCACACTAATGTTCATTTAGCCGGATGCGTTCTGGCCTGTCTGCTTTTAGTCCACGCAAACCATTTATTTGCACGTAGCTTTATAAATAAGGACCAGGCAGACATCGACCCCGTTTTGTTTTCAATGTCTGCGGATAAGTCCGTGGTAATGGTCGGCGAAGAGTTTTCGATCGACATCCAATGTACGCTACGCGACCTTTCGGGCCTGCGATTATCCCCGGTTTCGCTGGATGGCGAGTTTGTTTTGAAGGTAGTTTTGCCGGATGGTTTTTTGCAAACGGCCGGTAATTATTACCATGCGGTTTCGGCTAAATTGTTGCGACCGGGCGATAAAGTGACATACCGGCTTACAGGCAAGTTCGTATCCAGGCCCTCTTCGAGGAAATTTATGCTGTTGCGGGGAACAAAGCATTCCGTAACTATCGACCGGTTTCTCTACCGCGGAGAACTTGCCATTGCGGTTGACGACCGGAATCCAACGGAAAAAGTCCTGCGAGGGACAGCCGCCGATGCATTCAGCCAGTGCCTCGAGGCGGAATCGATGTCTGGTGCCAATGGCCCTGTTACGAGTGATCCAAACGCCTCGAACGGTCAGACGCGCGGTGCCGAAAACCAGTACAATCACTTTGTCGATTATATCGTGAATGTTCCCGCAGCGGGGGTTTACCAGGTTACGTTACGCTATTACTCGTCGGTGGCACCGGTAGTGAATGTGACGGTCAACGGCGGCAATGCACAAAGCATTGCGTTACCGAATTCGGGCTCGTGGAATATTGCGTATACGGAACATACGTTTGCCGTGAGTCTGAATGCGGGTGTTTCTACCCTGAAGATAGCCGGTACCGGCGGCGGGAGTTGCCGGCAGGATAAAATCTGCGTCGCGGCTGACGTTCAGACCTGCGCGGTTATGAACAAAGTGAGGTTGCACTGGCGTACGGCCGATTTTAGCAGGCTCAATGGAGCGAAAATCCAGGGCTCCAACGACGGCTCGACCTGGACCGACATTTACATGATCAGTGTGAACGCGACGGGTAGCTGGCAGGAATTTACATTTCCCAATGCGACGCCCTACCAGCACGTGCGTTATGCCGCGAGCCCCGCCGGATATGGCGAGTTGCGCGAGATAGAGTTTTACAGCGGCATCATCAAGCTTTCCGGAACGGCATTCGGTTCGGATCCGAATGTGGCTGGAATGGGCTGGCAATACGCCGTCGACGGAGTTGTAAACGCGTCGTGGCATGGACAATACACAGGCGTAGGCGCGCATGCGGGGCCCAGTAATTTCGTCGGCTTATCCATTACCGGTTGCGCAACTACTTGTATTAAGCCATCCGTTGTGCTAACGGCCGGAACGGCTGTTTGTCCGGCGACGAATCAGCAGGTCACACTAACGGCTTCCGGTTACACGGGTAACGTGAGTTGGCTGTTGAACGGGTCGCCTGTTGGAAACGGCCCGTCAATAACAACGGCTAATACGGGTGCTTACGCCGCTTTCAGTACCAATGGTGCCTGTGCCAGTGGGCAGTCCAATACTTTTACTGTCGCCCAGGCGGCCAACTGTGCGGTTCCCGCATTGGTGCCCAAGGTTTCATCCAGCGGTTTTCCTGAAATTCTTACATTATCGATTGTCCCCGATCCGGCTAACCCCGGAGGCTGGTTGCTGAACGATTTGGGCACAGTGAATTTGCCGGCGGGTTATGAATGGTCCTATTTTATCGGAAATAAATGGTTAAGGACGGGGGCCAATCTTACCAACGAACCCTGGCAGTCGAGCAGCCCGGGCCGGGTTGTGAAGATGGCGACGAAGATCGGGTTGGACACGCTCAATCGCTGGCCATGCCCGCCGGAAGGCTGCAATTACTATTATCAAAACGACGCCGTCGCGCAGCTGGCGCCCGGCGCAAGGGGAGGTCTCACCACTTTTATTTTTAACTGACTATGAAAAAACTCATTCTCTTTGGGGTGCTCCTGAGTGCCCTGACCCTTCATGCCCAGATTGTACCGGTTACTTTCAAGAACACCATTCCCACCGGCTACGACCCGATATCACAGGTCCCCGGATTCATGGAGTCGAGCCCGAACATTACCATGCCTGCGGGGCATGTGCTGGTAAAGCCCCCTACGAAGCAATCGTATACGTGGGCGCAGACGTTCGCGAAAGGCGGCACGCACTATAATCGGATTGAGATCGGTAATGAGGGCTCGCTGGCAACATTCAGGAACACTTATCCGGATAAGGAATACAATGGTGTGCCTACCACGCAAGGGATTTTCGGGCTCGCTTGCGGCGGGCAGGAAGAATGGGTGGATGGGTACAACAAAAAATGCTGGCCCAATGGCCCACTCACGGACGCGGAGGCACGCGCGAAGGCGCACGAGATTTGGAATAGCGGCAACGCGTCCAATCTCTGGATCGGTGAGACGATGGAAAACTTTCCGTTCATGCCGGCCGACAAGCCTATGTGGCATTCGTTTTATGATGAGCTGGCGGGCCTTTACGAAGCGAAGAAAGCACAGGATCAAAAGCCGTTTTTTCTCTGCCATAACTACTTCACGACAAGTCCTTATTACCTCGGCAATACCTCGAAAACCCAGGCCGACTGGGAAGTAATGTACACGCAGGACCCGTCGCAATGGCAGATGAAAACATTGTTTCATCCCGGCGGTACATTATCGCGCACCAATACCATCGTGGAGGGCATTTACTTTGGGGCGTTCGACCTCAATCCGGGGCAGGCTATGAATACGCTCTTTTGTATGGAGCTCTGGCAAAAGCTCGGCAAGTACACCGGTATGTTCTTTTATAACCAGCACGAATGGGCTCCCGAGTCGTTCCCCGACAAGGTCACGTTTCCGGAAGGCACGTTTTTCCGTGCAGATAAACCTGTGCATGATCCCGCATTCCAGATTCTCATGGGCTTTCTCGCGCATGAATAGGGAAACATCTTCGTCGATTGGGGAACATTCCTGAAACAACCCGCGGGCAAGAAGCCGATTGGGTACTACCAACCGGTGCATCAAAGTATGGATTACTGGAGGCCTAATGCCGGTGGCCCGTCCACGTTTCCATATTACTATCAGTTAGGTGTGGGTTTGCCGCCGCAGGATTTTTATTCGCCGCTGGCGGTCAGCAGCGATTACACCTATTTCGGGAATTTGCTCTGGATGCAGACTGGTGGCATGGTCGCAAGTGGGACGCCCTACTATTGCTCTTATCGCCTCGACGGCAATGCGTGGATCGACCGGAAACCGACCGGCTGTGATATCGTGGGTGCCTACTTCGCCAAAAGAGGGATTGCGCGGTGTCGTATTTCAGGCAACAAGATGGTTTTATATTACTTTAATATGTACGCCGACAACCTCCGGCACAGTATCGAGATCAAACATCCGACCAACCCTATTAAAAGTTACACCGGCACCGTATGTGGAAGCGGTATCCATGTGGCGCTGCTGGATATTTAGAAGGCAGTTTCAGCGATAATCGGAATAGCGGGATTACTGTCGCTACGGATTTGTAACGATAAAAGTGTAAGACGCGTCGGAATTAGCCTCCTAAACCGTACCGTACAATGCAATACAGCGCCCGGAAGCCGTCTTTCCAGTTGATTTTCTTACCTTCATCATACGTGCGGCCATAATAGGAAACGCCGACTTCGTAAATCCGGATTTTGGGTACTTTGGAAATTTTGGCCGTTACCTCAGGCTCGAAGCCGAAGCGCTTCTCAACCAGTTTGAGGTTTTTGAGAATATCGGCGCGGAAGAGCTTGTAGCATGTTTCCATGTCCGTCAGGTTGAGGTTGGTAAACATGTTGCTCAGGAATGTCAGGAACTTGTTCCCGATCGTATGCCAGAAAAACAGGATGCGGTGTGGTCTTCCGCCCATGAAGCGGGAGCCATACACCACATCCGCATATCCTTCGATAACCGGTTTTAGCAATATATTGAATTCCTGGGGATCGTATTCGAGGTCGGCGTCCTGCACGATGATATAGTCACCCGTTGCGCGGCGTATGCCGGTGTGCAATGCTGCTCCTTTCCCCTGGTTGTATTCATGCCGGAAATAGGCTACTTCCAGCCCTGGATTCTCTTCTATAAATCTTTTAGCAACGGCCTCCGTGTTGTCGGCGGAACAGTCGTTCACAATTACGATCTCCTTCTGAAAATTGCCTATCAGTTCAACGGATTTGAGTTTATCCAGCACGTTTCGGATTGTCTTTTCTTCGTTGTAAGCGGGAACGATAACCGATAATTTCATCAGGGGAAAAATAAATGTACGACTGTTTAAGAGTGAATCTTTATTGTATCGGGGTTATTCGTTATTCAAAACAAAGCGAAGCCGCTCCGAGCAATCCGGCGTCGTTGGCGAGCGTGGCGCGTTTGATGTTGATGGTTTTCAGGTAGTAGGGCGTGAGCCAATATTTGAAACGATCATTGATCGCCGGCAAAATAAACTCAAATGAAGCAGAAATACCACCACCGATCAAAATTGTTGTAATGTCGAGGATGCGTACCATCGATACCAGCCCTTCACCGAGAAGGTAACCCATTTCGTGGAAAACGGCTTTCGCCAGCTCATCGCCTGCCGATGCCGCGGCTACGAGCCCTGTGGTGGAAATGGTGCCGTCGGCCGGCAATTGCGTAGTGCCGGTATAGGCGGCGCGCATCGCATTGGCCATATCCAGCAATTCCTTTTTTCCGATATTGCGTTCAAGGACTTTTCCGTTTTTGGAAGGAACGTGGCCAGGCTCCATCGCATTACCGCCGCCACCTTTGAATACTTTCTTATCGATAATAGCGGCGCCGCCGATGCCGGTACCGAGGGTTACGAAAATATAGTCTTCCGGAAGTTTGTCTTCTCCAAAATAGTATTCGCCCAGTGCCGCCGCGTTCGCGTCGTTTTCGAGGTAAAAATCGTGCTGGGGGAAACGTGCTTTCAGATCCGGAACAATGGTGATCCCGTCGATTTCGGGAATTGCTGTGATTTCGATCAGCGTGGTCCTGTCGCGGGAAATAAGCCCCGGAACACCGATCCCTACTTTTTTGACTTCGGGATATTCAACCAGCTGCAGTGCGATGGCATCCCCTAATCTGTCTATAAAATGCCCGGAGCTGCGCCAGCTGGCGGTATCGTGACTGTAAAAATTCGAGATTCTTCCATCCGTAGCGTCAACGATCCCCATCTTTACGTTTGTACCGCCCACGTCTATACCGAGGTATTGTTCCATGAAATGAAAATATGGGTTTAATAAATAATTTTAAAAATGCGGCAATTTAGTAAAATTGCTTTACTGTTCACTCATTAATCCAAATCTCCCAGTTGGGGGCGGATCAAAATTTCCTCTACCACTGCCCTGGAAGACAAGGTATAGGCGGCCCAGATCGATTCGGCGACATCGGCGGAATCCATGAAGCGGTCCTCGGGCAGGTCGGTGCCTTTCCAGCTGTCGGTGTACGTCGCGCCCGGAAGGATAGCCGTCACACGTATATCGTGCGGCTTCATTTCTTCGCGCAGCACCCTGGTCATTCCGTACAATGCGAATTTGGAAATGCAGTACGACCCGCCGTTCGGGTATGCGATAATGCTCGCCGTGGAACAGATTGTAAAGATGTGCCCCTTTTTGCGCTCCATCATGCCCGGCAATAGCCCGCGGGTGAGGTGGTAAGCACTGTAAAGATTGGTCTCGATCGTCTTTTCCAGCGTACCTTCCGTTTCGTTGTGGACCTGCCCGGGAATAAATACGCCGGTATTGTTGATAAGTACCTCCACAGGTGCCGGATGTTTGTGGATAAATGCGGTGAAAGCATCCACATCGGTCCGTACTGAAAGGTCGGCCGTTAAATAAGTCAGTTTGGATTGGGGGGAAATTCTGACTGAATGTTTGTTGCAGTGCGAGCAGGTCGCTCTCGTTTCTTGCGCAGGTGATTACGTCGAAGCCTTGTGCTAAAAATTTTTCTATCGCTGCCCTTCCGATCCCTTTTGTTCCACCGGTTACAACCGCTAATGGATTCATTTTTCTGATTACTTCTTTTTTTACCTAATTTTCCCGAAAATATTGAATACAATTAAGATATCATGTCTGTAATCGGTAAATACTTCATTTTTTTAGGGACACTGTTCGGGAAGGGCGAGAAATTATCGGTTTACTGGCGGAGATTGATGGAGGAATGCGTAGGCATCGGCGTGAGTTCGATATTCATCGTGGCGATCGTTTCTACGTTTATCGGGGCGGTTTCTTGTATTCAGACGGCCTACAACCTCGTCAGCCCCATTATCCCGATCTCAACGGTGGCGCTCATCGTTCGCGATATGGAGATCCTCGAACTTGCACCGACCATTACCTGTATCGTCCTGGCCGGTAAAGTCGGGTCCAATATTGCGAGCGAGCTGGGCACGATGCGCATTACCGAACAGATCGACGCGCTGGAAGTAATGGGGATCAATTCATCCTCCTACCTGGTGCTGCCGAAAGTGGTGGCCGCTATGATTACATTTCCGATGCTCGTTATTTTTTCTGCATTTCTCGGTATTCTGGGCGGTTATCTGGCGGGGACATTGACGGGCGTCATCACGGAGCGCGATTACCTTTACGGAATCCGCGACTCTTTCGTGCCTTACAACATATTTTTTATGTGTGTAAAACCATTCGTCTTCGGCTTCCTGATCGCCTCGATTTCTTCTTTCAAGGGATTTTTTACGTCGGGCGGTGCGTTGGAGGTGGGTAAGGCAAGCACACAAGCGGTGACCAACAGTTGTATTTCCATTCTTATCGCCGATTACCTGCTCGCACAGCTGCTTTTGTAAGCGCTTTCAACCGGACCACAAAATGATCGAAATCAACAATATTTATAAGGCATTCAACGGAAAAGAAGTTTTAAAGGGCATTTCGGCGCAGTTCAGGAAAGGCGAGACGAACCTGATCATCGGCGGCAGCGGCACCGGCAAGAGCGTGTTGCTGAAATGCATGATCGGTCTGGTGAAACCCGATCAGGGGAATGTGCTCTACAACGGACGTGATTTTTACCATTGCGACAAGGATACCCAGCAGTCGATCCGCCGCGAAATGGGCGTCCTGTTCCAGGGCGGAGCATTGTTTGACTCCAAAACGGTGGAAGAAAATGTGCGTTTCCCCTTAGATATGCTAACGACCCAAACGCCGGAAGAAAAACGGGAGCGGGTTGCATTCTGCCTGCAAAGGGTAGGGCTGGAAGCGGCGGCGAAGCGTATGCCGTCGGAGATCAGCGGCGGGATGAAAAAGCGTGTGGGGATTGCACGGGCCATTGTAATGAACCCCGCTTACCTTTTTTGTGACGAACCCAACTCCGGGCTCGATCCGCTGACTTCGGTGAAAATCGACGAACTGATCAAGGAGATTACCGAGGAATACAAGATTACGACCATCATCATTACCCACGATATGAACTCGGTGATGGAGATCGGCGAGAATATTATGTTCCTTTATCAGGGAAATAAGCTTTGGGAAGGGGTGAACACCGACATTACCAAAACGAATGTCCCTGAGCTCAAAGAATTTCTGTTTTCGAATAAATTACTCCGCGAAATGCAGGAATGACCCCTTAGCGTCTCCGCAGCGCAGGGATATTCTTCCGTTCGAGTACGAATACCACGGCTACCGCCAGCGCGAATATGGCCATATGTACCGGCACCGAAATCCACAGGTCCGGGATTTTGACCAGCGAGGAAGCGTAAATCAGCAGCGCACCCCCGCCGATATAGCCCAGTGCGGAGGGGATATCATATGGCACCGGATAATATTTTTGCCCGAAATAATAACAGAGCGCAAGCATTATAAAGCCCGACAATGCAAATGCAATGGCGAAACCGTGATAGCCGATCTGAGGCACGAGCACGAAGCTGGTCACGATGGTAATGCCAGCGCCGGTAAGTGTGAGCCATGTGCCATATTCGGTCTTGTCGGTCAGTTTGAACCACGTTGCGAGGTTGTAATAAACACCCAGGAACAGGTAACCTGCCAGCAGCCACGGCACTACGCCCAGGCCTTCGTGATAAATCTTCTTTTTAAGGAACAACTCGGCAAACAAGTCGAGGTTCAGGCATATGCCTACCCACATGAGCACGCACACGATGATGAAATATTTGGTAACCTTCGCGAATACCGGAGGGGCATTTTTGTCTTCGCCTTTGGAAAAGAAGAAGGGTTCAGCCGCGTACTTGAATGCTTGTATCGCCAGGTTCATGAAGATCGACAGCTTGTAGCATTGCACGTAAATACCTATCGCGGTTTCGTTGCTGCGGCCGGGATAGAAGCCCTCGGGAAGCAGGAATTGTATAAACGCACGGTCGAAAAGCATATTCAACACGCCGCCGACGTTCATCACCATCACGGGAAATGCGTAAACCCACACCGGCCTGAACAAATTGCTGTTGAATACGAACCGGAAATCGGCGAATTCCTTCCGAAGCATCCAGAAGAATGCCAGGTTGGCGATAAGATTGGCCAGTACGATGTAATCCGGCGCATGCAGCGGGTTATAAAAGAGGTCGACGGCCGGTTGCAGGAATCCGAGATATTTTCCTGCGTGGATATCGCGACAAACGAGCAGGAAAAACAGGTTCAGGAAAATGTTGATGAGGATATTGGTAACCCGGATAACCACAAACTTTTTGCCCCGGCCTTCCAGTCTCAGTCGGGCGAAGGGAATGGATACGATGCCGTCGGTAGCCATAATAATCGCGAACATCCTCACGATCGCCGCGGATTCAGGGTATCTGATCAGTTCGGCGATCGGTTGCGCAAATACAAACATGAGCGTAGAGCATACAAGGCTCACCACGATCACGGCACTCAATATGAGGTCGTAATATTGTTTCCGGTCCTTTTCTTCACGTGCAAACCGGAAAAAGGCGGTTTCCATACCGAATGTGTAGAGCACGAGGGCCAGTCCGGCATAAGCAAAGAGTTGCCCCTGGGCGGCGATTTGCTGAGGTTCGAAGAGCTTAGTATGCAGTGCCACCAGCAGGTAATTCAAAAAGCGGCCCAGCATGGTGCTGATGCCGTAAGTGGCGGTTTCACTGGCCAGTTTTTTCAGTACGCTCATTCAATGCGGGATTTTCCACCGCAAATATAGGATAGTAACTGCCAATAAAAGGAAAGACCCTCCCCGTTTAGCGGGAAGGGCCGGTAGTTTTATCGTCAACCTCGGACGTCCGAGATAATACTGTCGACTACGCGCTCGATACGCTTCCATCCTTCGTCGGTTTGAAGGTCCACGTCAAGCATTTTTTCACGATAATCAGAGGAGATGGTCAAAAAATAAATACCTGCTGAAATGAATGCGATCAGTGCGCTGGTGTCATTATAATAGGGCAGGTCGCCTATTTTGTTCAGGATTCGCGTCGCAATCTGGTTGCGGGCGTCGGAAAGCATCGACTTTCCGGTTCCGATCTCCCAGCGGAGCAGGTCGCGCGTGGCTTTGCGCTGGCGCAGATCGTTCGTGAAGGTGTGCATGAGGGACGTGAGAGCCTTGCTTCGTTCGTCGGGTGTCAGCTCGGGGATGTTGTCGATGTAATCGGTGCTGAGGGTTGATGTGTACTCTCCTGACCTGACGTATTGTTCCATCAGGCCGTCCACGCTTTCAAAGTATCTGTAAATCAGAACTTTGTTGACTCCGGCGGTACGAGCAATCAGGTTTACCCCGACTTTTTCCGTACCATATTGTTCAATTACTTCGCCTACCGCCTTGAGTATTTTACTCTTCGTGCGTTCGCGATCACGTTTTTTAACTTTCTCTACTATTTTCATATGGGTGCTGTTTAGGTTAAAACATAGTAAATGTAACATTTCATATCCAAATTTTATAGCAGAAAAGTTACATTAAGTAACCAAATTTTTAAAAAGGTTTCCTTAATGTCACCTTACGGTCGCAAATGGACCGAAATGCTATCGGACCGATACCCGAACCGGGAAATTTGGATTTATTCTAAGGACGGGGCAGGAAGGGGTGAAAATAAAAAGAGCCCATTGAAAAATGAGCTCTTCGATTACTGTTGGCCGACAAGGACTCGAACCCTGAATAAGACAACCAAAATGTCCTGTGTTACCATTACACCATCGGCCAAGACCGTAAACAGTGGTGCAAAAGTAATGGGAGTCCTGTATTGTGTCAAGTGTTTTGAGAAAAAAATTAAATACTTTTTACCTCTACAGTGCTAGCGATCTTTTTCACAAGGCCTTGCAGAACTTTGCCTGGTCCCGATTCAACGAAAACTTCCGCACCGTCGGCCACCATTTGTTCTACCGACTGCGTCCATCTTACGGGAGCCGTCAATTGAGAGATCAGGTTCTCTTTGATAACGGTCACTTCGGTAGCCGGTTTGGCATTCACATTCTGGTAAACGGGGCAGATGGGCGGCTCGAACTGGGCTGCATTGATGGCCGCCGCCAGCTCTTCGCGTGCCGGTTCCATCAGCGGCGAATGGAATGCCCCGCCTACAGGTAGTACCAATGCACGCTTCGCGCCGGCCGCTTTCAGCAATTCATTCGCGCGCTCGACGCCTTCGATGGTGCCGGAAATGACGACTTGCCCCGGACAATTGTAGTTGGCAGGCACGACGATCTCGTCCGTTATACTTGCGCAGATTTCTTCGATCACATGATCCGCCAGACCCAGGATCGCGGCCATCGTGGACGGCCGGATTTCGCAGGCTTTCTGCATGGCCGCGGCACGTTTAGCCACGAGCGAAAGGCCGTCTTCGAAGGAAAGTGCTCCTGCGGCTACCAATGCGGAGAACTCGCCCAGCGAGTGGCCTGCCACCATATTAGGCGAAAAGTCGGGGTTGATTTTCGCAAGGATTACCGAATGGATGAATATCGCGGGCTGGGTCACATTGGTCTGTTTTAGCTCCTCTTCAGTGCCTTCGAACATGATTTTTGTGATCTCGAAGCCAAGGATTTCATTGGCTTTTTCAAACAGCGCCTTGGCGGAATCGGAGCTCTGGTAAAGGTCCAGACCCATTCCTTTGAACTGCGAGCCCTGACCAGGGAAAACATATGCCGTTTTCATATGGATGATTTAAGGTTGTTCATGGTGAAACAAAAAGCCCGGTACAAAAACCGGGCTACAAAGGAAATACTTCGATGTGAAAGAAAAAAGGGCAATTTGTGTTGCCCTTTCTGCCTATGATTGGTTTCTATCGCAGCAGCTGCACCCATCCTTTCATGGTGACCGGCGTGCTTTGCCTTTGTGAAGACTCGAAATAGATGGTCACTTCATAATAATATTGCCCCGCTGCGAGCTCTTTTCCGCCATTGGTTTTACCATCCCAGTTGATGTTGACGTCTTTGGTGGAGAACACCTGGACACCCCATCGGTTGAAAGCCTTGAATTCCAGCGATTGCACGAATGCGGGGCATTCATAAGGCTGGAATATATCGTTTTTATTGTCGCCGTTTGGTGTAAAAACGTTGGGCAGCACGTACATCGGACAATTGTCGCGGCATACGGTGTTGCTGGGCGCACTCTCGCTGCCGAACCGGTTCACGGCCGTTACATAATAGCAACCTGCAAAGGAGGTGAGCCCTTCATGATCGTAGGAAGTTTGCAGTGGCGATGGAGGGGTAGTTACAGTAGCAACCAGTGTGGGTGCGTCGCCTTGATATCTTGCATAATATACCCTGTAAGCGGTCACCAATGGGTCACAATCGCGGCCGCCTGCCTGGGTGGGATATTCCCAGGTAAGGTGGTTGGTAAAACCCGTGGTTGTACAGAAAGCCTCGGGATGTGCCCTGAGCGAGTCGCAATTGAGCGGGTCGAGGGTCAATATCGGCGGGCAGGGCTTTGTAGTATCGGACGAGGAAACGCAAAGTATCTGCGAGAAATTATAAAGTACCGAAGGCCTGATCTGGCTGTTGTTATAGGAGCCTACGGTTTCCACTTTGTAACAATAAGTGGAATCCCTGGCGATGGTGACATTGACCGTTCCGTCGGCGGCATATTTATCGGTCCCGTCGTCGACATAGTTAAATGACTGCGGCCCGCTTACCGACACTTCCGCAATGCGGTTGAAGGTACCCGGCCGGGTTTTGTCCTCACGGTAGACCCTGTGCACGCGGTTGTTGTTGCTCCACGGCACGAGCGCGCTCCATTTCAAACCGATCTGATTGGGCTGCGCCGCATCCTGTTCGAGCCTTACCGAGCTTGCCGTTTCGGTCTCGTCGAATTTGGTAAGCTGCCCGTTCACGGTTGTGTAGTATTCGAGCTTGTAGTTGTATGCGTTTGCTTCGGTATTCAGGTTTCTGTCCACGAAGATCGTGTCCCGGGAACCTGGGGCGAGGTTGGTGTTAATAGCGGCGATCTGGGAGAATGCAGAGCCGTTCTGGCCGGTTGCGCGGAAGAGCCGGTACTGTGCAGGCATTCCGGTGGCTACGGCCGGTTTGGTCCATTTGATGGTAATGACGCCTTTGGTGGTGCTGGTCGAATCGACGGTCACATTGGTGATTACCGGCATTGCCATCGGCAGGTTGAGGCAGTATTCTGCCGACGCGAGGCTTTCACCTCCACCGATCAGATATCCCGGATCGCCGGGGTTTGCTCCCGGCCTTGGGAACATGGCCACGATGCGGTAGGAATAGGAAACGCCCGGACGAAGTCCTTCGCCCGCATTGTTGTCCAGGAAAGTGGTCTGGTTCACATCCACCCTTCCGATTTCCTGATAGCCCGAACCGGCGGGAATGCCTGGGCTGCACACGTCTTCGGGGAGATCGGTACACCTTTCCGCTCTGTAAATGGCGATCTTGGCTCCCGCAACCTGACATTTGTAGGCATCCCAGGTGAGCCGGTAGGCCGTGCCCGTGGGATCCGTCACGGCCGTTCCCCTCAAACCGGTGGGTTTAGGTCCGTAAACCCGGATATTCACCGTGGTCATATCTACCAGCTTCCTGAACAGCGAAGGATTGGGCACCGCCGGGCCAGGGGCATCTTCCACTTTAAAGAGTACGTCGTAAGGTTCGAGCCGGATGTGTCCGCAGGAAGTTTGCCAGGTAAACAAACCGGTAACGGTGCTTTGCGCTCCTTGCTGGGCAACGGTGAACTTCGCCACAGCAGGCGGAATCAGCGAAGCCTCATAGACCCCGCCGGACGACGTTAATGTAAGCTTATCGCCGTTTTTGTCGGTTGCCGTGACCGGCTGGTTGATCAGCGTCCCGGCTTCCACGCAAATATCCGGTATGGGCTGCATCCGCGGCCTGTCATTCCGCGCGTCCTCGACGATGATCTGCATATCGCGGACGATCTGCCCGATCAGCGCACCGTCCCGCCATTCTTCCACGACGAACGCCACGTTATAATAGCCTTTCGTAACCGGCGCGTCCCAGATCAGGTCCCCAGTAATTTTATTCATGCTGAAGGTGGCCGGTGAAGCGCCAGCCTCGGTCGTGCCGGGAGGCGTTACCATGTTGGGGTCTTTGTATTGCAAGTTAATTCCCGAACCATTTACACCGCTTCGCTGCGGTACGAACAGGCGATAGGCAAGACTGTCGCCATCGGCATCGAATGCACCGGGGTTATGAATGTAACGCTGGCCTACCGCGGCCACGTCGATAGGGGCATTGAGGAGCACGGGCGTCTGGTTCTGTCCGAAGTTGGAATTGATTTCCAGGATCGTGCTGACATAGAAGTTGAGGTTCTGCGTCGGCGGGGGGGCCGATGTTCAGTACGTTGTTGTTCCGGTTGTCTTCTTCAAAGGAAATGCGGTACTGACCAGCGCTGGGAAATGTGTAATTGATAATGTACGTGTTCTGTGTTGTGTTGTTGCCAATGTTGGGAATCGGCTGAATGCGTGGTGCTTCTCTAACGTCGATAATAGAATTTTGACCGGGTCTGACGGGGCCAATAGTAAAGAATACACTATTCTGCGCATTAGCCGCCCCCTCTCCATTCTGCATATCGAAATAGGCAGTGAGCTTTATCTCATAAGTATGATTTGCAGAATTTGCCGGACTCAGCCTCCGGGCCGTGATCTCGCCCGCGCGTATGTGCGTGGCCATGGCCTGATAACCATTGCAAAGCAGAGTCAGAAAAAGGAAGTATAAGGTAATTCGTAAAACAGAGCGCATAAAAATCCGTATCAGGCTTATATGATAGGGAGGTTATGGCAGGGGCCATATCTCCTGTCAGGTACGTTAAATCAACGAAAATTCAAGTAAAAATGTGTGCTTCGGGAATGAATATAATATGTCGGTTTGTAAACTTACAAAACAACTTTATAAATCATGTATGAATTACCACAAACTCCCGAGGCACGCTCGCATGTGATTTGCGTTGCTATCTCAGCAACTGTACCCAACCTTTCATGGTAGTCTCGGCACCTTGCCTTTGTGAAGATTCGAAATAGATGGTCAGTTCATAATAATATTGCCCCGCTGCGAGCTCTTTTCCGCCATTGGTTTTACCATCCCAGTTGATGTTGACGTCTTTGGTGGAGAACACCTGGGCACCCCATCGGTTGAAAGCCTTGAATTCCAGCGATTGCACGAATGCGGGGCATTCATAAGGCTGGAATATATCGTTTTTATTGTCGCCGTTTGGTGTAAAAACGTTGGGCAGCACGTACATCGGACAATTGTCGCGGCATACGGTGTTGCTGGGCGCACTCTCGCTGCCGAACCGGTTCACGGCCGTTACATAATAGCAACCTGCAAAGGAGGTGAGCCCTTCATGATCGTAGGAAGTTTGCAGTGGCGATGGGGGGGTAGTTACAGTAGCAACCAGTGTGGGTGCGTCGCCTTGATATCTTGCATAATATACCCTGTAAGCGGTCACCAATGGGTCACAATCGCGGCCGCCTGCCTGGGTGGGATATTCCCAGGTAAGGTGGTTGGTAAAACCCGTGGTTGTACAGAAAGCCTCGGGATGTGCCCTGAGCGAGTCGCAATTGAGCGGGTCGAGGGTCAATATCGGCGGGCAGGGCTTTGTAGTATCGGACGAGGAAACGCAAAGTATCTGCGAGAAATTATAAAGTACCGAAGGCCTGATCTGGCTGTTGTTATAGGAGCCTACGGTTTCCACTTTGTAACAATAAGTGGAATCCCTGGCGATGGTGACATTGACTGTTCCGTCGGCGGCATATTTATCGGTCCCGTCGTCGACATAGTTAAATGACTGCGGCCCGCTTACCGGCACTTCCGCAATGCGGTTGAAGGTGCCCGGCCGGGTTTTGTCCTCACGGTAGACCCTGTGCACGCGGTTGTTGTTGCTCCACGGCACGAGCGCGCTCCATTTCAAACCGATCTGATTGGGCTGCGCCGCATCCTGTTCGAGCCTTACCGAGCTTGCCGTTTCGGTCTCGTCGAATTTGGTAAGCTGCCCGTTCACGGTTGTGTAGTATTCGAGCTTGTAGTTGTATGCGTTTGCTTCGGTATTCAGGTTTCTGTCCACGAAGATCGTGTCCCGGGAACCTGGGGCGAGGTTGGTGTTAATAGCGGCGATCTGGGAGAATGCAGAGCCGTTCTGGCCGGTTGCGCGGAAGAGCCGGTACTGTGCAGGCATTCCGGTGGCTACGGCCGGTTTGGTCCATTTGATGGTAATGACGCCTTTGGTGGTGCTGGTCGAATCGACGGTCACATTGGTGATTACCGGCATTGCCATCGGCAGGTTGAGGCAGTATTCTGCCGACGCGAGGCTTTCACCTCCACCGATCAGATATCCCGGATCGCCGGGGTTTGCTCCCGGCCTTGGGAACATGGCCACGATGCGGTAGGAATAGGAAACGCCCGGACGAAGTCCTTCGCCCGCATTGTTGTCCAGGAAAGTGGTCTGGTTCACATCCACCCTTCCGATTTCCTGATAGCCCGAACCGGCGGGAATGCCTGGGCTGCACACGTCTTCGGGGAGATCGGTACACCTTTCCGCTCTGTAAATGGCGATCTTGGCTCCCGCAACCTGACATTTGTAGGTATCCCAGGTGAGCCGGTAGGCCGTGCCCGTGGGATCCGTCACGGCAACGCCTTTCAGGCCTGTCGGTTTAGGACCATATATCCTGATATTCCAGATCGTCATATCCACCAGTTTCCTGAACAGCGGCGGATTGGGATAGCCTGGCGGCGCGGCATCTTCCACTTTGAAAAGTATATTATAAGGCTCAACGCGGACGTGATCGCAGGATGTCTGCCAGGTGAATGTTCCGGTAACCGAGCTTTGCGCGCCCTGGTTGGCGACATTGAAACCGGCTACGGGCGGTTTGATCAGCGTGGGATCATATACGCCGCTCGCAGACGTCATCATTAACCTATCCCCGTTTTTGTCCGTCGCCGTTACCTTCTGGTTAATCAAGGTGCCGGCCTCGACACAAATATCCCGCAAGGGCGGCACTACCGGGCGGTCGTTGCGGGCGTCCTCGACGATGATCTGCATATCGCGGACGATCTGCCCGATCAGCGCACCGTCCCGCCATTCTTCCACGACGAACGCCACGTTATAATAGCCTTTCGTAACCGGCGCATCCCAAATTAAGTCGCCGGTAACGCGGTTAATGCTGAATGTCGCCGGTGAAGCGCCTGTTTCGGTCCGGCCCGGCGGGGTTGTCAGGTTTGGGTCTTCGTATTCCAGGTTCATGCCCGTGCCGTTCGGTCCTGCTTTTTGAGGGGTGAACATGCGGTAGGCAATGCTGTCGCCGTCGGCATCGAAGGCGGCGGGATTATGAATGTAGCGCTGGCCCACGGCCGCGAGGTCGATAGGGGCATTGCGGAGAATCGGCGTACGGTTTAATCCGAATGCCGCATTGATTTCAAGAATGGTGCTTACGTAAAAGTTTAGTTGATTAGTTGGCTTGGGGCCGATATTGAGGACTTTATCGTTGCGGGCGTCGACCTCGATGGATATCCGGTAAGCACCCACCGACCGAAATGTGTAAGTCGCTATATACACGTTCTGGGTGGTACTGTTGCCTATATCGACAATGGGCTGGATTCTTGGTGCTTCAACGAAGTCGGGTGTCCCTGTGCCCGACGCATTGTTGATTGTGAACCATACGGATGTCTGCCGGTCGGCCGCGTCCTTTCCACCGGTCATATCAAAATATCCGGTCAGTTTAATCTGATAGGTATGCGTGGTTAGCGACAGCCTCGTCGCGGTGATCTCACCGGCCCTGAAATGTGTCGCAAATGTATCGCTGAACGGCAATGCCAATATCATAATGGCAATCAGGATCCGGGTAGATAGAGGTCTGTCCATGGGTAGGTTCGTTGGTCATCCGGTTATGTAAATGCTCAACGAAATGCCTGTTTAAAAATGTGTGCTATCTGGTTACAAAATAACTTCGGGAACCGTGCTGAACCGTTCGGCCTGAGCGGATTGCTTTTGTAAAGCCTAATCAGTCTAAATAATTCTTAATAATGATTATAAATAAACGGGACGGCCGGCAAAAATGAAACCGATTTTTTGTCTCGCATAGGTTTGTGATATACCTTTGAAAGGTTCTAAATATACCTCAATTTTTTGCACTAAAACCATTCGTTTTTGTTATGTCGTGGTTTTCACAAACGTTAACGAGCTCTATCGGTAAAAAACTTCTGATGGCTCTTACCGGACTTTTTTTGATTAGCTTTCTGGTTATTCATGCCACTATCAATGCCATGATTTTTTATAATGATGGCGGTGAGACTTTTTCCCACTGGGGGGCACTTCATGGGTACCAACCCGATTATACGTACGCTTGAAATCGGCCTCATCGCGGGCTTCATCATCCATATCGCCGACGGTTTGATCCTTTGGAAAAACAACCGCGAGGCCCGTCCCGTTAAATATGCCGTAAACAATGCGTCCGCAAACAGCACCTGGTACTCGCGCAGCATGGGCTTGCTGGGTACTTTGCTTTTGATCTTCCTCGTGATCCACACTTCGCACTTCTGGATCCCTAACCGTTCCAACCAGTTTGCGACGGGCGAAGAGCTGAACCTGTACCAAATGATGCTCGAAACGTTCCAGAACCCCATTGTGGTGCTCATTTACGTGCTCGGCTGCTTTTCGCTCTTCTGGCATTTGCTCCACGGTTTCAAAAGCGCATTCCAGTCGCTGGGATTGAACCACGTGAAATACAACGGCGTGATTTCGTTTGTGGGAACCGCATTTTCCATTATAGTGCCGATCCTCTTCGCGCTGATGCCGATCTCGATTTATCTGGGCTGGGTGAAATAATCCGGCAAAGTTTCATTCTCAATTTTCTGATTAAATACTATTGATATATGGCAACGTCATCTCGTCTGGATGCCAAAATACCACAAGGTCCGCTTGAAAGTAAATGGAGCAAATACCGCTCTTCCGTACCGCTCGTAAACCCTGCCAACAAACGTAACCTGGAAATCATCGTAGTTGGGACGGGCCTGGCGGGCGCTTCGGCCGCCGCAACGCTGGCCGAGCTTGGTTACAAAGTGAAAGCGTTCTGTTTCCAGGATTCTCCACGCCGTGCGCACTCCATCGCTGCACAAGGCGGGATCAATGCAGCAAAGAACTATCAGAATGACGGTGACTCGGTTTACCGTCTTTTTTTATGATACCATTAAAGGGGGCGACTACCGCGCGCGCGAAGCGAACGTGCACCGCCTTGCCGAAGTTTCGGGTAACATTATCGATCAATGCGTGGCGGCGGGAGTTCCTTTCGCGCGTGAGTACGGCGGCTTGCTTTCCAACCGCTCGTTCGGCGGCACGCAGGTGCAGCGTACATTCTACGCGGCGGGCCAGACGGGCCAGCAGCTATTGCTCGGGGCGTATTCGGGCTTGCAGCGCCAGGTGGGGATGGGTACAGTTAAAATGTACAACCGCCACGAGATGCTGGATGTCGTGAATATCGACGGCAAATGCCGGGGTATCATCGCCCGCAACCTTATCACAGGCGAGATCGAAAGACATGCGGGCCACGCGGTGCTGCTTTGTACAGGCGGTTACGGAAACGTTTTCTACCTCTCCACCAATGCCATGGGTAGCAATGTTACCGCGGCATGGAAAGCCCACAAACGCGGCGCATTCTTTGGTAACCCTTGCTTTACCCAAATCCACCCGACCTGTATCCCGGTTTCCGGCGAGCACCAGTCGAAGCTGACACTGATGTCGGAGTCGCTTCGTAACGACGGCCGGATCTGGGTTCCCAAGAAAAAAGACGACAACCGTCCCGGCAATGAAATCCCGGAAGACGAGCGCGATTATTACCTCGAACGCCGCTATCCTGCATTCGGTAACCTCGTACCACGCGACATCGCGTCGCGGGCTGCAAAGGAGCGTTGCGATGCCGGTTACGGCGTGGGTGCTTCCAAGCTGGCTGTTTACCTCGATTTCGCTGCTGCCGTAGAGCGTTACGGACGTGCGGAAGCCAATAAGAACAACATTCATAACGCCTCCGATGCCGACATTACCACGTGGGGTAAGGCGGTTGTGAAAGAAAAATATGGTAACCTTTTCGATATGTATAAGCAAATCACCGGCGAAGACCCGTATGAAGTGCCTATGCGTATCTATCCTGCGGTACACTACACCATGGGCGGCCTTTGGGTTGATTATAACCTGATGACCACTGTACCTGGCTTGTACGCATTGGGGGAGGCCAATTTCTCCGACCATGGTGCTAACCGCCTCGGTGCATCTGCATTGATGCAGGGACTGGCCGACGGTTATTTCGTGATCCCGTATACCATTGGTGCCTACCTGGCAAACGAAATCCGCACCGGAAAGATCTCTACCGACCACGAAGCGTTCGTACAGGCGGAAGCAGAAGTAAAAGAGCGTATTCAGAAACTGCTGAGCATTCAGGGAAAAACCTCGCCGGAGCTTTTCCACCGCCGTTTGGGTAAGATCATGTGGGATAAATGCGGTATGGCGCGCAATGCGGAAGGACTGAAAGAGGCGATCGAGGAGATCCGTCAGTTAAGGAAAGACTTCTGGTCGGATGTGAAGGTAATGGGTACCGCCAATTACTTTAACCCCGAACTCGACAAGGCGAACCGCGTTGCGGACTTTATCGAACTCGGCGAGCTGATGTGCATCGACGCGCTTGACCGTAACGAATCATGCGGCGGGCACTTCCGGGAAGAGTACCAGACCGAGGAAGGGGAAGCGTTACGCGACGACGAAAATTATATGTACGTATCGGCCTGGGAACATAAGGGAACCGAGGGATGGGAGCTCCATAAAGAAGAGCTCGTATACGAAAACATCAAGATCGCTCAACGTAGCTACAAATAACAAACCTCCGGTGGCACGGATTTATGCCACGCTAAAAAGTTGTATCAGAAATAAAGAATATAGGTATGGAAGGAAATATGAGGTTGTCTTTGAAAGTATGGAGACAAAGCAATAAAGACGCAGCAGGAGGTTTTGAAGACTACAAGCTGGACAACGTTTCCCCTGATATGTCATTTCTTGAAATGTTCGATGTACTCAATGAGCAGCTCATCGAAGAAGGAAAAGAACCGGTTGCATTCGATCACGATTGCCGCGAAGGTATTTGCGGGATGTGTTCGATGTATATCAACGGCCGTCCGCACGGGCCATTGCGCGGGGTAACAACCTGCCAGCTGCACATGCGTTCGTTCAATGATGGCGATACCATCGTGGTAGAACCGTGGAGAGCCGCGGCGTTCCCGGTGATCAAAGACCTCGTCGTGGACCGTGACGCATTCGACCGCGTAATCGCTGCCGGCGGCTTTATATCCGTGAATACAGGTAACGCACAGGACGCAAACGCATTGCCTGTTCCGAAAGAGGCGGCCGACGACGCATTTGCAGCAGCGGCGTGTATCGGTTGCGGTGCGTGCGTGGCAGCTTGTAAAAATGCTTCGGCAATGCTTTTCGTTTCCGCCAAAATCTCCCAGCTGGCATTGTTGCCGCAGGGCCAGGCAGAACGCAGTATCCGTGCCGAGAAAATGGTCGCCCAGATGGATGCGGAAGGTTTTGGAGCTTGTACCAACACCGGTGCCTGCTCGGCGGAATGCCCGAAAGAAATCAGCCTGGAAAACATCGCCCGTTTGAACCGCGAGTACATCGGAGCGAAGTTCACCTCTTCGGCGGTTTAAAATATATTAAATGCAAATGCAGGGCAGTCGGGCAACCGGCTGTCCTGTTTTTGTTCGGGGATACCTTAAATCTGTTAGTGCTTGAAAATGTTTATATTGCATTAGGTAAGGAAACAACGACATGGATACGATAGAATTGGGATACAAACCCCTGCGTCTTGATGACGATGAATTCTATGAATTTTGCAGGGAGAATGATCAACTCAAAATATTGCGGGATAGAAACGATCTATATTATGTCTAATACTGGCGGAACCAAAGGGATGTTGAATTCTATCATTAACTACTGGTTGATGCATTGGCAACTCGCCACGAACTTAGGGTTCGTGTTCGATTCTTCTACCGCCTTTCGGCTTCCCAATACTTCCGTCAGGCCCCGGACGCTGCTTGGGTTTCAGCAGAAAGGTGGGCGCGTTTGACGAAGGAGGAAAAAGTAAAATTCCCACCGGTATGTCCTGATTTCGTAATAGAACTGTTCTCGACGAATGATGATTTGAAAGTCATTCAGAAGAAAATGCAAACCGAATGGATTGGAAATGGTTGCAAGTTAGCGTGGCTCATTGATCCGTTTGAGAAAACGGTATTTATTTATCGGGCTAATGCGGATGTTGAAATTCTAAATGATTTTAACCAGCAATTATCAGGAGACAATGTGCTGCCAGGATTTCAGTTCGATTTGAGCAAATTGAAAATTTCGTATTGATCTACATTAAAAAAAAATGAAGCAGACGATCACCCGACCGCCTGCTTCACCTTTATTGAAATTCAGGAAATACTACTTCTTCTTGGTAGTATCAGCCGCCGCAGCGGCTTTGCCCGAGTTTTTATATTCTTTATTCAAACCATCGATGATCTTCTGTGTCACGTCCAGTGACGGGTTCGCGAAGAGAATACCTCCCCCGAGCGAGTAGCCCAGTACGTACTCGTATTTGTTCTCTTTGTTGTATTTCTCGATGTAGGAACGGATGTTTTTGTAAAGCTCTTCGTTCTTTTTCGCTTCTTCCTGACCCAGCGCCTGTGCCGACTGATCGCGGTAAGCCATCAGATCCTGCTGTTTTTTCATAAGCTGTGCCTCGGTTGAGCGGGCTTGCTCGGGCGTCATGGTTGCGGCTCTCTGTTGAAAGAATGCTACTTCATTTTGCAAAGAGCGTCCTTTGGTTGTCAGCTCGTTTTCGAGTTGGAAATTCTTGTTTTCGAGCTCTTTTCTGGTATCCTTGAAGAAATCGTAATTTTTCAGAAGCGAATCAACCTGCACGTAAACTGTGCGGCGACCTTCCACTACCGCGCCATCCGGGGCTGCACTCGAGTCCGACGATTTGCTTGAAAAATGCAGGAAGAATAACACCGCCACCGCAAGCGAAAGGACGATGTTCCAGATCAATGAAGTATTGTTGTTCACGTTTTTAAGGTTTATTGTTTTTGAACGAGCCGCAAAGATAATGATTTGTGTTTAAGTACAATGAATATGCGGCTCTCCCAACCGCCCTGCGCCCTTTCACGATGCAGGCCGGGATATCGGCACCGGATGCCTGCGAAAGACCTGCCGCACCCAATACCCCGATAACGCCGAAAAGCCGCCCACAAGCCCGCCTGCAAGTGCTGTCACAAGTAAAAGCGACAGGCCATTGGGCAGCATGAAAATCTTTGCGACGCGATCGGACATTGCTCCGTCGGAAATGAAATGCTGATAATACCCGTAAAGCAGCCAGGGCACGGCAATGCCGCCAAGGCCCGCCCAGAACGCGCCGGGGGAATGGACTGGCCGCCAGAAAAGGACTGCGAAAGGAATGATGGCGATCACCCACCACGGAGCGAATATTTGTAAAAGCGCCGACAAGACTGCTATGATCAGAAAATTCATAAGACTCCGGTTAACGTTTCTGTAATACGAGACTCGATGCCAGGTGTGGCGTCTTCTGATCCGGCGAAGTCAGGAAGAGCAACTCATTAAGTTCGCCTTTCTCCCATTTAGGCAGCAGGTTCAGGTAATACGGACTACCCGGGTTCCCCGACTGCCCGCCGGGGTAAATGCCATAGGCGCGGGGCGTGGGGCCAAGTTCCACTACCATCCTCCACGACGGCCCCTTCCGCTTGGTCATCGCATTCACAATGCTGCTGCCGCCACCGGTCACCAGCGGCGGTGCATTGAAAGCCTTGATACTCCGGCTCAAATGTCTTATTTCGGCGGCTTTCACATTAGACCATTGCCATTTGGGACTCATAGGGCCGTTGTGTGCCGTAAGAGTATCCAGTGTCGCATCGAAGGTCTGGTATACCAGGTCGGGTAATGTCTCCTTTTCCGGCGTATCGACGTTGTCGAACCATTTTTCGTTCGGTTGTTTCAATATCAGATACAACGTCCGGTCCCGCGAGGGATACTCCATCGGAGCTTCGGGCGAGGCGAAATCGTCTTTCCAAATGGCCTGGCCCAGCAACGGGAACCATGTTTCGAAAATCGAAGCCGCCACGGATTCCGGTGAGTTTTGATAATTCCAGTTGGAAAGCAGTATGCGTGCCGCTTTTTGCTTGGGGGTTAATGGCAGAGTTTCGAGAATGCTCAGCAATCGGGGAAGCAACGTTCTTGCCAACACGCTGAAATTGTCGTTTTGCAGCATGCGCAGGCTGTCGGCATTCGCATTGCTCATCGCTTGCAGCCGCTCGTTGATACGGATGCCCCTCTCCGAAGGAGCGAAATTCCAGTTGATATAATAAGGATAGGTAGTGTCCGCCGACGACTGGTTTGCACTGCTCACGAAGCCTCTCGGCGGGTTTTTGACGAACGGGTTCTGCTCTGCGGGAATCCAGCCGTTCCAGTCGTCGGCGGGCGAGGTGCCGTCGAGAACAAATTTGCCCTGGTCCTTATATTTCAGAGGTAATTTGCCATTGACCGTAATGGCGATGTTTTTTTCGTTATCCGCGAAAACGAAATTTTGCGCCGGCCCTACGTAGTGCGTCAGCGCCTTGCGGTAGTCGTCGTAGGTTTTCGCCTTGTTGAGCTCGTAGAAAGTGATAAAACTGTTTCCCGGTTCATGCCCGATCCACTTGATCGCCAGGTCAGGCAGGTCGCCCGACGATCCGTCCGAATCGGTGACAGGCCCGTGATGCGTGTAGATAATCTGCTCCCGGTAGGGTTTCAACCGGCCTTTGACGTGGATAATTTCTTCGCGTTTATGCGTGGGTTTCCATTGGTTATCGTGCCAGTAAAAGTTCCGGTATTCATTTTTGAATTTGATTTTATATAAATCGAAAACATCCGCGTCGACATTCGTAACTCCCCACGCCACATGCTGGTTGAAACCAATGATCACGCTTGGGACGCCCGGCAGCGTTACGCCGTATACATTCATGTCCGGCGAATGCAGCTGCACCTGATACCATATCGATGGCAGCGATAGTTCGAGGTGCGGGTCGTTAGCGAGAATCGGGTAGCCGGTAATGGATTTCCCTGCGCTGATAGCCCAGTTGTTGCTACCGATCCCTTCCTCCTTGGGCGTGCGCGGCGGGAGGGCTGCCGACGGCCTGCCTGATATTGCATTGCTGTCGCCTGGTATCAATGGCAAACCTGCCTTTGGAACCGGAAGCCTGGGAAAATCCCACGGCGTACCCGACGGAATGATGGGACTCTCCTGCAACATAGGGTAATCCGGGAAAAGCTGCGCAATGGTTTCCCGGCCATATTTTTTCAACGCATTGGTCATTGCCAGATCATTGGAGCGCCCGGCAAGCGTGAGCGTCATCTGTTCGAGCATATACATCGTGTTGATCGGCTTCCAGGGCTCCGGTTTGTAGCCCAGAAGTTTGAATTCGATGGGGTAATCCTTTGGCGCCAGGTGCCGGATGTAGGCATTCACGCCCGCGGTATAACCCAGGAGTGCCTCACGGGAGCGCTCGTCGGTCATGGCTACTTTCAGGTTGGCTTCTGCACCATAGCCCATTCCGAGCCGGCGGCTCTGCTGGTCCATAGCCAGCGTGGCCGGACCGAGTATTTCGGAAAGCCTTCCAGCTGCTGCGCGGGTTTGAAGATCCATTTGCCACAGGCGGTCTTTGGCCGTGACATACCCTTGCGCGTAAAAAAGGTCGAAGTCGTTTTTAGCAAAAATATGGGGCACACCATAATCGTCGAAGCGGATCGTTACCTCGTCGCGGAGGCCGTCTACCGGCAATACAACCCGGGTTTTGGGGTCGATGGCTTTTTCACTGTTTTGCCATAATCCGCAAAACGGGCTCAGGAACGTTCCCATCGCCGGAGCAGGGCCCCAGGGCCTGTCGAGTACATACACAAGCCCGGCGGTTATCGCGATGAACAGTATTGCCTTTAAAAACTTCATAGAGAGGATGTGATGCGTGCTTTATTAAAAGGCATACCCGGCAACTGCCTGGACCATCGCTTCGACCAGTTCCAGATCGGCATACATCACCGACTTTTCGTCGGGAATTTCTCCTGCCATGGAAATGCCGTCCGGAAAAAATTTCTGCCGCGCGGGCCGAAACCGCTTGGCTGTCAAATGCAGGGCATGCACACCTGTGGCTTTGAGCTCGGCTGCATTCTGATGGTTGACGCCGCCACCCGCCATAATTTCGATTTTACCGTCGGCTTCTGCGGCGAGCCGGGCGAGCAGCTCCGTCGCCTGAATGGCCGAAGGTTTCTGACCGGATGTGAGAATACGCTCAGCTCCGGTGGCAATCACATCTTTGAGCGCTTTCATTGGATCGGGCGTAAGGTCGAACGCGCGGTGGAAAGTGACTTTCAACGGGGCGGCATAATCGACCAATGCTTTGGTACGGGCTACATCTACGTTCCCGTCAGGCATAAGAATGCCCAGAACGACCCCGTTTGCCCCAGATTTTCTGGCCAGATCGATGTCTTTCCGCATGATTTCCTCTTCGAAAAAATCATACACAAAATCACCACCACGCGGCCTGATCATGACGTAAATGGGTATATCGACGTGTTTTCTAACAATCTCGATCAACCCGGCGCTGGGCGTGGTACCACCTTCCCCGAGTCCGCCGCATAGTTCAATCCTGCCCGCCCCGCCGGCCTGCGCATTGATACAGGATTCCAGCGAATAGGCGCAAATTTCAATGGTCATAATTAGGTTTTTGTAATGAAGAGGGAAATTAAGGGTTTTTCGGGGAGAGGGGAAATGTAGGGGTTACAAACTTCGGAAATCACTGGAAAATTACCAGTCTTGTATATTATTTACCAGTATGGGAATTACTTTTATTGTATGAGGATATTGCCCGTGGAACCCTTCGCGACTTTTGGGAGAAATATCCCGACGCAGAGCGGAGCTTAAATATTATGTCGCAAGTGCTCAATAGAAAACGCCCGCTCACCATCGAAATGATTCGCAAAATCCACAGGGGATTGGGGATTTCCGTGGAAACTTTGTTAGTAGTGCAAGATTTAAGTTATTGAATATCAGTATATTGAATGTTTTGGGAAAATATATTTTTCAACCCGACAATTATTTTTCTTTTTTTTCGCTTTAAGCTTTTAAAAGATAGCAAATTTTTTACTTTTGCAGAAAAGTAAAGTAACCATTAATAGGCGAAAATATTATGTACTGGACTCTCGAACTCGCATCGTACCTTGAAGATGCTCCCTGGCCAGCTACCAAAGACGAGCTAATTGACTTTGCAATCAGAACAGGCGCTCCGTTAGAAGTAGTTGAAAACCTTCAGGAGCTTGAAGATGATGGTCAGCCTTATGAAAGCATTGAGGAGATTTGGCCCGACTATCCCACGAAAGACGATTTCTTTTTCAACGAAGATGAATATTAAATGAAAACGGCACTCTATCGGTGCCGTTTTTTTGTGATAAATGGTCCGCTTTTTTCACGTAACTCGCTTCCCATTATTTTTTAAATCTGACAAAAGGAATGTAAATTGTTAGCGTTAACAAATGAGAAGGACGAGGTAAGTTACCGAAAGTGATTTGGTCATAACTCATATTTTATCCATTCCAACCCGATGGAGCTTCGATTGTTGAAAGAGCTGGTTAAGAAAGGTGAAGGGGAGCATCTGGAGTTCAAACTGAAATCCAACCATCCCGAGAAGATTGTCCGCGAAGTAGTCGCTTTCGCAAACTCGGGCGGCGGAAAGCTGCTCGTCGGAGTGGGTGACGACAAGACCATCAAGGGCCTCAAAGATGCCGATGAAGATGAGTTTACCCTCACACGCGCCATCGACAAATACATTTATCCCAAAATCAGTTTCAAAAAAGAACGCGTGGCCATCACGCCCGACCGCGACGTGCTCGTGCTGACGATCCCGAGGAGCGTCGACAAGCCGCATTACGTGGTGGACGATACCGGTGCCCGCCAGGCGTACATCCGTGTGGAGGACAAGTCGATCCAGGCCAGCCGCGAAATGAAGGAAATCATGCGCCGCGGCCGGGGCGAGCGCGACATCAGTTTTCAGTATGGCGATAAGGAAAAGAAACTGATGAAGCTGCTCGACGAAAAGGAATCGGTGACGGTCGATTTGTTCGCGGCTTTTGCCGGTATTCCCCGCAAAATCGCCTCCAATACGTTGGTGGTGATGGTACTGGCACGGATACTGGAAGTGCATCCACATGAGATGATCGACAGGTTTACGATGTCGATGGCCTACCAGTCGAATTAGCCGCAGTTATACCGCCAGAAAGATTTTTCCCAGCCACATTCCCAACAGCGTGGCTGCAAGGCATGTTACTATGCTGATTATAATGTTGAGAGAGGCCTCGATCCAGCGATCGTTGAGGAAAAGCTGAATGGTTTCGTTGCTAAAACTGGAAAAAGTGCTGAAACCACCGCAGAAACCAACCACGACGAAAAGCCTGGATGCTGCTACCAGGTCGGTGGATTTGAATGTGGCCCATCCCGAGAAAATCCCGAGAGTGAAGCAGGCTAAAATATTGGCCGTCAATGTCCCGAACGGGAAGACTGACGGCCATTGAGCGAATATCCTTCCGATTCCGTACCGCGCCAGGCTGCCAAATCCTCCTCCTACAAAAACGATGATCAGGTTATTCATTGCGGCTGGCTCCTATGTTATGCGGATATCAGAAGGGCAGATCGTCCGATTCGTCTTCGGTGAAGGTTGTTACCGGCGGCAGTGGCGCGCCACCGGCATTGTTGCCGTAGTTGCCTGCCCCGGCTTTCTCTACTTTCCATGCGCGTACTTCGGTGTACCAGCGTGAGTTGTACTCGCGGCTTTCAATGTCGATGGAAGCGGTGACAGAGTCGTTCACTTGCAGGTTGGCCTGGTCAATCTTGTCGCCCCATAGCGAAATACATACTTTTTTAGGGTATTGAGAGGGTATTTCAAGAATGAACTCCTGCTTGCGCCACATTCCGTTTTTTCCCTGGCCGGTAACTTCGGGCAGCAAGGAAATGACTGTTCCTGATACTTCCATTGATATGATGTTTTAGTGTCTGGTTCAAAAATGGTTCCAAAAATAAGGCTTTTGACCGTCGATTGCAAAGCTGAATGCTAATCGCTACCGATGGCCTGATCAAGGTCGGCTACAAGATCTTCTACATCTTCGACCCCGACGCTGAGCCTTATCAATGTGTCTTTCAAACCGATTTTCAGGCGTTCCTCACGAGGCATTCCGCCGTGCGACATGCTCGCCGGATGTGTGCAAAGCGATTCCACCCCTCCCAGCGATTCTCCTAAGGCAAATATGCGCAGATTTTCCATTGTACGAACCGTCTTTTCATAGCTATCGTCCTTCAATTCGAAAGAGACCACACCTCCGAAGCCCCGCATCTGCTTTCCGGCCAGTTCATGCCCGGGATGATGGGGCAGGCCGGGGTAGTAAACTTTCCCGACCTTGGAATGAGCGGAAAGCCACATGGCAATTTGTGCGGCGTTTTCGCAATGGCGCTGCATTCTCAGGTGCAGCGTTTTTAATCCTCTCAATACCAAAAAGCAATCCTGCGGGCCGGGAACTGCGCCGCTGGCGTTCTGAATGAATTTTAACCGGTTGGCAAGCTCGCCGTTGCTGGTGACCAGCGCGCCCATCACCGTGTCGGAATGGCCGCCGAGGTATTTGGTGACGGAGTGCATCACGATGTCGGCACCGAGGTCGAGCGGATTCTGGAGATACGGTGACGCGAACGTGTTATCGACGCAGGTAAGAACGTTCCGTTCTTTGCAGATGCCGGTGATGTGTTTGATATCAATGATTTTAAGCAACGGATTGGTGGGTGTTTCCAGCCAGACCAGCCGGGTTTTTGTGGTGATCAGCGCTGCCAGGCCGCCGATTTCATCGATATCCACAAATTTGAAAACCAGTCCAAGCGGTTCGAAAATACGCTTCATAAGGCGGTAGGTACCTCCGTAGATGTCGCTGGGTGCAATGATTTCGTCGCCGGGGAGAAAAAGTTTTAAAACGGCATCCGTCGCGGCGAGGCCGGAGGCATAGCAAATGCCGTATTTGCCGTTTTCCAGCGCGGCAAGGGCATTTTGCAAGGCGGTCCGGGTGGGATTGCTACTCCGGGCGTATTCGTAGCCTTTGTGCCTGCCAGGACTTTCCTGGACGTAGGTGGAAGTCTGGTAAATCGGCGTCATAATAGCGCCGGTACTTGGGTCCGGTTCGATTCCGGCGTGTATGGCTTTGGTCGCGAATTTCATTTTTAGTGGTTCTGATAATGCCACGAAGACACGAATCAGCACGAATGCCGTTAGTGTAATTCGTGCCTTCGTGGCATTAAAATATTAATGCAGAAAAGCAAGTTCACAAAAACCTTTTGTCAAAACAACTGGTTATTCAGTCAGAAATGTAAAGCTACCAGCCTTGGAAACGTCTACACCAAAAAGATTCTCATTTCCGGTCGTCGTAAGCCTGTTAATGACGATCGTACCGTTGGTGACGACGTCGGTCCTCACGGCCTGGGCTATCAATCATGAAAAAGTACTGCGGGAGCTGCCTATGGAATGGTGGCTGGGCGTAACGATCATTCTCACGCTGGCTTCTGCGGCCGCGCTCACGCCTCCCACGTTTCTGGCATTGGTTTACGGCTATTTTCTGGGCTGGGCTTCGCTTCCGATGCTTTTTGCGCTCAATGTCGGTGCGATTACCATCATCTACGTATCCGCCAACTTTCTTCATGCGGCATCCGTCCGCAGCTACCTCATACAGGTCTACCCCCAGGTAGGTACATTGTTAAGGAGGTTTTATAAAAACGAATTGCGGCTGATCTTTTTTGCGAAGTTGTCGCCTGTGCTGCCTTTTGCTATTACCAACCTCTTTTTTGCGATGGCCGGCGCGAGGTTCAAGCAGGTGCTTACCGGAGGAACGCTCGGCATGATTCCGAGGACCTTACTGGCGGTTTGGGCAGGCAAGGAAGCGCAGGATATCCGTTATCTGCTCGAACATCCGAATGAAGGCCTGGCCACCAAAATCGTACTGATTGCCCTGATCGTCATTTCGACGGCAGGGATCGGTTATTTTTTCAAAGACAAAAGTATGGTAGAATCATAAGCGCATTATTTACAAAACAATGCATTGCTTTGATAATATCGTACAATAAAAGGCTACGAAATGCTACAAAAGCATCAACTTCATCCTGTTTCTTTGTGGTAAAGTTATAATTACCCGGAAAGTAGAATGAAATCCTTACCTTTCATTGATCTCATCATCGTGATCGCCTACCTGGCGGGAATGGTTGCCGTAGGGATTTACTTTTCAAGAAAGAATACCAATGCCGACCAGTTCACCAAAGCCTCGGGCCGGATTCCCGGCTGGGCGATCGGCATCTCGATTTATGCGACATTCCTGAGCAGTAACACCTTTCTGGGCGTGCCGGGCAAGGCATTCGGCAGCAACTGGAGTTCGTTTGTTTTCAGCTTGTCGATGCCGTTCGCGGCCTGGGTGGCGACGAAATTTTTCATACCATTTTACAGGAGCACGGGCGAGGTTTCGGCCTACACGCACCTCGAACATCGTTTCGGTCCCTGGGCGCGCACGTATGCGGTGATCTGCTTCCTGCTTACGCAGCTGGCGCGCATGGGATCGATCTTTTTCGGCATCGCGTTGAGCTTGCAGGCACTGACAGGCTACCCGATGTCTACGATCATGGTCGTGGTGGGCATTTGCATTGTCTTGTACACCGTAATGGGCGGAATGGAAGCGGTAATCTGGACGGAGGTTGTGCAGGGGGTCATCAAGACAATCGGTGCATTGGTAATCCTCTATCTGGTCGTTTCGGGCGTGTCTGGCGGAATGCCGGGGATCATCGAGATTGGAAAGACTAACGATAAATTCAGCCTGGGCACGCTGGCCCCCGATTTTACAACCGCGTCCTTCTGGGTGATTTTCCTGTACGGGTTTTTTATGAACCTGAACAATTTCGGGATGGACCAGAACTATGTGCAGCGCTATCACACGACTGCATCGGCCAGGGAAGCGTCGGGTTCGGTATGGCTTTGCGTGTACCTGTATGTGCCTGTGTCGCTGATATTCTTTTTGTTGGGGACGTGCCTTTTTGCCTATTACCAGGAAAATCCGGAGTTGCTGCAAACCATAAAAATGCAGGTAGCGGCCGAAAAACTGCCGGGAGGAACTTCGGATGCGATTGCAAACCTGGCCGCTACGCTTACGCCGGCCGATTACGGGGATAAGGTAATGCCGCATTTTATGGTGACAAAAGTACCCGTCGGCCTGCTCGGCCTAATTATCGCTGCGATCATGTCGGCAGCCATGAGTACGATCAGCTCCGGCATGAACGCGTCGGCGACGGTCTTTTCGGTGGATATTTATCAAAAATATATCAAACCGGACCTGACCCCGCGCCAATCGCTGCGCCTGCTTTACATCGCTACAACGGTCTTTGGCTTGCTGGGAATGGTAACCGGCATTGCGATGATCGGGGTCAAGAGCGTGCTGGACGTGTGGTGGATGCTTTCGGGGATTTTTGCCGGAGGGATGCTCGGACTCTTCCTCCTCGGTATCATTTCCAGAAGTACTAAAAATACCGAGGCCCTCATGGCTACGATCATCGGAATCATGGTTATCGTCTGGATGACTTTTTCGACTCAATTGCCTGACAAGTACTCATTTTTACGTAACCCGCTTCACCAGAATATGATTATGGTAGTGGGGACCCTCACGATCTTTTTGGCCGGCGTGTTGCTGACGAGACTCAGACGCGGGGAACCGGTTGAAAAAGAGGCGCTTTTGCATAGTAAGTAAGCATTTGGGGCCGGTTTTATTGGACTATTTTCACATACGCATATAACACCAAACACGATGTCATCTGTAACGTCTTCCGTCGCGTCGTTGCCGCAAGGCTTCATTCCCGTTATGCTCACCCCCTTCCTCGATTCCGGCGAGGTGGATTATGAAGGATTAAAGGCATTAACGGACCTGTACCTCGAGGCAGGCGCTGCGGGATTGTTCGCCAATTGTCTTTCGAGCGAGATGTATGAATTGTCGGTTGAAGAACGACTCCATGTTACCCGGACGGTGGTAGAGCACACCGCGGGCCGGGTGCCCGTTGTAGCAACCGGGACCTTCGGCGGGCCAGTCCGGGAACAGGCGCAGTTCGTAAAACGTATATATGAGACCGGTGTGCAGGCCGTTATTGTAATTACCGGATTACTGGCCGAAGAGGATGAAAGTGACGATGTATTTATCCAACGGGCCAAAGAGCTTATCAGCCTTACCGGCGAAATACCCCTTGGCTTTTACGAATGCCCGGTTCCTTACAAGCGGTTGATCGACAGCAAGGTGCTTGCGGAACTCTTGCCTTCGAATCGTATCATTTATCATAAAGATACTTGCCTGGATCTGGACGAGGTTGTGCGCCGGATTAAAGTAGCGGAGGGGTACCGCTTCGGGCTGTACGATGCCTACATGGTAAACGCCGTGGCCTCTCTGCGTGCCGGCGCGGCGGGATTATCCTGCATTCAGGGAAATATCTATCCCGAACTGATTGTCTGGATTTGTGAAAATTACGACAATGCCGAACGCCGGGAAGCGGTGGAAATGGTCCGGAAGTTTTTTATCGACTCGATGGACATTGTGCATTCGGCCTACCCGACGGTCGCCAAATACTGCCTGCAAAAAAGAGGGTTCCCGATTTCGACCTACACACGAAGGGATGTAGGCGAGCTGACGGCCGATTTGCAGGCACGCGCCGACCTGCTACTGGAAGAAGTGGATCAGATCCAGGCGGAGCTGGGCATTCCAAGTGTATTCAGGAAGACTTTCGAGGCACCATTGAAATAATGGATTTAACCCTAACTTTTTAAGCTATGACTTTTCCTAACCAGCAAATTTTGGATCGGGTAACACAGGGCGACGAGGCTGCATTTACACAACTACGTTCGTATTTTCATATGCCGGCGTTCAAGTTCTGTTCGGTGCTTTTGAAGGACGACACGGAAGCCGAAAGCATTATCGATTCGGTTTTCGACAAAATCTGGAATGAACGCCTGGCTTTCAACACCGAAGGGAATTTCCAGTCATATCTGTTCAGTAATCTGAAAGACCAAATTTTTGGAAAAATGAAAAAGTACTCCGATCCCGCGGCCCGTAAACAATACCTCGACAGAATACAGTCTTTTCGTGCCGGCTAAGGGGTTCGATCATTGTGGGGTAATATTAGTATTACGCTATTTAATAGTATTTTTTTAGCATCCTGCCGATTGTACAGGATGGATTATTAAAAAATTTTCTTTTAAATTGAGCAGTGGCAGTCGATCTAAACCCTGCCGGATTGATTTAAAATGAAACCGCATTTTCATAAAGTCCCCATTCCGTCAAGGACTTCGTTCAGTATACGCCATGATAAAGATTCGGGCTTTGGTACGGTTTGGCATTACCACCCCGAGCTCGAACTGCATTACCTGGTAAAGGGGAAAGGAGTAAGGTTCATCGGGGACAATATCAGCAATTTTTCGGATGGCGAGCTGATCCTGCTTGGAGAAAATTTACCGCATACCTGGCGGGTGGAAGAAGGAGCCAGTAATACAGCGGTTGAGGTGATTATCATCCATTTTTTACCTAATTGCCTGGGAAGCGAACTGCTGTTGCTGCCCGAAGCCTATCAGATCCCGAAACTTTACGAGCGCGCGAAGAGAGGACTGTTGATTCGGGGCGAAGCGAAGGAAAAAGTTATCCGGCTGATGCACGCGGCGGTGGACGCCGAGAATCTCGACCGGCTGATCGCATTGCTTTCGATCCTGAAAATTCTTGCGGAAACAAGCGAGTACGACACGATTGCCTCGGCTCACGCATTTTATAAGTCCAATGACGCCGAAACACTACGGTTGAATAAGATTTATGCCTACACGCTGTCCAATTACCGCAACGATATCTCGCTACAAGACGTCGCGGCGATCGCGAATCTGGGGATAACGTCCTTTTGCAGGTATTTTAAACTGATGACCAAGAAAACGTACAACGATTTCCTGGTCGAGATCCGGATCAGTCAGGCCTGCCGGTTTCTGATTGAAGATAAAATGGCCACCGAGGTGATCTGTTTCGAGTGCGGTTTTAACAATGTATCCAACTTCTACCGGCATTTCAAGAAGGTTACCGATATGACGCCTTTGGAATACAAGCGGAAATACCTTTATAAAGCCGCACCCGAAATGGTCTGATCATTTGTTATGACGCCTCATCCACTCATCCATCGAATAACGTCCCGAGCCGATAATCGCGAACGTGATTACCAGAATGAGCGTGATCATCGAAAGCCAAAGTTCGGAGTTGAGATACGAAAACCCCGACCGGATATTGACAAAGAACACGGCTGTTAGCAAGATAGGGATCTGGATAATGGAGGCCATTCTGGTAAGGCATCCCATTGCGATCAGGAATCCGCCGAAAATGTGCGCGAAAGCTACATAATGAACGGCTGTGACGGTGTACAAATGAAAGTCGAGGCCGGTCACGAGATGAGACAACTTCGTAGTATCGCTGATGAAGCTGATACCTTTTGCAAACAAAAACACTCCCAAAGCAATACGAACTATATCCATCCATGCAGGATGGTGGGTATCGCCCCAATGCTCGATTCGATCCATCATGTTCATAACTTTCAAAGTTTTGGTTTCAAGAAAGTTACAGTATTGAATGGACTATGTCAAGAGAAAATGGCTTTTTTCCAAGCCGCATTAAAGGCGAAAATCAATGTTTTTCGATCAGGGAAGTATGTTTGGTATCCTTCATCCGGATGTAGACGATCAGTGAAATAAAAATGCAGACGGTCACATACCAGTAATACCACGTTTCGTGCCCCAGGTTTTTGGCCCACAACGCCAGGTACTCGGCCGTGCCCCCGAAAATCGCTACTGCAATGGAATAGGGGAGTCCCACGCCCAGCGCGCGCACCTCCACGGGAAACAGTTCGGCCTTTGCCACCGCATTGATGGAAGTATAGCCGCTTACAATGATCAATGCGGCCATCAGCAGCCCGAACGCCGGCCACATTTGGGTAGTATGGCTTAATGTCGTCAGCAGCGGATAGGTGAACAGCGTTCCCAGGACACCGAAGCCGATCAGCAGCGGGCGACGGCCAATGCGATCGCTGAGTGCGCCGAAAACGGGTTGCAATGCGGCAAAAATAAAGAGAGAGCAAAAAGTGAGTATGGTCGATTGGTATTTCGTAAGCCCTACCGTGTTCACTAGGAACTTCTGCATATAAGTAGTGTAGGTATAAAAAGCCAGCGTTCCGCCGGAGGTAAGGCCAACTACTATCAGAACTGCTTTGGGATGCTTCATCAGTTCTTTCAGCGAACCCCCTTTTTTGACTTTCAGGTCCTTCGATCGAAATGCTTCAGTTTCGTTCAGATGCGCGCGCAGGTACAATGCTACCAGCGACAGCATCGCCCCGATCACAAACGGAATGCGCCAGCCCCAGTCGTGCATTTGCTGGTCGGTGAGGAAGATGTTTTGTAAAATGAGTTGTAAACCCAATGCAATGAGCTGCCCGCCGATAAGCGTCACATACTGGAAACTGGAAAAGAACCCGCGTTTTTCCTCCGTCGCCACTTCACTGAGATAGGTAGCCGACGTGCCGTATTCGCCCCCGACGCTGAGCCCTTGCAGCAACCTGGCAATCAGCAGCAATAATGGCGCAGCGATGCCGATGCTGTTATAGCCGGGCAGAAACGCGATCAGCAGCGACCCTAGCGACATGAGGAGCACGGAAACCGTCATCGCTACTTTACGTCCGCGGTTATCAGCCAGTTTTCCAAAGACGAAACCGCCGATGGGCCGCATCAGGAAACCTACGGCAAAAATGCCCGCCGTATTGATCAGTTGGACCGTCGGGTTCGAATCGGGGAAGAAGGTATTGGCAAAATAGAGGGAGAAAGCCGAATAGGCGTACCAGTCGTACCACTCGACCAGGTTGCCCGCCGACCCGCCAATAATGGCTTTGAGGCGCCAGCCGGTATCGTCTTTGTGTAAAGTTTGCTCCATAAACCGGGATTAGGTTTTCCCAATTTACTTAAATAAAGTGCAAATCCATGCGGCTGCGTGCTCTACCAGGCGCGTGTGGCCGCTTTTTAGTTCAATGTATTGATTTTTGGGAAGCAGCTCCGCCAGCTTCTTTACTGCTTTTGGTTTCAGCAAACTATCATAAACCCCCGCAAAAAGATAGATATTCACGCCATTCGCATTCGCCGACTTCACCAATGCAGGAATATCGAACCGCAAATCCCGGAATGCGACCCATGAGCGGTAAATGGTCTGTCTTTTTTCGGGTGTATTTAAAACCTGCTGCGTAAACCTTACCAGGCTTTTACTCGCCAGTTTCAACGTCCGCGCAATGCGAACGCCGGGAAAAAACACACCGGGATGTCGCATCAGCCACCCATAAATCCATCGCGCAGGCGGAATGCGTGTCGCGAGCGAGTACATTGGATGTTCGGACACGCCATCGGGCGCGATCAGGAATGCATGGTCGATATTTTCAGCAAATGCTTCCAGCGTAGCCAACGCAAAGCGACCACCGATGCTGAAACCGGTAATGTCGAAGCGGGAAATGTTGTTTTGATTGAGGAAATGTGCAATGCTGTTTTTCCAATCGGTTTTTGAAATGACTTCAAATGCGGCATCACTATGTTGCCCGTGAAAGGGAAGGTCGAATGCGTAAATGGTATAATGTGGGTAGAGGGATTTAAGTGCCGGCGCAAAACACGAGGTACCGTCCTGCCCTATTCCGTGGAATGCGAGGAGAATGCGCGGGCCGGAGCCGAGTTTAGTGTATGGGATTTTAGAAGACAAATTTTACCAGTGGGTTACGATATCGTAAGAAGGGAAGTTCGGGTCTCGGGTTAGCACTTCCAAATCCTCTTCGATACATTGGGCAATGATAAGCCGGTCAAATGGGTCTTTGTGAAAAAACTCGAGAGTGCTTACCCGGAGAGTATGGGAGAGTTTGATGGGCAAAATTGCTATTTGGGTCTGAGACAAGTCAAAAAGAAAGTCTTCGAGCGATTTGGCAAGTACTAGTTTTCCCAAACTCACCTTAATCGCAATTTCCCAGATCGAGGCAATGCTCACGCATTTTAGGCTGTCCGTTTCCTCAATTATGCTTTTGGCTTTCTTCGATAATACGTCGTTGCCTTGTAAAAACCAGATTAAAGTGTGTGTATCAAGAATGTATTTCATTACATATATTCTTTAAAGTCGTCTAGCGGCTCATCAAAATCGTCAGACACCATGATGAATGTGTCTTTCATCATTCCAAACTTTAATGGCTTTTTAGACAAATCCGCTTCTGCATGTTTTTGAAGAAGGAAATCGATATAACTATCTAACTCTTCTTTCAGGTTTTCTGGCAATTCAGAAACCTTTTTCAATAGTTCAACATCGCTCATAATCAAATGCTTTTATGAGTAAGTTACGACAAAACAAAAAAGACCTCCAAACGCCCTGCTCATTAAAACAGCCCGTTTGGGAGGTCCTTCGTATTTACGCTTCCATCAAATAGGCTTTGATAAACCCGTTGATATCACCGTTGAGCACCGCTTCGGTATTCGAAGTCTGGTAATCGGTGCGGTGGTCTTTGACGCGGCGGTCGTCGAGGACGTAGCTGCGGATTTGCGAACCCCATTCGATCTTGCGTTTTGAAGCCTCCACTTCGGCGCGGGCCGAATTGCGTTTTTCAAGCTCGATCTGGTAAAGGCGCGATTTCAGCAAGCGGATCGCCACCTCTTTGTTCATCAACTGCGAACGTTCCTGCTGACAGGCGATGATGATGCCCGAAGGCTTGTGGTGCAAACGTACCGCGGTTTCCACCTTGTTGACGTTCTGCCCTCCGGCGCCGCCCGAGCGGTAAGTATCCCAGGTAATGTCCGCCGGGTTCACTTCGATCTCGATGTTGTCGTCCGCAAGCGGGTACACATACACGGAGGTAAACGAAGTATGCCGACGTGCATTCGAATCGAATGGCGAAATGCGGACAAGGCGGTGCACGCCGTTCTCCGATTTCAGGTTACCGTAGGCATATTCGCCGTCGATTTCGAGGGTCACGGATTTCACCCCGGCCACATCGCCCTCCTGCAAATCCACCTGCCGGACCTTGTAACCATTCTTCTCCGCCCACATGATGTACATCCGCATGAGCATCGAGGCCCAGTCCTGCGACTCGGTACCACCCGCTCCCGCGTTGATCTCGATCACGGCCGGCAGTTCATCGCCTTCCTCGCCCATCATTTTCCTGAACTCGATTTCGTCCAGCTTGTCGGCGAGCTTTTTGCCTTCTTCGTCCACTTCCTCTTCGGTGGCTTCGTCGGCTTCATAAAATTCCCAGATCGTGTCCAGGTCGTCGCGCAGGCGCGCGAGTTCCTCGTATCCGTTGGTCCAGAATTTCAGTCCGCGGATTTCTTTCATGATTTTCTCCGCACGGGCCGAATCATTCCAGAACTCCGGTTGGGCCGTTTGTTTTTCGAGGTCGTCTAGCTGTTGTTTCCGGTTAGCGTAGTCAAAGATACCTCCCCAAAGCCTCTACACGGGCTTTCAAGTCTTTCAATTGGTCTTGTGTCATTGAAATTTTTGAATTTAAGTTAATAATAAACGCTTCGCTGTCAGGTTTTGTCAAGAGTGGTCATGAGTAGTCATGAATTGTCAGGTATAGTCATTTTATTGTGACTGGTCCTTATCTTGAATCACCGCGAGCCGTTACCTATTGTTTTGATGTAGTTGTTAAGCTTAACTGATAACAACTCGCAAAGGTGGTTCAATTCTGTGAATTTTTCCCAAGAAATCAAATTCCTGTTCAATGCTTTGGTAAGCCAGGTTACTGTTTCTTTTAAAGAACCTCGTGAATAATAGCAAAAGTTCAGATTCTCCTTATAGTGATAACGGCCATATCCTTCGGCGATAT
This sequence comes from Dyadobacter sp. 676, assembly GCF_040448675.1. Lineage (NCBI taxonomy): Bacteria > Pseudomonadati > Bacteroidota > Cytophagia > Cytophagales > Spirosomataceae > Dyadobacter > Dyadobacter sp. 676. The sequence goes on along the minus strand of NZ_CP159289.1, from coordinate 2,890,231 downwards.
TTGCGGCGATGGAGTCCGCAGAGCGGATCAGTTGTTTTCCAAAAGCATCTTTCACAAAATAGCTCCAATCATCGACAATTCGCCATATTTCGTCGCCAATCAGCATTGCGAGCTGGTACACTTGTAACTCTTCTAATCTCATCGAACAGGTCAGGAAGGTTCGATATGGATACGCCAGAATCTCCATTTGGTAACAACTTGTAGAATAGCCCTATCAATTCCACAACAAATGACTTCCTGACTACACTTGACTATTTCCTGACCACGCCTGACCACATCTGACCAGACCCGACTAATTCCTGACCAATTTCTAACGATAATTATTACCTTTGCGTCAAAATTTTGTCAACCCATTTCGTACAATAAAAATACCGGAAAATGGCTCAAACATATGATGTGATTGTAATTGGTAGCGGCCCCGGGGGTTATCCCGCAGCCATTCGTGCTTCCCAATTAGGACTTAAAGTTGCTATTGTTGAAAAAGAAAGTTTAGGAGGTATTTGCCTTAACTGGGGTTGTATCCCAACGAAAGCATTGCTGAAAAGCGCTCAGGTTTTCGAGTACATCAAGCATGCGAAAGATTACGGTATCAATGTAAGCGACTCTTCGGCTGATTTCGGTGCGGTGATCAAACGCAGCCGCGGCGTTGCCGACACGATGAGCAAAGGGGTGTCGTTCCTGATGAAAAAGAACAAGATCGACGTCATCATGGGTACCGGTAAAGTGAAAGGTCAGAAAACGGTTGAGGTAACGGATAAGGATGGCAAGAAGACCGATTACAGCGCCTCGAAGGGGGTAATCATCGCAACCGGCGCACGCGCACGCGAGCTGCCGAACATCAAGCTCGACGGGCAGAAAATCATCGAATACCGCAAGGCGATGAGCCTCGAAAAACAACCTGCTTCCATGCTGGTAATTGGCTCGGGTGCAATCGGAATGGAGTTTGCTTATGTCTATAACTCAATGGGAACCAAGGTTACCGTGGTTGAATTCCTCCCTAATCTGGTTCCGGTTGAAGATGAAGAGATTTCAAAAGAAATCGCGAAGCAATACAAGAAGATCGGTATAGAGACTTTGGTGAATTCGTCGGTGGAAAAAGTGGATACCAGCGGCAAAGGCTGCAAAGTGTATGTGAAAACACCGGAGGGCGAGAAAGTTTTCGAAGTAGACGTGGTGCTTTCTGCGGCAGGTATCGTTGCGAATATCGAAAACATCGGCCTGGAAGAAACCGGTATCAAAACCGACAAGGGCAAAATCGTGGTGAATGAATGGTACGAAACCAGCGTTCCCGGTTTCTACGCGATCGGTGACTGTACACCCGGCCAGGCATTGGCGCACGTGGCCACAGCCGAGGGTATTATTTGTGCCGAGAAAATCGCAGGTCATAAAACCGAAGCGCTGAATTACGGCAACATTCCGGGATGTACGTACTGCCAGCCTGAGATCGCATCAGTCGGCTTGACCGAGAAAAAGGCGAAAGAAGCTGGCTACGATATCAAAGTGGGTAAATTCCCATTCAAAGCATCTGGTAAGGCGGTAGGTGCCGGCGTTACCGATGGTTTCGTGAAAGTGATTTTCGACGCTAAATACGGCGAGTTCCTCGGTGCCCACATGATCGGCGCCAATGTAACGGAAATGATCGCAGAGGTAGTAGTAGCCCGTAAACTGGAAACTACATCCCACGAAATTCTCCGTTCAATCCACCCGCACCCAACGATGTCGGAAGCACTGAAAGGCGCTACGGAGGCGGCTTATGGTGAGGCGATTGATTTGTAAAAATAAAACTTCGGCTGTCGGCTTTCGGCCGTCGGCATATTGATAATGGCAATGCCCGGGAGTTTTTCCGGGCATTGTTTATTTTTACGTACACAACTGCTCAACTTCCTATGGCTGTCAACGCAATAACCGGGCAATATTCGGAAAATCTTAATGCACTTATTCGTTTAAATGGTGTTGCAGACAAGCTGTTTCGTTCGAATCCGAGAAACAAAAACAAGCATTCGATGGATATTAGCAGTGACGACGTTTTGGAACTCTTAAAGAGCTTAAATCAACACCAGGTCAGATATCTTTTGGTCGGTGGAATGGCAGGAGTAGTTCACGGGCACATCCGGACGACGCTCGATATGGATATTTGGGTAGGAAATACCCATGAAAATACAGAGGCGTTCGTGCGTGCATTGATTGAAAACGATGTGGTAGGAGCTGAGCTCCTTACAACAATGCCGCTTATTTTCGGCTGGACATCTGTCAGGTTCGGTAAATCGGGTTTCGAGTTGGACTTGGGCCATTCATTGAAAGCATTCTCGGAAAGCGACTTTGACGCCTGCTTTGACAGGGCACTGGTCGCTGATTACCAAGGGGTGCCCTTCCGGGTGCTGCATTTACGCGATTTAATTAAAGAAAAGAAAGCGACCGCAAGACATAAAGATCTCGGTGATGTCGAGGAGCTGCAACGTATTTGGGAAGAATTGAACAACGACAAACATTAGCCAGCGGTTCCCTGTTTGTCAAAGATGTGTGAGAGCCGACTGCCGAAAGCCGAAGTTTATTTCACCTTCTGTCGCCGCTGCATTGCCTCGCGCCAGGTCGTCAGCACTATTCCTTCCTTCTCAATGTATTTCCGCAGTTCCGGATCGATCATGGCCAGGAAATCGCCTTCGCGGGTGGGCCAGGAGTCGGAAATGTGAGGGAATACCTCCGTATGGATGGTGCAATGCATGATCACCATCGTCAGGCCGGGCTTCAGCTTGCTGATGGCCTGGATGTACTTGTCGGTTTTGTATTTCTGCAATGCTTTTTCGGATTTGTCGCCGTTTTCGGGACCTTTCCAGCCGTAGCTGCTGTTTTCAAGGTCATCGAGCACAGGTAATCCCGCTGCCCAAAGTTGCTTGCCGACTTTCTGAGTCATTTCAAATTGCTTGTCGATCATCTTCTCCTCGCCGCGAATAGCGGTATTATGCCCGCCGGGGAACATGACCGGGATTTTTTCCTGCATTCCCACTTTCAGGTACCTTTCCAGAAACTCGGGCGTCGCGAAGAGCGTGCCCATATGCGAGTCGAGGTGTGTAGGCTCGAAGCCCATCGCACGTGCGCGTTCCAGCTGCGCGCGGATCTCGGTTTCCACCTCGTCCGGCGACGCGTTTTTGACGACGTCAGCCACGCTCCGCCACAATGCGCCCTCGGTGTCGGTAAGACCTTTGACCTGGTTTTTCCCTGCAAGCGGGCCCCAGCGGTAATCCTTCCATTCGGAGGTCATCGTTAAATGCAGCCCGGCGTCGATATCCTTGTTTTCTTTCCAGTAATGCACAAAACCCGGCACCCAGCCGCAGGGCATCATCACGCTCAGCGAATTGGCAACCCCTTCACGAATGGCCTTGATCGCGCCTTGGTTGGATTCGTAGGACATTCCCACGTCGTCGACGTGGATAATGAGTACTTTTTTGCCCTTGGGATAGCCGAGTTTTTCGGCATAGGTGGGCTCGGTGGTTTGGGCAAATGAATGGAGGCAAGGCAGGATGGCTAGCAGGAATAGTAGTTTTTTCATAACAAACCTGTTACTGGATGAAGCTGGACGTCTCTGGATATACATACCAAATGTGCTTTCGGGCTATTCGTCTGGCAGATGAAATCTACTTATAAAACAAAACACCGCTGCCATAATAATAGCTATTGCTGGATGAAAGCGATCGGAACACCATTTTGTAGTTTCCATGAGTGAAAACGAGCGAATCCTGCGGCACGTCCGATGCATGGCTTCCGAATGCCGTCTGTAATGCCTTCACCCGGTCTGCGACATTCCAGGCGGTGATTTTCTTTTTGTCGCGAAGCAATGTCCATGTCTTTCCGTGATGCTCAATTTTAATTTCCACGTGACCATCGCCGATCCGCCTGTCCTCGATGGCGTCGACAAACAGGGCATGCTCAAACCCGGTAAGGGATATACCTGCGTTTTTGGCAAACTGGGACGAAAAACTGGTGTAGTTTTCCGGATTATTCTGTTTTTCGGAAATTACAAACTTGTCCAAAGTAGTCTCCATCGACGAGTAATACCGGTAATCACTTTTGTCTTTTTCCTTAAACCCGGTAAAATAGGGCTCCAAACCGGATAGATTCCTGGTCCTGAAAAAATTGACAATGGAAATCAGCTGCTCCCGGTCTTCTTTCCGGACGGTCCTTCGTTGAGCGATCTGATTCCTGGAATCCAATATCTCGTTTTTTGTCAGAATCTCCCGAAACTGCTTCAACTGACTATTCCTGGAAACGGCAAATATATTCCAGGGCCCTATCGGCAACAGAAAGCATAAAATGGAAAGCGTAATGGGGATCCACCGGATATCGTCGCGCTTGCCGGACAAAAAGTAAATGGTGACCCCGGCCAGCCAGAAAGCGAGCACGGCCACGATGTACCGGTTTTCTGTAACGCCATAATCGCCGATGCGCCTGAATATACCTGTAAAAAGCAGTACGATCAGCGGCAACAGTGCCAGATAATATCTCCGGCTGAAAATGCCGACCCAGCGTTCCTTCGCACTATTACGAAGTGGGTAAAGGAGAAGCAAGGCCAGGATCCCCGCCACCGAGAATGCGAGTACCAGGTAAGCCACACGGCCCTGCGGGAGTTGCCATTGGACAACGATCTTTCCCGTATAAACGTAAAGGATGATCAGGTAAACAACTTCGAGTGGGAGGAGCACATATTGGGTGAATATTTTCAGGCCGTTCGGGTAATCCGATGGCATATCGGCAGGTCTTGGAATTTTGCTAAGGAAAAAGACGGTGTGGAAGAACGCAAATACCACAATGAACAGGTCCATTTCTATCAGGAAGGAATATTCGATTCCGAAAAGGTATTTGACTGTTTGCACGGCGATCAGCAATCCGATGTACAGGGTTCCCGAATAAAGCGTCGCGTTCAGAAATTGGAGGAACAAGGTTTTATTGAATTGCCAAAAACCCTCCGTATCGTCGGTTCCGATAGATGGTGCATAGGAAACAAGCAAATGGGCGCCCGCCAGGAAAATGAAGAAGCGATACGTTTCGCTTAGGTTTGGTTCGGAATCCATCAGGAAATAATACACCGAAAGCATCAGTATCATCAGGGTAACCAACCTCGTGCTGATGAAGGGTTTCCATTGCTGCCGTTCTCCCGAAAGCCGGATAGCCAATGCCAGCGGTAATGCCAGTGTCGCGATGAATGCCAACCGCGTCAGTTCATTACGGACAGGATGGTTGTTATAAGGTATCTCTGTAACCCAGATAAGGGTTATCGTTTTGAGCAGGGCGATCAGCGTAACCCATTTGTAGCGGAGAATAGTCTCCGTAAAACTGTCGCTCAATGTCTTCAGGGATGGAAATCGGATCATGGTAGATTATACTATTTGAATAGTAAATGTAAATCAACAAACTTTTCCCGGAAACCTCGAACACCTGAATCACACAATAGCCCCCGGCTTTCCGCGTTATTTGCCAACATTTTAACGCATCCCCTAACTTTCTGCATGGCTAACCCGCGCATCCTGTTAACCTGTCTGCTTCTCGGCCTGGTCATTCCGGCAGAAGCTCAGCATTTTTCCCTAAGCCGCCTCTTTTACCCGAATTTGACGCTTAAAGCGGATTATTACGTGCCTTCGGGCCTCGACGGGACGCGCGATTATGGCCTTTCAAGAACAAGCTTTTTCGGGATAATACCTTTGCAAAGCGAGGTACAGCTAGGTTATAGCCTTCGAAAAAAATTCGATTTAAGAGCCGTCCATACCGTTGCTTTGGCACAATACACACAATTACAACCTACTTTCGATGGTAAGAATGATCCAGCTAACGGTTATAAAACATTATCCTTGGGCATTCTCCGTTTGCAGGCCAGCATCAAGGACCGGCTTTGGGTATACGGGGGCGGATTGGGCATGACGGAGAGCAATGAGACGTTTTTCAGCCCCCAGCCGTTCTTCTGGGGCGGCGCGGCACGCATGCACATTCTCGGGCTTCGTACGCAGTTCATGTATGGTTCCGTGCTGGCCTATAACCAGAAGCTGCGTTTCATTCCGGTTTTCGGGGTCAATAAAGGTTTGGGTAAACACTGGCGCGTTTCGGCATTGCTGCCGTTTATGGTGAATGCCAATTACAGGGCTACCAAATGGTTCAATGTCGATTTGCTGGCCGGGCTGAACGGGTATAGCGGTGGATTCCAGGTGCAGACGCCGGAGGAAAAAGCATTGCGGCGCGAAAATTACCGGCAGATCAAAACCGGCGTTGCGGCCAATGCGCATTTGTTTTCGGTGTTGAACGTGTCGGTCGAGGCGGGTGTGACCACATTCCGGCAATTGCGTACATTCAACAGCGCGCGGGAAAACCTGACCTCGTACACGCCCGCGACCACGCCTTACATAGGTGCGAGCGTGCGCTACATTACCAGCCGGTCGAGGCTGTCGGCGAAGTTTATGCGCAGGATGAGCCTTGGCGAAGGCGGTATTAACTGGTGATTTTGTGGTCGGAATATTTGTAAATTAGCCCGAAACAGGACTTCATCACTTAAATATTAGCAATATGAGGACTTATGGGCTTATTTTACTTGTGTTTCTGATCGGATTCGCCGCTTGTAAAAGCGGCAGAGCTACACAAACCACGCAAACGGCCACGTCCGGAAAAACCACATTGGAAGGCGAATGGGAGCTGAATTATATCATGTTACCGGGAAGCTCCTTCGAAGAGGCTTACAAGGAGAAGAAACCATTCATCAAATTTGACGTCGCGGAGCGGAAGTTCAGCGGTAACACCAGTTGCAATTCGTTTGCCGGAAAACTAAAAACCGACGGACAGAAGATCGATTTCACGGAGCCGTTCATGATGACGAAAATGTTTTGTCCCGGCGAGGGAGAAAACAAATTTGTCGAAACCCTCAAAAAAGTAACGAGCTATTCGATCACGGATGGAAATACGCTGAACTTCATTTCCGGGGATATCGGCGTCATGCGCTTCACCCGGAAATGAGTTAGATAAGCTTCTTGGCCTCCGATTTCAGCAGGTTTTTATCGATAGGCACTACACCGACCATCTCGCAAACCAGCCCGCCACCCAGGTTTGAAATGGCGGCTACGCTTTTGGGAGGAAGCCCCAACGCCACGCAGCAGGCCGCAATGCTGATAACGGTATCACCGGCGCCGGAAACATCGGCGATCTGGCGGATGTGTGCTGGGAGCTTGTGGGTTTCTTCTTTGAAATCGATAAAAACACCTCTTTCCGAAAGGGTAATCAACGCGCCTTTCGCTTGGAGCGTGTCCTTCAAATGCCGGACGGTGGCTTTCAGTTCGTCGAGGTTATCCACATTGAAATCAACTTTCAAGCCTTCCCGGAGCTCTTTCAGGTTGGGTTTGAAAAGCGTGGTGTGGTTATAGGCCAGGAAATTACGCTTTTTGGGATCCACAACCGTCGGGACGTTGCTGGCATTGGCGAATGCGGTGATTTCGGCAATGGATTCAGGAGTGAGTACGCCCTTGTCGTAATCTTCAAAAATAATCACATGGCAGGAGGGTATCAGTTCCTTGGCTTTCGCGATCAGCTTTTCGGTTTCTGTTTTGGAAACAGGTCTATCCGTTTCGGTATCGATGCGCACAACCTGCTGGGAGCCGGCGATAATGCGCTCTTTGATAGTGGTAATGCGGTCGTCGCTGCGGATCAGGCCCTCGCAGTTCAATCCTTTATCTTTCAGGCTGTTTTCGAGCAGGTCACCAGGGCCGTCGGTACCGATTACTGAGCAAATGATAGCTTCCGCACCCAATGATTGTACATTCAGCAGCACGTTGCCGGCGCCGCCGAGCCGGTATTCTCTTTCCTGAACATTAACCACGGGCACCGGTGCCTCCGGCGATATTCTTTCAACTTTTCCCCAAACATAGGAATCGAGCATTACGTCGCCGATTACCAGTACACGAAGGGTATCAAATGCTTCAAAAACCTGATCGATTGTCATGTAGTTATATGCTAAATGGCCGCCAAATCTGCTATAAAAAATCAGACCCTGGCCACGAAATGCAGGCTGGTCACCTGAAATCTTTTATTGAGATAGAGCCGGTGGGCGTCGGTGCGGGCCGGGTTTACACCGGAATCGAGATGTATTTCGTTGAATCCTTCCTTCCGGGCATATTCCGCGATCCAGTCGAGCAGCATTCCTGCGTAACCCTTCCCACGCTGTGCCGGTAAAGTCGAAAGATCGTCGACGTAGATATATTTTCCACGAAAAAGATTGTAACCGGTTTCAAAAACGGCCACTGCGGCGGCATCGGGGCTGCTGTCTTCGATGAATATAATTTGCCGGTTATCGGCGAGGGTTCGCTTCACGGCCTCGAAATAGAGGTCGTCGGTAAGCAATGGCCGCAGCGCCTGGATGGCGCCGCGGCATTTGAGGATATCGTCGTCGTTTTGGATGGTTTTGATCGTCATAGTCCTTTGTTATGTCCTACGATGGTCAGATTGTTCAGGTTATGGCCCATTTTGTCGCGCTTGGTGAGCAGGTATTTCTCGTTGTAAGGGTTGGCCGGTATTTCGATCCCTACTGAATCCACGATTTCCAGACCATACCCGATCAGCCCCGCGCGTTTCTTCGGGTTATTGGTAATGAGCTTGATTTTGGTCAGTTCCAGATCACGCAGGATTTGCGCTCCGACACCATAATCGCGGTCGTCCATCGGGAATCCCAGTTCCAGATTGGCTTCCACAGTATCGCGGCCCATTTCCTGCAACTTATAGGCCCTTAGTTTATTCAAAAGACCGATTCCGCGACCTTCCTGATTCATATAAACGATCACGCCCTTGCCCGCCTGATCCACCATTTCCATAGCGGCGTGCAGTTGCGGGCCGCAGTCACAGCGGCAGGAACCGAAAATATCGCCCGTAACGCACGACGAGTGTACGCGCACGAGCACGGGTTCGTCTTTTTCCCAGGTACCTTTCACCAATGCAAGGTGCAGGTCGCCGGTGTTGATCTGCCGGTAGGCAATCAGGTCGAAATGGCCCCATTTGGTAGGCATATCCACCCCGATCTCCCGCTTGATCAGCGATTCTTTGCGGAGCCGGTATTCGATCAGGTCTTTAATGCTGACGAGTTTCAGGTTGAACCGGTTGGCAATCTCGCGCAACTGGGGAAGGCGTGCCATCGAGCCGTCCTCATTCAAAATTTCAACCAGCACGCCTGCCGGCGATAAGCCTGCCAGGCGCGGAAAGTCGATCGCAGCCTCGGTATGGCCTGTGCGGCGAAGCACACCGCCTCTTTTGGCTTTCAACGGGAAAATATGCCCCGGACGGCCCAGATCTTCGGGCCTGGTATCTTTGCTGACCAGCGCCTGGATGGTTTTGGCACGGTCGCTCGCAGAAATGCCGGTAGTACAGCCATGTCCGAGCAAATCGACGGAAACCGTGAATGCAGTTTCATGCAGGGCCGTGTTGTTACCCACCATCATTTCCAGTTCCAGCTCAGCGCAACGTTCTTCGGTAATCGGCACGCAAATGAGCCCGCGGCCTTCCCTTGCCATAAAATTGACTATTTCCGGCGTTACCAGTTCGGCAGCGCAGATAAAATCACCTTCATTTTCACGGTCCTCATCATCTACGACGATGATAAGCTCCCCTCTTTTGATCGCTTCGATGGCTTCCTCGATAGAGTCCAGTGCAATCGGGTTGATATTGTTACTCATTAATCGGGTTAATGAAAAAATAGTTTTAAACCAAAACTCGTTTTTACCCTGTAAAGGTACGTTGATAATGTCGAAAGTTCTATTTTTGAACGTCCGTTACAAATTGAACAAAGGATTTGCACGATCCGTTTCAACGGGAAGCAACCATCAGACACACTCGCCGAACCTACATTACTCATCGATGAAACATAAGCTACTGATCACATTTTTGCTGGGCTTTTTTTCGCTTTTTCAACGCGAAGTTTCGGGTCAGGGCACCAATGCGAGGACGGACGCTACACAAAGCTTTTGCGGAACCACGGGCGGGTTCAACGTGATACCTGCCGCGGGATGTGCTCCATTAACGGTAAATGTTAAAAACCTCGTTCCCAGGCCGGAGAGCCTTACTTATGCCTTTCGTTTCGACCGCAGCCAGAACACTCCGCCCAATACCAGCGAGACGACCCAGGATTCCACTTTTACCTATCAGACACCCGGCACATACACGATCCTTCAATATGGCAGCGCCAATGGCACAGGTTTCAGCCAATGCAAGGATGTAACAGTAAAGGAGACCCGCGGCCCCAGGGCGGAAATTATCGCATGCACCAACGGCAAGGTTCGGCTGACCATCGTGAGCGACGACATTTCCAAAGCGTATGACGCGATAGAGATCAACTGGGGCGACGGCGCGAAGGAGACGGTGAACATTAAGACTACCAGCACCGCCTATTTTGACCACACCTACGCAGGCGCCCGCCCGGCCATTACCTTGAAAGGAACGTACACGGATGGCCAGTGCGCTACCAATACAAATGTGACAACCATTACGGCGAACACACCGCCGCCGTCGCTTGCAAGTATCAGGATAAGGAGCGTGGAATTGCCGGCGGACGGCAATGCGAAAGTGATTTATGAGGGAATGGAAGGAGTAGAAACGAAGCTGTATATCGCCAAGGGTAACGATGACTTCATATTTACGAACCAAAGCGGAAAAACCGGCGGCCCGCAGTCGGCCTCAGTACCTTTGCTCGATCCCAAACTGGTGTACCGCTTTCAGCTCTGGTCGACCGATATCTGCGGCAATATCGTTAAAAGCCCGATCGTAAGCAGTATAGCGATCAAGCAAGGGGGCTTGTCGCTGGATGAAATTATTGCGTTGGAATGGGAAAACGAGCCTAATACCGACCGCCTGATGGGATACCAGCTGAAACGGAATGGAGCTGTTATTTTCAATACGACCGACAAGCGTTCCTACGAAGACACCGATGTAAAATGCGGTAATACCTACCAATACGAAGTGGTTGCCATTATCGAAAACGATGTCCGTTCGTACTCGGCACCCATTAGTCTCGAACCCAAAACTTCCGCGCCCGGCGACATTACGAATGCGACTGTGACGGTGAAGGACGAAAACACGATCGGGACCAAAGTGGAACTGTCGGGCGAAGGGCTTACAAGCAGCTATAACCTGGTCGTCGAACGCGCATTACTCGGTAGCGGAAATTATGAAGTGGTTTCGCCGGCGAACAACCAAAGCCTGCAATGGGACGACGCGAATGTGAATACGTCACAGCATTCCTACTGCTATCGTTTCCAGTACGAGAACGCCTGTAAAATGAAATCGCCCAATTTCAGTACGCCTGTGTGCTCTATATTGCTCACAACAAATTCGCCCGATATCGTCTGGAATCCCGACGCGCCGTTTATCAGCACGATCGAATCCTACAATTTGCAGCAGGTCGACGCAAGCGGAAACGTAATCGACGTCATATTGAAAGGCCTTTCCACCAGCCATACGCTCGACCTGGCGTCGCAATCGGATTTCTCCTACCGGGTTGAAGCGAAATCTTCCGACGGCAACTTTACAAGTTTATCCAATTTATTGAATTTTAGGAGTGAAGCCATCATTCTGGTCCCCGACGCATTTACGCCCAACGGTGACGCATACAATGAACGCTTCGAGGTGAAAGCTTACTTTATCAAAACTTTCAGCATGTCGATTTTCAGTCGCTGGGGCGAGGTTATCTTCCATTCCGACAATATCGCCGAAGGATGGGATGGAAACGTAAAAACGGGAAAAGCGTCGGGTGGGTATTACCTGTACAAGATCGAAGCTACCGATGCTTCCGGACAAGCGGTTGTCAGGAATGGGAGCTTTTTGTTGATAAGATAGGATATTTCCAATACCGCTTCTTGCAGGATAATACTTTTTTAATAATCCCGTTTAATAGGTACGCATTATTGCCACCCCTAAATAGCTTATTTTTGCTATCGCATTTTTTGAATTCGTTATGATTCCCCAAACTTGTTGTTTTATCTATCGTCTTTGAAAAAGGATCAGGGTTAAAATATTGCCACACTTATGAGAATAACGCTACTTTCCTTCTCTTTTTTCTTCATTTTATTTTCTGCGGTTACCGGTTACGGTCAGGGAAAATGTAGTATCGGGGGTGGGGGCTTCACTATCAACACCACCGAAGGCTGTGCTCCTTTGTATGTCGAATGGAAAAGCACAGTCCCGAATGTTACTTACGTAGGCTACGATTTGAACTACCTGGGCGGCGAGCCCGGACTATTGTCGAGAACCAGCTATACTTACCCGGTTGCAGCGACGGGGATACTTTTACAATATGGTGTAAAGAGGAACGGAGAGGAATTTTCGCATTGCGAGCGGATCAGAATCTACGAATCGAGACCTGTTACTGCACAATATTCCTCCTGTGGCGGCGGTAAAGTTATCATGATCCTCACCGACGACGCCATATTAAAAGCTTACGACGAGATCGAGATAAAATGGGGCGATGGAGAAGTCATAAAGTGGCAAAAGGGCAATCCCCTTAGGTTCGAACATAACTATGCAAGCGTGGCGACCAGTCCTACCGTTTCAATCACTGGCCTGTATGCCGGAGGTAAGGCCTGTGCCAAAGGGATTACCAATAACCTGGCCATCAAATTCGAACGCCCGCAGCTCAATGAAATCCAGATGAGCGCGGTCGAAATGCGGAGCGACGGCACGATCCGGCTGACTTACAAGGGTATAGCCGGGATTCCAACCAACATTCAGTACAGTACGGACGGTAACACATATGTAACTTCCGGAAAGCGTTCCACCGGCGGCACCCAGCCGTACGATATCAAAGGAATGAACACGGGGCAGATCTATAAGCTGCGGCTTTCTTCCGAAGACCTGTGTGCGGGCAGTACCGAAACGCAGCCTATCAGCACAATGACGTTGTCCGCCAGCACTGCCAACGGTACGAACACGCTGAAATGGAACCAGTATGCCGATGCTTCCCAGTTTGATGGATATGATTTGCTTCGTGACGGGACCGTTATCAAAAGCTTCACAGGGATAGGCGAGACAACTTATACGGATCAGGACGTAGAGTGCGGTACTTTTGCCGAATATCAGGTAGTAGCCAGGTTGAAAACGGCAACTTCCACCTCCGCCGCCGTCGGGATCAAGGTTGAAACAGGTTCGGCCAGGCCGCTGAATGGCGGTTCTGTTTCCGTATTGGATGCGAGTAGCGTCGTAATCAAGGCCGATGTTCCCGGAGCGGGGGCCCAATACATCCTACGAGCTGTCAGTCGAACGCGCGGAAGCAGGCAGTACATTATTCAAAAAAATCATCACGCTTTACAACCAAAGTGAATACATTGACAATGACGCCAAAACCAGCGAGGTTTCGTATTGCTACCGAATGAGTTACGAAAACTCATGCGGGCAGAAAGTGCCTGTATCGGAGCCGATTTGTACGATACTTTTAAATAAAAATCTGACAACCCTTAACTGGACGGGCGAAGCGCCTATTCTAGGGGGATTCGACGGCTACACGGTACTGCAAACCGGATCGAGCGGAAGTTCGGAGGAAATTCCGGTACAAAAGAACACGAGCTACACGGTGAAACTCAATTCGCAGAGCGATTTGGAATACAACTTCCAAATCAAGGCTGCTTCTCAAAACGGAGATTTCGAGAGCTTGTCCAATATTATCAATTACCGGAGAAACGCGGGCGTGTTCGTGCCGGATGCATTTACGCCGAATGGCGACGGATATAATGATATACTTGAGGCGAAATCCACTCAGCTGCAATCGTTTAGTTTCTCCGTCATGAACCGTTGGGGCGTAGTGGTGTTCCATTCGGATGACATTGCCAAAGGCTGGGACGGCACGGTGGACGGGACGAATGCGCCGGTGGGCTACTATTACTACAAGATGACTTTCGTCGACGACATCGATCAAACTGTTGAAAAAAGCGGTACTTTTATGCTTTTACGGTGAGGAACTATTTCCGTAAAATAAGTTTTTTCAAGTTTTAAACTTAATAAGTACAGCTATGTTTGGAAATATGGCGGACATGATGGGCCTCATGGGTAAAATGAAGGACCTTCAGTCGCGTATGAAAGAGGCACAGGAGCAGCTCGTTAATATCACCGAAACCGCCGAATCGGGTGGGGGAATGGTGAAGGCGACAGTTAATGGACAGAAGACGTTGATCAGCCTGGACGTGGACCGCGATCTGGTGAATCCCGACGACAAGGAAATGTTGCAAGACCTGATCGTGGCGGCTGTCAATAAGGCGTTTGACAATATCGAACCCAAAATCAAACAACATCTGCAAAAGGCAACGGATGGAGTGCTTCCCAACATTCCAGGGCTGGATTTGGGCGGCTTCATGAAATAACCGAATACCTGAATGACTCCCTCTGTTGCGATTGTAATCCTGAATTATAACGGTCAGCATTATCTCGAAAAATTTCTTCCCAAAGTCATCGAACACTCCGAAGGCCATGCCATCTGGATTGCCGATAATGCCTCCACCGACCATTCGCTCGAATGGCTCGATACGCATTATCCGCAGCTGAATACCCTCATTATCAGCGAAAACAAGGGGTATGCCGGAGGTTATAATGACGCTTTGCGCCGCATTCAGGCCGATTATTACATTCTGCTCAACTCCGACATCGAGGTTACCGAGAACTGGATCGCCCCGGTGATCGCATTTATGGAGTCGGACCCGCTTATCGCTGCCTGCCAGCCGAAAATACGTGCGTACGACCTGCCTACCCACTTCGAGTACGCAGGTGCGGCAGGTGGCTACATGGATTACCTCGGCTACCCGTTCTGCCGGGGGCGCATTTTCGACACGCGTGAGGAGGACCTGGGCCAATACGACGATGAAAAAGACGTCTTTTGGGCAACAGGCGCTTGTCTGTTCGTTCGTTCGTCCGCGTTCCATGCCGCGTCGGGGTTCGATGAATCATTTTTCGCCCACATGGAAGAGATCGACCTTTGCTGGCGCTTGCTTAATATGCGCTACCGGATCACGTATTGTGGCAAATCGACGGTTTTTCATGTTGGCGGGGGCACATTGCATAAATCGAATCCGAGGAAAACTTTCCTGAATTACCGCAACAACCTGATCATGCTCTATAAAAACCTGCCGAAAGGGCGCAGGTGGAAAACGGTGCTGATCCGGCTGGTACTCGATGGTCTTTCGAGCGTCCGCTTTATGGCTACCGGCGCATGGCCCGACGTTTTAGCCATTGTCAGGGCACATTTCGCCTTTTACCGGATGATCCCGGAATTGACGCGTAAAACGCAGCGAACGCGTTACAGGGCGCCGCTTTATTACAGAAGTGTAGTTTGGGAATATTTTGTGTTAGGAAAACACAAATTCGGCAAGCTGACCGGCATCGAACCCGTTAAAGTTCCCAGATCGTAGGACTGTTGTGCCGGCGCCAGTGCTGGTGCAATTCCATCCAGAACGCCAGAACCAAGTACAGGATGATGGGCGAGCCAAAGGTCATGAATGTAGCATAGATAAAGTATTTGCGGATGCTGCTGGCCGGGAAGTTCAGCTTTTCTCCCAATTCTGCACAAACCCCAAATATTTGGTTCTCAACGAAATACCTAAACTTGTTCATACCTGTTTTGTGATAATTGCCTCATAATTAGCGATTTTCGCCGTGATATGCAATTCTGCGGTGTGAATTTTGCTTTAAATATGCCAAAATGCCAAAATACCGCTTGCTCGTAAATTTTCAAATTCTTTAATCAAATAAATTGTTTTACAAACAATTTTTGTTTCTTTGTGATTGAAGATTTTGTAAGTTGTTCATTATAATCAAGATGTCTTCGGGAGAATTTCCAAAATTTCTTTTGCTAATGCGTTGAGCCTCCCTCAATTATTTGGTAGAGCCATTTCGACTTTTAACTGAAACGCGGACAGATCTTCTGTATTTTCACCTTATTTCAATTTTTTTATTTCAACTATTATGCCAACAGGTACTGTAAAATTTTTCAATGAAGCTAAGGGATACGGCTTCATCGTGGAAGACGACACAAAAAAGGACATTTTTGTCCATGTTACAGGATTGGGAGGACTTACTATCCGTGAAAACGACCAAGTAGAATACGAGGTCGTTGAAGGTAAAAAAGGACTTAACGCTGTGCAGGTAAAAAAGATATAATTGTATTTTTTTTGCAAAAGGAATTAAAAATGCCGCTGGTCCAGCGGCATTTTTAATTGATAATCTATTCTACCCAAGACTTCACGTCGTCCAGCAGGGGCATTTTTTCCTCAATTTTCAGTTTTTTACGCATTCCTCCGAGATCATTGAAAATCTTGTTCGGATTTGCACTTTTCAATTGCTCGATCGTCAGGATGTTCATTTTTTGCAACGCCGGAATCCAGACCGCGGGTACTCCTGCATTCACATAATCGGATTCCTTCGCGATCTCCGCTTTTTTCTCCGGACGCATCTGCGGGAAGAAAATGACCTCCTGGATGCTCGCGTTGTTCGTCAGCAGCATTGTAAGGCGGTCGATGCCGATCCCGATACCGGCGGTTGGCGGCATGCCGTATTCCAGCGAGCGGATGAAGTCGTCGTCCATTTCCATCGCTTCGTCGTCTCCGCGTTCTTTCAGTCGGAGCTGATCCTCGAAGCGCTCTTTCTGATCGATCGGATCGTTTAGCTCCGAGTAGGCATTGGCGATTTCTTTTCCGTTCACGAACAGCTCGAAACGCTCTACCATGCCTTTCTTCGTGCGGTGTTTCTTGGTCAGCGGCGACATCTCGACAGGGTGGTCGATAATGAATGTAGGCTGGATGATATTCGATTCCACTTTCTCGCCGAAAATCTCGTCGATCAGCTTGCCTTTGCCCATGCTGTCGTTCACTTCCATTCCCCAGGCGCGGCATTGCTCGCGGATCGCGGCCTCGTCGAGCGTTTCTACGTCCAGGCCGGTATATTGTCTAATCGCATCGGTGATACTCAGTCTTGGATAAGGGCCCGCAAAATCGAGTTCGACATCCCCGAATTTTACTTTCGTTGTCCCATTCACAGCCAGGGCAACTTTTTCGAACACCTCCTCGGTCATTTTCATCATCCAGAGGTAGTCCTTATAGGCCACATAGAGCTCCACGGTGGTAAACTCCGGGTTATGGGTGCGGTCCATGCCCTCGTTGCGGAACAGCTTCCCGAATTCGTATACCCCTTCGAAGCCACCCACTATAAGCCGTTTCAAATGTAACTCCGTCGCGATACGCAGGTACAAATCCATATCGAGCGCATTGTGGTGCGTGGTAAAAGGGCGTGCGGCGGCTCCGCCATGAATAGACTGTAACACCGGTGTTTCCACTTCCAGCCAGCCATTGGCATCGAAGAAAGAGCGCATGGTAGTGATAATCCGCGCACGTTTGACGAAGATGTCGCGTACTTCGGGATTCACGATCAGGTCCACATAACGCTGGCGATAACGCAGTTCGGGGTCCGTAAACCCGTCGTGTACATTGCCGTCTTCGTCGCGTTTCACGACCGGCAACGGGCGCAGCGACTTGTTCAATATCCTGAATTCCTGCACATGGACCGAAATTTCACCGGTTTGAGTTGTAAAAACAAACCCTGTCACACCGATAATGTCGCCGATATCGAGCAGTTTTTTGAAAACCGTGTTGTACAATGTCTTGTCCTCGCCGGGGCAGAGGTCGTCACGGCGGAAGTACAGCTGAATACGCCCGGTGCTGTCCTGGAATTCGGCGAATGCGGCGCTTCCCATGATACGGAAGCCCATCAGCCGGCCGGCCATCGTGACGTGTTTATAGTCGATCTTGTTGTTCTCGTAGTTTTTAAGGATGTCGGCCGCGTAGGCATTCACGACAAATTCTTCCGCGGGATAGGGCTCGATACCCATTCGCATGAGTTCTTCGCGCTTCTGACGGCGCAGTATTTCCTGTTCGCTAAGTAGCATTTTACAGTAATGGATAGGTAAATGGAACTAGGTATTCCAAAACGGTGCGCAAAACTACTACATTTTGTGCTCAATAGCGAGTAAAACCGCCGGTAAGATACGGTGGTTGCCGGTAGGACATTATTTCTGGCACGCTATTAATGTCTTGCTTATATTGTAATCGGAGCGACCTGTTCCCCACTGACATCAACAGCGCTAAACCTCTTCGTTTCATGTTTTCGAAAGTTTTTAAAATCCTTGGAATCGTCGCACTGATTGGCTTTATACTTTTCGGAGCGGTAGAGCTCTGGGTTTACCGCAACAGGGAGAAGCTTTTCAGGCGTGCGCAGGAGGCGATCAACGAAAATCTGAACGGGAACCTAGCCATAGGCGACTTCAAATTCAGGCCTTTTTATGGCGGACTGGGGCTGAACTTTACATTATATGACGTAAAACTGACAGACACGCTCTACAACGTTCACCATAAACCGTTTCTGGAAGCGGAGAAAATTCACATCGCACTGGATTTCAAACGGATATTTTCAGGAGATGTCCGCGTTAAGAACCTGGTACTGGAAGACGGCGGCCTGAAATTGTTCGTGCAACGGGACGGATACTCCAATCTGTCTATTTTCAAATCCAAACCTGAAAAGGACTCCAAAAAGGGTGATAACGACGGGGTCGTAAAAAAGCTGGGTAATGTACGGTTCGTGAACTTTGCTGTCAGTTATTCCGATTCGGTGAAACGAAAATACTTCGGCGCTCTTTTTCATGACGCCACCAACATCATCGAACGTACCGATTCCAGTACCAATGCGAGTTTTACCGGAGCAGTATTTTTCAATAGTCTCACGTTCAATGCCGACAAAGGTGGTTTCTTGACAAAGCAGGAGACGACGCTGGCGCTCGCGCTGGGCTATGACGAGGATGAGAAGAAGTTGAAAATCTATCCGTCGATCGTCGAGAGCGCCACACATAACAAGATCGGGGTCAACGGTGTTTTCGATTTTTCGGATACCATTAAAATATTCAACCTTAATTTCGAGGCAAAAGGGATCGCTGTGAAAGACGCATTGCCGCTGCTGAATCAGCGATTGCAAAAGCAGATCGATTCCATCGGCATCCGGGCCAATGTGGATACGCAGGTGAAAGTGGCGGGGATACTGGGGCGGCCGGGCCTGAAACCGCAGGTAGATGTGCATTTTCAAACGGACACTTTCAGATATAACCTTCCGGTAGGCGTGCTGCGTAAAGTGAGGGCTTCGGGGACATTCACCAATCGTGCGGATACAACCAGACTGGCCGACGTCTACAACTCCCGCCTGATCGCACCGAAGATTACGGGCTTTTTCGAGACTATTCCGTTCGCTTTCAAGCTCGTTGTCAATAATTTCCGTAATCCGCGCGCCGAAATCGATGGCCGCATTGAGGCGGACTCCACAAATATGGGCGCATTGCTCGATCCCGCCCGTTACCGTTTCAGGCACGGTTCCGCGAGGATCGATTTCCATTTCAGCGGGAATTTGAAGCGGTTTTACAATGCCGAGAAAGATAGTTTCGACGGGAAGGTCGCTGGGAAAGTTGCGCTCAAAAACATCGCGATGGATTACCTGCCGCAGAAGGTAAGGATCAGCAAGGTCAACGGGGACCTTACATTTAACGAGAAGGTTATGGTGCTGCCCAACCTCCGGTTTTACGATGGCCAGAATATGCTTTATGTGCGCGGGACGCTGCTCGACCTCATTCCTTATCTTTTCGGCTCTCCCAAGCCGTTGCGTGCAAATGTCGATATCAACATTCCCGAATGGCAACTCAACTGGCTCGAAACATTACTGGCCGCCCCAGGTACCAGCAAGCCGAGATCCGGAAAATCGCTGCGACTGTCGAACCTGCTCGATAATGCGATCGATAAAATGGAGATCGTCGCGAAGCTCGATGCGAGAAAGGTACGATACCGGCATTTTACAGGCCGGGACGTGAAAGGAAAGCTCACGATCAGCAACAACGCGGTGAGCATCGAATATTTTCAGTTAAGGGCTTTCGGGGAGGGCAAAGTGCGGCTATCGGGCGAAATGGACAACTCTGGTGCGGGAAAGTTGCCGCATATGGCCGTCAGGGCCAGGATCGAGAATGCGGACGTTCATTCTGTTTTTTACTCTTTCGACAATTTCGGACAGAAAACCCTTACCCACCAAAACCTGAAAGGTATTCTGAATACGGAATTCAGCTTCGAATCGAATTTGAACAACAACGTGAAACTGGTGCCGTCGAGCATGAAAGGGTTGTTGAGGATCGATCTGACGAACGCTTATATTATTAATTTCGAGCCGTTTATGAAAATGAAAAAGCTGATTTTCAAAAGGCGGAATTTCGAACGCGTCAGGTTCGCGCCGATCCGTAACGATTTCAGGCTGCACGGGCAGGAGATCGAAATAGCACCCATGGAAATCGAATCCAATGTGTTCACACTTTTTATCGACGGGACTTACAGTTTCGGGAACAAAACGGATATCAACATCCAGATTCCACTCAGCAATCTCAAAAAACGCGACTCGACTTACGTGCTGGACCCCAATAACCCGGAAAAACGCGAGGGCTCGAAGATATTTCTCCGCGCCGTGGACGAAAACGGCGAAGTTAATTTCAAATTGGCCTTCCGGCGAAAGAAGAAGGACAAATCCAAAGACGAGGCGGATGTCAGAAAATTCGACGACATCGAGCGGTGATGGCTATTCCCGCTCGCTGCTGAACATGTAACCCACGCCCTTCAAAGTCTTGATATAATTGTCGCCCAGCTTCTCACGGAGTTTCCGGATATGCACGTCGACGGTACGTTCGAGAACATAAATATCGGCCCCCCAGATCTTTTGAAGCAGTTCGTCGCGACTGAAAACTTTGTTTGGTGTCTGCGCGAGGAAAAACAGGAGCTCAAATTCCTTTTTGGGCAAAACCGTCGATTTTTCTCCGCCTTGTGTCACGGTGTAGTTCTTGCGGTTGATCGACAAATCCAGGATTTCGATCGTGTCGCCCGACTCGGCCTTTTGCGCTTCGCGACGGAACAATGCGTTAATACGGCTCATCAATGCTCGTGGCTTGATGGGCTTGGTAATGTAATCGTCGGCCCCGACTTCAAAAGCCGCCACTTCCGAGTATTCCTCGGAGCGGGCCGTCAGGAACAGAATATAGGTGTTTTTGATATCCGGGTTCTGGCGGAGGATCCGACCGGTTTCGATACCGTCGAGTTGCGGCATCATAATATCGAGGAGGATGAGGTCGGGTACGAATGCTTTGGCGATGTCGATGGCTTTTTTGCCGTTGGACGCCGTTAATACCGAATAGCCCTCCTTGGTTAAATTATATTCGAGAAGTTCAACTATGTCGGAATCGTCGTCAACTACCAGTACTTTCGGAGCCGAGTTTGCAGATTTAGCAGTGCTCATTGTTTTGTAGATTAAAACACGATTCGAAATTAGCAGATGTGATGTTCTGATTATATCGGGAAATCTATTGTTAACATAAACATAACATCAGCGAAAAGTAGTTCGATAGATACCGCCCTGCTCGTTGGTGACCAGCATATCGGTATTGTTCAAAAATTCGATGGCTTCGGTTTGCTTTCTCGAAAGACGAAAACAGCCTTTCGGCCTGCTAAAATCCACTTTGTCGCCATTTGTTTCAAACAGCAGCACTTTCCCGTAAGTCAGCAATGCGAAGGTTTTACCGTCCGGCGCGATGGCCGCGGACGTTACCTGGGCATCTATACGGATGCTATCGGTTGCCGCCAGCGTATAATCGCCTTTGACAGCGGGCAGGTTGTACATTTTCACCCACTTGTTTTTGCCCCAGTTCTTCGAAAAAAGATACAAATTTCCCCGATGGTAAAAAAAGGCTTCGCAGTCGGAAGGCTGGCCCGGCCCGTAGCGGAACGTAATAAGTTCGGTACGGTTGCCTGCCGGATCGAACCGGTAGACTTCCAGCGTATTGCGGTGCAAGCCGTTATTACCGAAGTCGCCAATGTAGAAATTGCCGAGGGAATCACGAGTCAGGTCTTCCCAATCCGTATTTTTAGCGCCGGGAACGGCTTTTGTATCCAGTAACTGGCCACCCGGACCGAACAGATAAAGCTCCGGTTTACTGCCGCTGTCGTTATGCGTCCAGAACGTACCGGGCTGCGTTCCCCTGGCAAGTCCCGAACTTTCGGAAACTACTGCGGGAAGCTTTCCTATTTTGCTAATTTTGTAATGCGCTTTAACTTTCTTAAAATCATTGGTTCTGTGATCGGGCTGACAGGTACAGAACACCGTTTTGACAGCTAACCACAGATATATAAACTTATTCATGAATTCAACTTTGCGTCCTCTTCCAAACAAAGATAGAGAAACCCCCGTGTACCTGAAACTGGCCAGTACGCTGGTAGCGATCATTGCAACGGTATACATTCTCTATACGCTTCGTGAGACATTGATCCCGCTCGCATTCTCGATATTGCTGGCCATTTTGCTGCACCCTGTCTGTGCTTGGCTCGAACTGCGGAAAATACCGAGGATAGGGGCCATTTTACTGAGCATTCTTACGCTGTTTACGGCGATCGTCATACTCGTTTATGTGGTTTCGGTGCAAATAGGCAGCTTCGCCGAAGAGCTGCCCCGCATTACCGAAAAGGCGGAGGCGATCCTCGACCAGACGCTGACCATGGGCGAACGTTACCTGAACATCAGCCGGACGCAACAGGTCAACGAGGCGCAAAAGTATCTGATCAATGCATTGAGCGAAGGAAGGGCCTTTTTGCTGAATACATTGGTAACCACTACCGGGGCAATTTCCACTTTTGTACTGATCCCTCTTTACATTTTCTTTTTCCTGCTCTACCGCGATTTTTTCAGGATGTTTGTCCATAAGGCCATCCACAGCGTGCCGAATGAACAGCTTAATGCTTTGTTGAAAAAAATATATGAAGTCATTCAAAGTTACCTATCCGGGCTGTTTCTGGTTATCCTGATTGTGGGCGTCCTGAACAGCATCGGGTTGCTCCTGCTGGGCATTCCGCATGCCATATTTTTCGGTTTTTTGGCCGGTTTCCTGATCCTCATTCCCTATATCGGTATTCTGATCGGCTCGTTGCTTCCGGCGCTGCTGGCTATCGTAACGATGGATTCGCCCTGGTATGCGGTGGGTGTGATCGGCGTAATGAGCTTTGTGCAGTTTCTGGAAGGAAACCTCATTACCCCTAATATAGTAGGTTCGAAAGTGAGCGTCAACCCATTGGCAGCTATTGTGGCGTTGTTCCTCGGAGGGCAGCTGTGGGGCCTTTCCGGTTTGATCCTCGCATTGCCTGTTACGGCCATTCTGAAAGTGATCCTCGACGCGATCCCCAGTCTTGAACCGTATGGGTTCCTGCTGGGAGAGCCTGTGCATGAGGTGGCAGAAGAAAAGGCCGAGCTGGTGAAAGAACAGGAGGCCAGGGAGTTTAAGAAAAAACCGCACCGGCGCTACCGCAAGCCCAAAAAACGCCCGGAAGGCGACGCTCCGGCTGCGCCAACCGCCTGACGGTCGTCCCTATTCTTTTGCGGGAACTTTCTCCACGCTGATACCGACGCTGATGATGAAGGGCAGCGGGTTCTGGCGCATGGATTGCGAAATAGTAAATGTGTAAGTGCCGGAGCGTGGAAAGCGGTAGTTTTTAAGGAAAGGGATTTTGTGGTCAAACAAATCGCCCAAACCATGGCCGTAAGGCTTGCCGGTCACCTCATTGGAAATAAATACTTCTTCCAGCGTATTGGAAATAACCCTTCCGTCGGGCCCAACGAAATTGCGGGTAATGTAGAGGTTGTAATAAGGATATTGCAGCGCGTTCCGGAGCACGTAATACAGGTTGTACGCCTGCGTAGTGTCCGTTATCTCCACCTTGAAAGAGGGTTTGTTTTTTATATACCAGAGCCCGTCATCGATATCCTCGTGTGCTTTGTAGACGACATTTTTATCACAGCCTGATAAAAGGAATATAAAAAATACGACAACAGCCGGCCGGATGAATTTCATGAAGGACTCTGATAAGTTGAGTTGCAAATCTACCCTTTTGTCGCTTTTTACAAACTGGTTTGCTCTGTAAAATAACGGTTCAGCCACGAATTCGATGCCGGCACTCTCCAACGCGTCATCCATTGCGCCTTTGTGCTTACCTGGTTGTCGAAGATCATCGTACCGGGGAGGATCTTTTCGTTCAGGATCGCCTGTTTGATTTTCGGGACAGGGATTGTCTGGATCTGATCGTTCTCGTCGATGTACGCCAGAGAGCGGTCAAAAAAATCGATATTCATTCTCTGGCCGATTTCCTGCAACCAATGCACCGATTTGTCGATCGAGCAGCCGCTGGGCAGCTCGTCGCGTTCGTCGACGGCGATCACTACGAAGCGATGTTCAAATACTTTACCGGAAGCCGTCAATGGCTTTCCGTGTGCTTCCCACGTGTCCAGCGAGGCTTTCAGAGTTTCGGTGATAATCCCCGTTTCTTCGGGAGTCAGCTCCCTGTTGGCCTGATAAACCCACACGCGGGATTGAAAATCGATATCACTAAAAGGAATGTACATGATTAAAGGGGTTAAATGCCGGTTTAAACGGTTAGCTATATGGGTACTTTAAAACAACCATGCTAGCGGCATAGTTCTTACTGTCTGTTCACAGGCCCTTGGCCTGCGCTATAAGCTCCGCCAGGTCGTACACTTTTACGGATTGCTCTTTTTCTTTGTTTTTGATACCGTCGGTCATCATGACCATACAAAACGGGCAAGCTACGGCGATTGTTTCGGCACCTGTCTGTAATGCTTCTTCGATACGCTCGATATTCACATCTTTTTTGCCCGGTTCTGGTTCCTTGAACATCTGGCCGCCACCCGCGCCGCAACATAAGCCTTTGGAACGGCACCGCTTCATTTCCACCAGGTCGGCGTCCAGCGCTTCCAGCACATGGCGGGGTGCTTCATATATGTTATTTGCCCGGCCAAGGTAGCAGGAATCGTGGAAAGTGATTTTTTTGCCCTGGAACGCCCCGCCTCCCTGCAAGCGAACACGGCCGTCGTCTATCAATTGTTGAAGGTATTCCGAATGGTGCAAAACCTCGTAATTGCCACCCAGGGCCGGATATTCATTTTTAAGGGTATTGAAACAATGCGGGCAAGCGGTCACGATTTTCTTCACGTTGTACATATCCAGCACCTGGATGTTGGACATCGCCAGCATCTGGAAAGTAAATTCATTCCCGGCCCGACGCGCGGGGTCTCCTGTACAGCTTTCCTCGGTTCCCAGCACCGCAAACTTCACGCCCGCGCTGTTGAGGATTTTCACAAATGCGATAGTCACTTTTTTATAGCGGTCATCGAATGACCCGGCGCAGCCGACCCAAAACAATACCTCGGGGGGTTTCGTTGTTTGCAGCCATTTCGGCCATCGTAGGTACCCGGTATGCGAGTTCGCTCATATTTTCCGACGCTTATGATTCTGTTGATTTGCCTTCCAGCCCTGCCGCCCAATTGAAGCGGTCGCCGGGCGAAAATTTCCACGGGGCCTGGTTGGTGTCCAGGTTCTGGAACATCATATTCCATGAACCCGGCACGTGTGCTTCGTCCATTACCTTATGCCTGCGCAGTTGCAGGATGATGTCCAGCGGGTTGATTAGCACCGGGCACTCCTGCACGCACGCGTTGCATGTGGTACAGGCGAGGATTTCTTCTTCCAGAATGTAATCGCCCAGCAGGCTTTTATTATCGTTTATGAATTCCCCTTTGTTGGCCAGCATATTGCGACCTACTTCTTCGAGGCGGTCGCGCGTGTCCATCATGATCTTGCGTGGCGACAGCTTTTTGCCTGTAATATTGGCTGGGCAGGCAGCTGTACACCGCCCGCATTCTGTGCAGGAATAGGCATCCATCAGACTTTTCCAGCTCAAATCCGTCACATCTTTAGCGCCAAACCGCTCCGGTACCGCCGCATCTCCCGCCTGCGCCTCCAGGCCCAGCATGATCTTCACTTCCTGCGTAATTTCGGGCATATTTTTCATCTGGCCTTTGGGTTCGAGACGCGAGAAATAGGTATTCGGGAATGCCAGCGCGATGTGCAAATGCTTGGAATAGGTGAGATATACCGCGAAACCAAAAATGCCGAGAATGTGGACCCACCATGCCGCGCGCTCGTAAGCGATCAAAGCGTCCTCGTCCCAGCCTGCAAAAAGTGGTTTAAGCCATTGGCTGATCAAAAAATCGCCCGTTTGGGGATAATGCTCACTCCCGAGATCCTGTAAAGCACTATCGGCCGCATTCATCGTCAGAATGGCGATCATCAGTACGATCTCGAAAACCAGGATTAGTTTGCCATCCGTTTGCGGCCAGCCGCTCATTTCGCGGTGCCTCGACGGCTGGAACCGTTCCACTTTCAGAATGCTACGCCGGATCAGGAAAATTGTACAGGCGACGAGTACACCCAACGCGAGCAGCTCGAAAAAGCCGATCAGGAAACTATAAAACCCGCCCAGCGCGGCCGCGAAAAGGCGGTGCGTGCCTAATATCCCGTCGAGGATTATTTCCAGAATTTCGATATTGATCAGAACAAACCCGGCGTAGACTGCGAAGTGCAGGAAGCCGATCAACGGGCGGTCGAACATCTTTTGCTGCCCAAATGCGACACGCATCATCACCGATAGCCGTTTGCGGGGTTGGTCGGCACGGTCCTCCGCCTTCCCGAGCCGGATCGTCCTGCTGATAATACCGACACGCCGGTAAATGAGCCAGACAACGGCTGCGAGCGCGGCAATAAAGATGATTTGCTGAATGATCGCCATGGCGGAACAGGGTGGTGTTTAGTATGCTTGCATACTAACAAAGTAGGATAAAAATGTATTTCGGCGCAAATAGTTTGGAAGAAAATAATGTAGGGTTGAGCTAAGTGTTGGATAATCAGCCATATGTATAATTGTAAAAAACTATTTAAGAAATATTTGTCTAAAATGTTTGCAAAGCAAAAACAGACATCTATTTTTGCAGTCCCAAAAGGTACCAATTGACATGGTGATGTAGCTCAGTTGGTAGAGCAAAGGACTGAAAATCCTTGTGTCGGCGGTTCGATTCCGTCCATCACCACTTTAAAATGACACAACGCCTTGATAATCAATGATTTATCAAGGCGTTTTTGTTTGTGGTTTACAAAATGGTTTACAAAGCAAATTACGGATCAATCCGAAAAGTTGGGGGCAGTAAAAAAAGTTAGTTGTTTTGCAATGAATCAATACTAAATACATTGCACTATGGCAGCCGACCGCGCGCCCTATTTAGCCCTAGTTCGCTTCCTGTTACCGGAGGGTATCACAATGAAAACAGACAATGCCGATAACTTCCTGGCTTTCCCCAAAACTCGACAGGTCTTATATGCGCAAAACCTATTCCTCATCGCTTAACCAAGTCGAGATTTTCTTTATATGCTCACCAAAGACGTGCTTAAAGGTGGAGTATGGAAATCCGTCGAATAATTATTTTCGCAGTTGGTCGAATACATTTAAACGTATAATTAAACAAGAGCCAAGCCATTCGCTTAGACTTATAGCGACAACGCCCTGTCAATTAGTTAAGCTACTTAATAGTCGTCACACCAGTGCGATTTATTACGCTCGTGCTGGTCAGCGAAGAACCAACCGTCATACCATGCATTACCAAGTGCGTTAATGATATCGCACAGCATATGCATCCGACCATTGAAAAATGTCAATTATTATCGGCCGGCATTCTATTTTTGCGAAAGCGATGCTTACAGGCACCGATTCAAAACGAAAAACTGTAGGATATCGATGGTACGATTCCGTATAGCGATACAGCAGAAATGTTAGACTTTTGAAACCAGTTATAGTCGGCGGGCACGACATCTACTGAAAACAAGTTATGTCGATTATAAGCGTTGTATAGCCCTACAATCCACTTCCTTTCGCCCCATCTTTTCTTCTTTGAAAAGCTTGCCTGCACGTCCATTCTGTGGAACGCCGGAAGTCGGAAGCCGTTCCTATCGGGGTAATAGTTAAAGGTTGAGCCCTGGAATTGGTAAACGGCCGTTGGGAGAGAGGCTGCGCCTCCGGAGTTGTATTGAAAATCCAAGGATAATATAATGTGCTTTTTCAGTTGATAGGCGGATACAAGGGAAAAGCTATGCCGACGGTCAAACCGGGTTGAGTAGCGCCGGTTATGGTTAATGCCTTCAATGGTCCGATCGGTCTTCGCTAAGGTGTAGGTGATCCAGCCCGTAAGCTTGCCGTTCTTTTTGGTAACGGAGGTTTCGGCGCCCATCGCCCTACCTTTGCCTGCACGCACTTGTGATTCGACATATTGGTTAACAAACAGATTCGCATTATCAACGAAGTCAATCACACGATTGAAGGCTTTGTAATAGACTTCAATTTCAAATGAAAGGCTAGAGAGATTTTGGGAATAACCCATTGAAGCGATCCGGGCTGCCTGGGGCTTTACATTGGGACTCGACGGCAACCAGACATCGGTGGGAAGGCCGACTGAAGTATTGCCTAAAAGATGCACATATTGAACAGTCCTGGAAAAGGCAATTGAAATGCTTTTAGTGCTGTCGATTTGGTACTTGGCTGACAGTCTTGGTTCGAAGGCTGCGAAACTTTTGACCACTTTATTACTTGCATACCGTGTCGAGTCAACCGGCTTGGACCGGTCAGGACCATATGTATAAAATAGACCGGGACCAAGCAGCCCAAAAGTGGATATTCGTCCACCCAAATATACCGAGACTTTTCGCCCAACCTGCGAGGTGGCGCCCAGGAAGACGGATGCCTGAACTGTTTTCTTAGAAGCCAGCGCGAACGGTATTGTAAGGGACGTTTCGGATTTGGGCAAGATAGATCCGGGTTCGTAAGTTGTATAGGTTAGGTTGATCCCTCCCTTGACAAAAGACCGGTCTGTAACAAAATAATCGAGCTCATTTTTAAATCCAACCTCAGTGAGTCCAGCGTTCCAATCAAAATCGCGCCGATCATTTAAGAGGTTATAATTGTAATGGTACCGACTGTAATAGAGTGTGGTTTGAGAAAAGAGCTTATCAGAAAAAATGTGGTTCCATCTTAGCGACCCGGTCGCATTTCGCCACTTTGTAAATGTTCCCTTTTGAAACAGATAGTATTCAAACCAATCGCCGCCTAGGTAGCCAGAAAGAAAGAACTGGTCCTTACTGTTCGCCGATTTCCAATTTAGTTTTGCATTGACGTCATAAAATCTGATGTCATTTCCTCCTTGAAATCCACCCAAACCACCTAAGTGTAATGATTTGCCCAGGTTGCCAGCCGTGTTGGCAACCGCTCCTGCATAGCTGTAACGACTGGAAACGATAAAAGATGAACGGTCCTTCTGAATGGGGCCTTCCGCAACGATCCTGCTCGCAATCAGCCCAACGGCACCGGAGACTGTAAACTTTTGGTTATTCCCTTCCCGCATTTTAAGGTCTAACACCGACGACAACCTCCCCCCAAATTGCGCTGGCATAAGACCTCTGTAAATATCAATCGACTTGATAGCGTCCGGATTGAAGGCGGAATAGAAGCCGAGCGCATGAGACGGATTATAAACCGGAGCTTCGTCAAGCAAAACCAATGTTTGATCAAACGACCCTCCTCGCACCGACAGGCCGGTAGTGCCTTCAACCGCCGTTCTGACGCCAGGCAAATATTGGAGCGCCTGCATAATATCCGCTTCGCCGCCCAAGGTAGGCATATTTTTTACCTGGCCGACAGATAAACTCGCCTTGCCCGTTAACGCATCGTAACTGATTGACTCGCTTTTGGATGATACATTGACCGCATCTAAATCCGTCGCCCATGGCGTGAGACGAAAATCGACCGCTGTGTTTCCAACAACTTTCACTGTGGACTTTAACGTTTTATATCCGAGGTAGGAAATCTCAAAGCTATTGGTTCCTTTCGGAACGGTGATTGAATAATAACCATAGGCATTTGTTTGGGTAACAACTCCCCGTGCTTGTAAGCGTATTTGTGCGAACGGCAGAACTTCCCCGGATGTTGAATCCGCAACCGTACCCGACACTTGAAACTTCTGCGCAAAAGAATGAATTGAAATAATATTTAGTAGGAATACTAAAAAGCGGAATAGCCGATTAGAAGCTAACTTAATCACCATATTTGAAAAATAGTCCGTTACGATACTACGGTTTCACAACAAATTGATAAGACGAAACGCTTGACGCATTAAAGAATCCCGCAACCGGTGCGGTACCTCGCAAATTAGAAGGGGCGTTTGCCGGCGTCGGAGCATAAACGCCTCCGTCGCTATTCAGAGACTTGATCAACGCTTCGTAATACTTGTAAGCGTCGGCGGTAAAGGAGTACAGATATGCAGTGTAGTTATCGGCAGAAAGCCACTGATGAAAGTTGGGGGAAGGCGTCGCACCAACATTAATGTTAAGCCCATTCACATACTCGGGCAAATGCTCATCGTCCAATATCGCCACATTCCAGATCCTGTCGCTGAATTGGCAAGGATATCTTCTTGTAATCAGCCCGCCAGTCGATGTAAAGTCGGAACAAAATTGGGTCATATAATAATTACGCTCCGGTTTGGGGTCTCGGAAGTAAAGTAACGGCAGATAGCTATGACCATTAACCGGATAGCCTTCTACGTATTGCAAGCCTACCGAATCAATAGGCGAAACCGCCGGCAAATAAGCATCCGCCTGGTAAGTCTCACCGTTCTTCTTTACGGTAAGGTGGTAAGTATCCCCTACCTTGCATCGAAGTCTCGTAGCGTAATAATATCCTTCAAATAAAGGATCGTCATACTGGGTTTCGATCTCGCGCTCGTTGACAAGGGTATCAACTAGCCCTTTCTGGTTAGAAATAATGACCAGCGCACTGTCCACAGTCTGGATCAACTCATCGTTTGTATTTCGTGCCCATGTTAGTCGCACATAATTATTATGATTCAGATCTGTCAACTGGCCATCAACCACAAGAATTTTGCCCATGTTTTGATTTAGATCCAGATCGACACTTTTTGTACATGCAAACAGAAGGAAAAGGCTGCTCGCTACAAGTTGAATTCGTCTAGTCACTTAAATAATAGTTTATTGCTTCGCAATTTGGTCAATATGTTGGCTAAGTGCATCTAACGTTAGCTCGCCAAAATATATTCGGTTGTTGATTAAAATAGTTGGAGTGCCATTTAGTTTCAGGTCATTTAAGCGCCTGAAATTTTCCAACATTTTTGAATCGTCAAATGAACTGATGCAGCGATTACATTTCTCTATGTCTAACCCCACGTTCTTGGCGATAGCTCCCACATCTGCTGTTTCGCTACCGTTACTTTTGAAAAGTTCCCGATACGTCTCCCAAAATTTCCCCTGCTCACCGGTACATTCGGCGATTTTTATTGATTTGTTGACCTTGTCGGCTATTAGCGAACCCTCATATCGTTATATCGGCTATCAGTTGTGCCATTCCCCAGCATAACGCCTTACCAAGGATGCTGCTAAAGTCAACCCCGCTCCTTCTGACGTAATTGGCATTGTCATTATTCTCGTCATCGATATGCATGTATCCGTTTGCGATTACCGGGTAGTTAGTTTCAGTCCCAAATACACCTAATTGAAACCAAGATTAGGGAATTCATACATGTAAGTGGAAATATCATTAATGTTATTGTTGCCGTAGAAAATCCAGAAATTTAATGTGATTCCATTCACGTCTCTCGCAATATACGTATTGCTACCGGACTGCCCAGACATGCTGATATTTTTGTTGTTGTGATCCTCGCTATCATGGTGCAATATAAGGATCAGTGTAGTATGTCAAAGTTGGTTTCAGGTTACCAAGCCGGATAACCGCATAATAATTTGTTCGATTGTATGGGCCTCCATTCGCACTACTCGGCGTTAAAGTAACATTTTAAATAATTGGCTGTCCACACGGCAAACGGTATGCCATGTGTTTGTCTCATCCATCGTCCAGGCACCTGTCCAGCCAGACGCAGTCGATCCGCCTCCGTCCTTATTATCCATAAAATACCGTATACGTTCTTCGGTTCCACAGTTGTCTATTGCCGGGGCTACTCCAACCGAATAGCCGCCATAGTCAGCAGCTAAGCGGTAACGCGGATCAAAGTTTTGATAATATTTGTCGATTTTTTTCTTGCAAATTCCTCATGAAATCTGGTGAGGCTTTAGTTACAGTATAGGCGGCGGCTATATCTCATCCGCTTCGTGTTCCCATTTCTTCAGATTGTTTATTAACTTCCAGAGCGTTTTGGGTGTTTCGCTTAGGCCGCTGTGTCTTTGCATCCCTCCTTGGGATCGACATAGCAGTTGGTGGACTACAACTTGCTGCGTGCTACGATAGCGTAGGTAGAGTGAAATGATCGATACGCCAGATGCATTGGGGGATTTCAGATAGTATTTGACCTTCATTTTGTGTCTGGTTGTGCACTTATGACAATTTACCAAAAACTGGTCGCACTGGTTTAAAAAATGGTTTACAATTTTGACTTTATTCGCCTTGATCTGATCTATCTAAAGTCATATAGGTTTATCTTTTAAATAGTTGTATTTCAGGTAGATGACTTGCTAAGCCTGATCTATACCTAAGTAAAATTTCATTCCGTCCATCACCATCGGAAGTCATCGTGATTTATCACGATGGCTTTTTTCTTCTTTGCCGATCTTGTAATTTGGCGCTGGCTCAAAAACCTCCTCGTTTGGCCCTGTCCGCATTTGAACTCTTCTGTAAATCAGAAAACCAATGCAGTATTCCCGGGAACAACTCATTGTACTCTTTACCTACTTGCCGGTGCTCGTGGCAGCGTTGATGGCTTCGCTGCATTACCGTAGCGCCGAAAGCGCTGTGAAGCTGCTGTGCGGACTGATTTTCTTTGCCCTTTTTATCGAGAGTATTTCCCGCATTTTCTGGTTTTTCAGG
Organism: Dyadobacter sp. 676; assembly: GCF_040448675.1. Classification (NCBI taxonomy): domain Bacteria; kingdom Pseudomonadati; phylum Bacteroidota; class Cytophagia; order Cytophagales; family Spirosomataceae; genus Dyadobacter; species Dyadobacter sp. 676. The sequence continues at coordinate 2,857,352 of NZ_CP159289.1, read as the reverse complement.
GTTTCGAATTTATTTCTCTGGCCGATTTATATCACGGTCGAATTCGGATTGCTGACCTGGATGTACAGCCTGGTGCTCGGTCAAAAATGGTTGAATGCCGCAAGAGGCTGGATGATCGGCGGTTTTACGGCAATAGTTCTGGTGCGCGAGTTGGGGCAGCACGGCCAGTCGGTTTGGATCGATAATGCGGGACGGTCCATTGAAAGTGTGATTGTCATTTTCCTGGCGCTTGCGTATTTCTATAAAGTTTTTCAGGAATTGAAAGTGCAAAACCTGCTGCTTGAGCCTTTCTTTTGGGTGTCGGCGGGCCTGCTGCTTTTCTTTTCGGGCAATTTTCTGATTTTCATATTCATGAATTTCATTTTGCTGTATTCTAAAAACCTGAATGATCAGATCTGGGTGATCCACGCGCTGATGAACTATATGCTGTACATCACTTACGCTATCGCATTATGGGTAGGCCGGGGGAAATAGAATTTGCACAGTTGTTATTCGGGGGGATCGGCATTATGCTGATGATGGCGCTGGCAATCGTCATTTTTGTGCTGCTCTATCAACGGAAGCTGCATTTTCAGCAAAGCCGCCTGCATCAGATGGAGATGGTCCACCAGAAAAAGATCCTCGAATCGATCGTGGCATCGCAGGAGAACGAGCGCGAGCGTATCGCGCGCGACCTGCACGACGAGATAGGCGCGTCGTTGTCGGCAGTCCGTTTGTTCATCGGACAAATACAGTACGAAAAATCGCCGGACGAGATGAAAAGCCTGGCTGCACGTTCGGGACAGATTATCGGCGACGTGGTGAAGGATGTAAGGCAGATTGCCCATAATTTATCGCCGGTTATTATCGAGAACTTCGGTTTTGCCGGTGCCGTGAAAATTTTGCTGAACCGCCTGGAAGACACAGGAATGAGTATCCGGTGTACCATCGATGACCCGGCGGAGGTACTTTCGTCATACCAGCAGTTGGTCCTGTACCGCATTATCCAGGAGGTGATCGGCAATGTGGTCAAGCATGCCGGGGCCAGCGAGATAACTTTCGATCTTCGCCATAACGGTTCATGGCTGAGCTTGCTCATGAGCGACAATGGCAGGGGGTTCGATATGCATTCGGGTCAGAAGGCAGTCGGAATGGGAATGAGCACGATCCGCACCCGGACCGACTTGTTAGGGGCCAGGCTCGAACTGAGTTCGGTCCCTGGTGAAGGCACCCGTTTTAAAATTGAAATGCCCGTTTAACATTTTCTCAACGATCAAATTGAAACCGGTAAAAATAGCGATAGCGGACGATCACAAGCTGTTCCGCCAGGGATTGGGCCAGATTCTGGCCCGTAATGAAAATTATCAGGTAGTGCAGGAAGCCGCTTCCGGCGAGGAGCTGTTGGAGAAAATAGCGGATACCGCGCCCGACGTGGTCCTGCTGGACCTTTTTATGAAGGGAATGGACGGAAAAGAGGTTGCGGGATTGCTGTTGAAACAGTATCCCGATGTGAAAATCATTATCCTGTCGATGGATTATTCCCCGGAACACATATTGCAGCTCATGCGTGTAGGTGTGCACGGCTACCTGCCCAAGGATATCGATCAGGGCATTCTGGGTGAGGCTATCGAGCAAGTTGTCACGAAGGGATATTACATCAACGACGACATTGCGCAGGTAATGCGGCAGGGATTGCAGGCGGGAAATATCAAGCCGGCCCGCAGCAAGGTTGCCATTCCTTCATTGAATATCGGCCTTACCGACCGTGAAATGGAAGTGCTTGCGCTCATTTGCAAGGGCTACAATACGGCCAGAATCGCGGAGGAACTGTTTATCAGCTACCGCACCGTGGAAGGCCATCGTAAAAATCTATTGGAAAAAACCGGGGCGGGCAATTCGGTGAGCTTGGCGATATTTGCCGTGAAGCATCAATTACTGGACTTCTAAGGGGCTTAACACCTGTCAAATCCGTGCGAATACCCGTAAATCCGTAATGCGGTCGCGATAGGTTTCGAGAAATGCGCAGAAGCGGGCAATCTGTTGCTCTTGGTAAGTCAGGTCGGCCATCTGATCATATTCTTCAAGATATACGTCCTTGAAATCGGTGATCACATAACGCAGGCTTCTAATCCCTTTTGTGCGCAGCGCGGGGAGATAAAAATTCTGATGGCTTTTCATAAAACAGCCCGGCCGGTAATTGCCGGTGGTTTTGATATCCACGGCCAGCATCTTGCCGATTACGTCAACATATCCGTAAATGAGGCTGTCGTTCAGTTGGTATTCACAATATACCTGCGTTTTCAGCATCGGGCGTGGCAGGAACGACCGCACTTTCGACAGGATCGCCGGATCAAATGCTTCTTCGCCAATGCCCTTGATCACCGCATCCTCGAATGATACGCCACGGAATTGTGCTTCCGTTTGAGGTACCGGCACACGGTTAATGCGGTCGAGGAGCTCCTGTTCGTCCATGTAGCCGCGCTCGAACCGGTCGAAACAGCTTAACAGGGATGGGTAAAGTTTGTATTTAACAGTGGTAGAAATCATTATTTAACAATGTTAGCAGGCATTTACTTTTTCTTTTTGCCAAAATGATATTGTAATGATACTGCAATGAAACTGAATGTATCGTTCGGCGTATCGCTGTACGAGTCGCTTTCTTCCGGATTGATCAGCCTTCGGCCCGAGGTTGCGTCCAGCTTGTCGGTCCGCACGAAACAGAAGCGGTATTCAAATGCGATTTTCAGTTTTTCTAACAAAGCATAATCCACAGAAGTGCCGAGCGGTAAAATTCCTTCCCTCGTTTTTCTGATGCCCTTCGGCCCCCGGGGAGGTCCCCAGCGCAGGAAAAGCGGGTTCCGTGCGCTGTGCTCGCTGTTCGTAAAGCGTAGCAGTCGGTTATCGTCGAGATCGAAGGCGTTGGCGCTGAACCATATTTGTCCGAATCCCACATATACGTTGAAGTGTGCCGGTCCGGGCTCCCGATTGCAAAATTGCTCCGAGAGGTCCCATTTCACGAGGCATTCCACGCTGTTGTATTCGTTTACAAACCAGGAATTGAAGAAAGCCCTTTTCTCGCCGCCGATATTTCCCGCATTGTAATCGAGCTGAATGGCGAATTGTTTGTTGAGATACTTTCCAATTCCGGTGCCGGCCATTCCGTGCATGGCCTGGGCATTCAGTTCGCCATAAAATTGGGTAAGGCCGCCGCGGAGGCTCAGAAACCAGGGTTGTGAGGCGTGGCGATCGTAGTTTTTCTTATTGCTGATGCCGTTCGGCGAGCGGTAACGGACAGGCTGAGCGCAGGTTATGCCAACCAAAGCGCAGGTGGCAATGAGCATAGTGTAACGCATGGCTGGTAATGATCGGGACGAAATGTTTGTTCAGCCATTGATACGTTCGCTTTTCATTTTGGTCACTTTTGTAGAAGCCAATAAGATGCCGGCCCGCCGTGTGATAACCGTAAATATCTGTTAGTTTTGCTTGTAGTTGAAAATCCGATAAAAAATGAGTGTAGTACCCTATAAAGATAAGGAAGGGACCAAACGGGAGCAGGTAGCCGAAATGTTCGATAATATTTCGCCCAAATACGACCTGCTTAACCACGTCCTGAGCGGAGGCGTAGATATATATTGGCGTAAAAGGGCCATCAAATTGCTCAAAAAGCAGCAACCAAAGGTTATTCTCGACATTGCGACGGGTACCGGCGACTTCGCGATTGAGGCGCTGGCACTGAAACCCGAAAAAATCATCGGTGTCGATATTTCGGAAGGAATGCTGGCGGTTGGCCGTGAGAAAATCGCCAAACTGGGCAAACAGGATGTGATTACACTTCAAAGCGGTGACTCGGAAAGTTTGGCTTTTGCAGACAATTATTTTGACGCGATTATCGTTTCGTTTGGAGTACGCAATTTTCAGAATCTGCTGGCCGGACTGACCGAGATGAACCGCGTGATGAAGCCGGGCGGAACTTGTGTGGTGGTCGAGTTTTCGAAACCGAGAAGCTTTCCGTTCAAGCAGATTTACAATTTTTATTTCAAATACATATTACCAGTAATAGGGAAAACGGTCTCCAAAGACAGCTCGGCATATACCTATTTGCCAGAGTCGGTGCAGGCCTTTCCGGATGGGGAAGCTTTTCTTGATATTTATAAAAAAGCAGGTTTCATAAATACCAAATGCATATCACTTACCTTCGGGATCTGTTCAATTTACGTCGGGCACAAGTAATTATCGGCCTCCTGGTGTTGCTCATGGCAGCACAGGAAGCCCGGTCTCAGGGCATCGGGTACCGCCGCAAGCACCTCGAATATTACGACGACAAGCCGATCCATTACGGGATCCTGTTCGCGGTGCCTTTTACGCGTTTCAATATTAAGCACAGCAACGACTTCATTTCTAAAAGATTCGGCGTTTGTTATCCAGTCGCCCACAAATGCGGCATTCCGGATGGGTTTCACGATCAATGCGTTTCTAAATGAGCATTTTGATCTGCGGACGACACCGTCCGTTTCGCTGTATGAGCGGCATGTCAAATTCAGTTACCCCAATGGCACCGACCGGACTGAAAAGCGCGAATCGACTTGGATCGAAGTACCGCTCTTGCTAAAATACAAATCTCTTCGGAGGGTCAACTCACGGATGTACATGGTAGCAGGCGTAACATTAGGCATCGAAACGAACGTAAAGCGGGCCCGTAGCGGCGGCGCGGGGACTTTGGACACCAAGTCGAGCGATTTCTCGATCGACTACGGCATTGGCTTCGAGCAATTTTTCGAGTTCTTCAAATTCGCGCCCGAGCTGCGTTTTTCGCATGGAATGACCAATATGCTCGTGCCCGGAAAAAATTCGATAGGAAACGGCATCAGTCGAATGCGAACGCACACAGTGACGCTCTATCTGAACTTCGAATAGCGTATACTGGTTATCAGAAGGTTAAAAAATATTTTGAAATTTTTTTCTAGAATATTTGCAGAGTTCAATTTAGTCGCACATATTTGCACTCCCAAACGACGGGGAAAACAAAAGAAAAAGAAAGGGAGTTTAGCTCAGTTGGTTCAGAGCATCTGCCTTACAAGCAGAGGGTCGGGGGGTTCGAATCCCTCAACTCCCACAAAAAGCATCGAGCAATCGATGCTTTTTCCGTTTTTCAGCCAACTGGTTCAGAGCATCTGCCGGATCAGTCCGAAAACGGATCAGTCCGAAAACTTGGGGAGCGGTGAAAAAAGTAGTTGTTTTGCAATGAATCAACATTGAATACATTGCAAGAGTCCTATTTAGCCCTAGTCCGCTTCCTGTTACCAGAGGGTATCCTCGATTATTTCGAGCTTTCCAAAATCGTCGAAGGCCTCACTGGTCTGCATATTTACTTGGAAGAGAAAAATCTTCCTCCTTCCAATACAAGGATCAAAAATTAGAATCCAAAGGTTATTTACCTGAGATTTACATTCAGGACTTTCCTATTCGTAATCAAAAAGTTACGCTCTGTATCAAGCGTCGACGCTGGGAAGTCAAGGACACTGGCGAAATTATCAGCAGGGATTGGAATGTGGTGCAAGAGGGAACTCGGATGACTAAAGAGTTCGCTGATTTTTTAAAAACAATGTATTGATAATAATCCTGTTAGCTGCTCACAATTAGGGAAATACTTTCATCTGGACGGCAAACAGCTTCAACAACAGTATAAAGACCATATAAGCGACTACAAAGATTGGGATCAACGCGAGCATGCTGCTGACTGGTTGTTGTACCCTGAGAACACCGGCCCGTATTTAAGCATTGACGAAACCTCTCTTTCCAACGGTGAGCTCTATACAATTGTGACTAACAAAGCAGCCAGAGGCAGAAAAGGCACGCAAGCTAGCTTGGTCATCGAGGTTTTGAGAAAGATTCCGAAAGGTATTCGAGGTAAAGTACGGGAAGTAACGCTGGATATGGCCGCTAACATGGGGTTGATTGTCAGTCGATGTTTTCCAAAAGCTCTGAAGGTCATCGACCGCTTTCATGTGCAAAAACTTGCCTTTGATGCAGTTCAGGAAATCAGGATACAACATCGTTGGCAAGCCCTGGATCAAGAAAATCAGGCTATTGAAGCTGGCAGGCAATCTGGTTTGGTTTACCAGCCGGAAATTCTTGCCAACGGAGATACCTTAAAACAGCTGCTTGTCAGGAGTAGATATTTGCTTTTCAAGCACCATGACAAGTGGACACCTTCACAGGTTCATCGTTCCAGGCTGCTTTTCGAGCGTTACCCACTAATCGCCCAGGCTTACACGCTCGCAACAGGCTTAGGAACCGTTTTTCGGGTTTGCAAGTCCAAAGAGCAGGCGTTTAAAAGACTGGCATTGTGGTACAATGCAGTTGAAAATTGCGGCTTAGATTCCTTTAAAACCGTTGCCCGATCTATTCAAACGCATTATCTGGACATCCTTAATTTCTTCAATAACAGGAGTACCAACGCTTCGGCAGAGTCATTCAATGCGAAGATCAAGGCTTTTAGATCCTCATCCAGAGGTGTGAGGGATATTCCATTCTTCCTATTCAGGCTTACCAAACTTTATGCTTAATCTCCCCCCCAGATTTTCTGCTTGATCCCAGAGGGACGGGGACGGTCCGCCGCGCGGTTCGAATCCCTCAACTCCCACAAAAAGCATCGATTGTTCGATGCTTTTTGTGTTTTGCATTCATGTAAAATTCCCCGGTCGCCCGCGACTTCTGCGCTTACATATCTTCTCTTCCCGGTAAATCGGACAGCGTCGGTCCGCATCTTAGCTGGTTTCGCCGGAGAATAACTCATCCCAACCGCATGGATATCAGATATCCGTGACCGCCAGTCACGAGGTCTATCTTGGAGGATTGTTGAACCATAACATTGCGGATATGCTGATAAATGCTGTGCTCAAGTATTTTGACCTTCGGGCGTCACGGATCGTGAAGGATGTGAAATTTATCGATGACGACCTCTTTCTCGGGATTTATGAAACATGCAAACCTTTCACAATGACGTCGGTCGAAAGGATGTATGCATTATATAATGCCGTAAAGTATGTGGTGCAAAATAAGATTCACGGAAGCTTTGTTGAATGTGGCGTCTGGCGGGGAGGAAGCTCGATGCTCACAGCCCTGACATTGTTACATCTGGGCGAAAGCCAGCGGAAGCTTTTCCTTTATGATACTTACGAAGGCATGCCCGCACCAACCCGGAACGACGTAACGTTCAGGGGAGAAAAAGCTGACCAGCTTTTAGAGAAAAGCAGGGATAATAAAGAGACATCAGTCTGGTGCCTGGCCGATATCGCGGATGTTCGGCGGAATATGGGACTCACCGAATATCCTTCCGAGAATATTTATTGTATTAAAGGAAAAGTTGAAGATACCATTCCGGCGAATTTACCGACGGATGGTATCGCATTGCTTCGGTTGGATACGGACTGGTATGAATCGACACATCACGAATTGATACATCTTTATCCGATCTTGGCAGACTCGGGTGTGTTGATAATAGACGATTACGGGCATTGGGCCGGATGTAAAAAGGCGGTTGACGAGTACTTTGTCAACAAGCCCATCCTGCTTAATCGCATAGACTACACAGGCAGGATTGGGATAAAGCACAGCGGAACGGCATGGTAAACAATATGCCCGGGTTTGGTGGTCCGAACGGTCGCGACGGATTTTAATTGACTCCATCCATTCAAAGATCCGGCCTGATTGCATGAAAATCAGGCCGGATTCGTCGTAGTTTACAGCTGTACTTCGGCTTTACTTGCCGCCGATTGCAGCCCCGCTTCCAATACCTGAATGATCTTCAAACCATCCGCAAAGTCCGGTTTGATTTCGGTATTGTTTTCAATCGCATTCAAAAAGTCAACCACCGCGTGTACGAAAGCGTGTTCGTAACCGATAATATGTCCGGCGGGCCACCAGTGGCCGGCGTATGGATGAACGGCCTCAGTAGCAAGAATGGTACGGAAGCCGTGTTCTCCTTTTGCGTCTTCGTTGGAATAGTATTGCAGCTCGTTCATACGTTCGAGGTCGAAAACGAGGCTGCCTTTGCTGCCATAAATCTCGAACGTAAGGCGGTTTTTGCGGCCGGTTGCGAACCTGGTCGCTTCAAATGAGCCCACGGCGCCATTCCGGAACCTGACCATCATCAATGCGGCGTCTTCTACCGTTACTTCTCCCATTTCATCGCCTTTGGATGCACCCGTGAGGCTTCCGGTGGCGGTTTCGTCTGCGATAGGCCGTTCCTTAATGAAGTTCGTTGTCAGCGAGGAAACGGAAACAATGTCACCCACGAGGAAATGCGCCAGGTCCACGGCGTGAGAGTTGAGGTCCCATTGCGGACCTGCCTTGGCCGTTTCCTTTTTAAGCTGCCAGGTAAGCGGGAACGACGGGTCGACGATCCAGTCCTGCTGGTAGGCGCAGCGCCAGTGGAAAATACGCCCAATCTTGCCTTCTTCAATCATCCTTTTGGCAAGTGCCACAGCGGGTGTTCGGCGGTAATTATGATTGAGATAATGCTTTACGCCATTTTCCTGGCAAACTTTCAGCATTTCGACCGCCTGCGCGCTGTCCATCGAAAGCGGTTTTTCGCAGAAAATATGCTTGCCTGCCTTTGCAGCAGCCAGCGCGACTTCGTAATGGAGATACTGGGGCAATGCAATGTCGACAATATCGATATCCGGCCGGGTTATGAGCTTCCGCCAGTCGGTTTCGGTTTGTTCCCATCCCCAGTTTTTAGCGAATTCGGACAGTGATTCCTGGTGGCGGCCGCATGCGGCTTTCAGGACGGGCGTCGATGGCGTATCGAAAAACAACGGGGCTTTGATCCACGCATTGCTATGCGCACGGCCCATAAACTTGTAACCTACTATGCCGATATTGATTTGCTTTTTCATTGAAGGATTTGTGTGATTAAGGATTGTATGTTGAACAGGTTTCACCAAAAGTATTAAATCTTGACGATTGGATTTAATTCGTAAATTTCAACTCTTCATATTTACCTGAACAACACACTATATCATGAAACAGCTTGTCCAGAACCTCCGGACCGGGGAGACAATATTGTTGGAAGTGCCCGTTCCGCTCGCCCGAAAGGGTTGTGTGCTCGTCAAAAGCCGCAAAAGCCTTGTTTCCGCCGGCACCGAACGAATGCTGATCGAGTTCAGCAAAGCCAATTTTCTTTTCAAAGCACGGCAGCAGCCTGATAAACTCCGCCTCGTTTTCGACAAAATCCGAACAGATGGTTTCTGGAAAACCACCCGCTCGGTTCTCCGCAGGCTGGATCAGTTCTTGCCGTTGGGGTATTGCAATGTGGGGGAAATTGTAGCGATTGGAGAAGGTGTAGAAGGTTTCACGATCGGCGATCGCGTGGTAAGCAATGGGCCGCATGCCGAAATGATTTGCGTGCCGGTGAATCTGCTTGCGAAAATACCCGGCAATGTACCGGACGAAGAGGCGGTTTTTGCGGTTTTAGGCGCGGTAGGCCTGCACGGTGTGCGATTGCTGGCCCCGGCGTTGGGCGAGCGCGTAGCAGTGGCAGGGTTAGGGCTGATCGGCCTGATGGTCGTCGACATCCTGCGCACGAACGGATGCGAGGTTGTTGGTATCGAACCGGACGAACACCGGCGACGAATCGCGGAAGAAAAGGGTATCAAAACGGTTGATCCGGCGAATCCCGCCAGACCAATTTCGGAGCAATTCGGTGAAATGGATGGCGTGATTATAACAGCTTCGTCCAGGTCCGGTCATGTTATTTCGATGGCCTCTGCGATTTGCAGGAAAAGAGGGAAAATAGTATTGATCGGAGATATTCCCCTGCATTTAAGCCGCTCCGATTTTTATCAGAAAGAACTGACATTCCAGGTTTGCTGCGCATACGGGCCGGGGCGCTATGACCATGCGTATGAGGAAAAAGGTACGGATTATCCCCTGCCGTATGTGCGCTGGACTGTAAACCGCAATTTTCAAGAGGTTTTGAAGCTGTTGAGTAATGGCTCATTAAATGTAAAGCCATTGATTTCCAGTGTAATTCGGTTGGAGAGCTATTCGGCTATTTACCAGAAAGGTAACCGATCACTGGGAACGCTGATCAGTTACGGCGGCGGGTGCAATGCCGGCGAAACGGTCGTTCGGAACCCGGGCAAATCGTTTTCGGTACAAAAGGTAGTTGCGGCGGTCATAGGCGCCGGGAATTTTGTGTCCATGACCTTGTTGCCTCGCCTTCGTGGGAAATGCATTAAGTACATAGCCAGTTCGAGCGGGTTAAGGGCGGCGGAACTGGCTGCGAAGTATGGCATCCCATTCGTTATCACCGACTACCGGGAGGCTTTGTCCGACGAGCAGGTAAACCTGGTCATAATCGCTACCCGGCACGACCAGCATGTTGCCATTGCGGCGGAAGCGATTCGCGCGGGTAAGCATGTTTTCGTGGAAAAGCCGCTTAGTATCGATGCCAGAGGTGTTGAAAAGATAAAAACATCACTTAAAAATGTACAGCTTCCCGTTTCCCTCACGGTCGGTTTCAATCGAAGGTATGCCCCGCATATTACCAGGTTGCGGGAGTTGCTGAAAGGAGGTCCGATGAATGTCGTGATCACCGTGAATGCCGGGTATATTCCGGGGAATACCTGGATTCACGACAGTGCGCGTGGAGGCGGGAGACTGGTTGGAGAGGCCTGCCATTTTATAGATCTGGTCGCCTGGATCGCGCGGAGCCGCATTACCGAAGTATGCACCAACGCATTGACGGTCCGGGGCTGCGTGAGTTCCGACAATGCGACCGTGCTGTTACGATTGGCGAATGGCTCCACCGGCACGGTGTATTATTTCTCAAATGGTCATGGCAGTTATCCAAAGGAGCGGATCGAAGTACATTCGCTTGGGCGGACAATGGTTCTGGACGACTACAAAAACCTGCGCGGATACGGATTCGAAGGATTCCGGGAGATGAAAACGGACGCGGGAAAAGGCCATCGGGAGCAGTTCAATCGGTTATTCGAATGCATTTCGATGGGAGAAGAACCGCTAATGCCCCCGGACGACGTCTGGAATTCGAGCTTTGCGACACTGGCGGCGCGGGATAGTATGTGGACAGGCAGCTGGATGAAAGTGCCATGAAAGCGCTGCGATATTTGATGTTGCTCGGGCATATCAGCCGCCAGATGGGCTGGCGCTATGTGGCGTTCAGGGCAGGATATTGGTTGCAGGGAAAAACCGGCATGCTTAAACTGCGTTTTCCGAGGAACGCTATCAGCCGTTGTTTCATTAACATTGAGGAGTGGCGCGATCGGAAACCCGCTTTTCTTTTCGAACGTGAACTGCTGAAAATCGAAAAGAATGCCGGTAATGACGATTTGAAATGGCGTGTGGCTCAAATCAAGGCCGGGAAGTTCCGTTATTTCAGCCATCAATGGTATGAAGTGCACGACTGGCATACCAACGCACTAACCGGCTTTGTTTATCCGAAATCTCGGCATTGGTCGGATGTTGACGACCTTTCTCCAAAGACGGGCGATATTAAATATGTATGGGAGAAATCACGGTTCGCCTTTTTGTACGACCTTATTCGCTATGACTACCATTTTTCGGAAGATCAGTCGGAGACCGTTTTTAAACTGATTTCGGACTGGATTGACAGCAACCCGGTTAACTGCGGTCCGAACTGGAAATGCGGCCAGGAAATTGCGCTAAGGGTGCTGAACTGGACATTTGCATTGCATTACTACCGGTTTTCGACGACATTGAACCAGGTACTTTTGAATAAAATCGTAGGCAGCATTTACGACCAGACGCGTCATGTGGCCGATAACATTCGGTTCTCGAAAATCGCTGTGCGAAATAATCACGTTCTAACGGAGGCACTGGGGCTTTTTACGGTGGGGTCGATGTTCCCGTTTTTTTCGAAAAGCCTGAAATGGAAGCGGGGAGGGAAAAATTTGTTTGAAAAAGAAATCATTTCACAGATCGCGCCGGACGGAAGTTATCTGCAATATTCTATGAATTACCATAGGGTTGTTGTGCAGTTACTGACGTGGGGAATCCGGTTATCCGAATTACATGGGGATTATATGTGTGAAATGGTTTACGCGCGGGCGAAAGCTTCATTGAATTTTTTGCGGGCATGCCAAAGCAATGCGAATGGGCAACTTCCCAACTATGGGCACAACGACGGCGCTTTATTCTTCCTCCTGACGGAATGTAAGTTCAGGGATTTCCGCCCGCAGATGGCTGCGCTCGCCAATGTGCTGGGAATCGATTTGGGTTATCAAACGGGCAAATGGTCGGAGGAGGGCCAATGGCTGGCCGGATGTTGCCGGCAATTTTTGATCAAAATAAGTCCCCGGCGTATCTCCACTTTCTCCGGAGACGGTTATTATGTAATCCGCAACGCCGGTACGCTTACATTTTTACGTTGCGGCGGTTATCGTAGCCGCCCTTTCCAGGCCGACCATAATCACCTCGATATTTGGGTAAATGGCCGCAATATTCTCCATGATGCAGGGACCTGGCTTTACAATGCGGATAGCGAATCCGTGAGCTATTTCTCCGGCACACGCTCACATAACACCATTATGATCGAAAATTTCGATCAAATGCAAAAACATTACCGTTTTATCTGGACGCATTGGATTATAAACGCAAAAGGAACGGCTGGATTTGCCGGTAATGCGTATTGGATCGAAGCCGGATTTGAAGGGTTCCTGCATGTGGGCAAAGGCATTGTCCATCGGAGACGGGTTGTTAAAAAGGCCGGTCAGTTGCATTGGCTGGTGGAGGATCGCGTTTCGAACGTACCGGCGGGAATGCGTATTCGCCAGCTTTGGCATCCGGACGAAACATTTAAGGATGATTTTCGTATCCGCGCGACCGACGACAAGGGCTGCGAAATCCCTAGGATCGTTGGAAGCGGCTGGTATTCGGAGGTTTACGGCCAAAAGATCGAATGTGCCGTTGTGATGTTCGAAAGCGAAGGGAGTTTTATCAGGACTGTTATTGAATGCTGTAAGTAACTGTCAAGGTTGACCCTGGCATGGACATTAAATCATATTAAACGGAAACATGCATAAAATCTGGCTCGATATCAACGTCCTTCTTGATTATCTCCTGCGAAGAGCGGGGTTCGAAACGCCAGCCATAGCGCTTTTTAAAGAAATTGAACGGAAAGAGGTAAAGGCTTTCACCTCGACAATCAATCTGATACCCACACATTATCAGCTTCGCAAGTTGGCTACCAAGCCAGCGGCAAGGACTATTTTTTGAAAACTTCACAAAGCTTGTCCGCTTACAGGGCATCTCATGAAATCCTTTATGTATATCCTCCTCATTCACCAACACTTTCTCGAAGACAACGCTGCCGGGGGCTCGCGTTGGAATGAGATGGCGCGGATTTGGGTGGAGAACGGACATTCGGTAACGGTGATTGCGGGGGATGTACATTATATGAACGGGCGTGAAGGCAGTAAAGCACGAAAAGATTTTGAGATAAAAGTGAATGAGGATAACGTGCAGGTAATCCGTTGCAAATTATCCCGGCGTTATCATCGAGGCTTTTCCGGCAGGCTCCTGGCCTATTTTTCCTTCGCATTCAAGGCGGTATATGCGGGATTGCGTTTTGCGCATTCCAGATATGACTGGATCATTGTGACCTCGCCGCCGCTGTTCGTAGGGCTTCCGGGCGTGCTGCTTTCCAAATGGAGGCACGTTCCGCTGGTGCTGGAAATACGGGACCTTTGGCCCGAATCGGCGATTGAAACGGGCGTTTTAAAAAACAAGTGGCTGATAGGCTTGTCTTACAGATTCGAAAAATACCTTTATCGTCAGGCCCGGTGGATCAGTGTGCTGACGCCGGCGTTCCGGGAACGGCTCATTGGCCGGAACGGCGTCGATCCGTGCAAGATTGCCATCATTCCCAACGCGGCGGATTTCCGTTGGAGCAAAGCTGCGTTGCGTCGCGCATCTGAGAGCGGGTTGCGGGAAGAACTGGGCCTGAAAGGCAAATTTGTGGTTATCTACGTCGGTGCGCATGGTTTGGCGAATGATCTGATGCAACTCGTGGAAGCCGCCGCATTGCTTCGCGCTACCAATGCCCATTTCCTCCTGATCGGTGACGGGATGCAGAAGCGGATGTTAATTCAGGAAGCCGCTTCCAGGCAGTTGACTAATATTTCATTCCTCGATCCAGTGCCCAAGGAGCGCATATTCGACTACATTGTAATGGCCGATGCCGGTGTGGCGGTTTTGAAAAGAGCGGACATTTTCAAGACCATCTACAGCAATAAAACTTTTGACTACTTCTCCTGCAAAAAGCCGGTTTTAATGGTTATCGACGGTGTTTCGCGAGATTTGGTTGAACAGGCCCGGGCCGGCATGTTCGCGGAACCGGAAAATCCCGCCGACCTGGCACGAAAGGTCCTGATTTACATGAGCGACGAGGCACTTTTGCGCAGGCATGGAGAAAATGGCTACCGTTTCGTCCACGCTCGTTTTGATCGTGACAAGTTGGCGAGAGAATTTTTGAAATGTATTGAGAGTCAACTGGAAGTGACTGATAAAAGTGCAATTTTCGAAAGCAAAAAAGTGAACTGAAAGCGTCGCCGGCGGGTTTTCTAATAAATAGGAATCCAATGAGAAACGTAGCACATTTATTCCCTGAGTCGGTCAGGAACAGGGCTTATACATATTCTGAATACATGCATTTAATGGAAACGGTAGTCCTTGAAAACAGAACGACCGGTCCCAAACAATCCGAATCGCTGAGCCATTACACGAAGCTGAACCTCGCCCGGATGCAGCGCCTGAACAAGAAGGCGGAGATCCACGATTCGCTGAGGGAGGCCGCCGACCAGATCGATATCCCCCAGACCTGGTACATTCTCACGGAAGCGTGGTGTGGGGATGCTGCCCAGAATATTCCTACCATCGTTGCGGCATCGCTTTCGAACCCTTTGATTACCGCCAGACTACTGCTTCGCGACGAGAACCCGGAGCTAATGGATGCCTACCTGACCAATGGAGGCAGGTCTATACCGAAGCTGGTAGCTGTGGATAACGATTTTAACGAACTTTTTACCTGGGGACCGCGCCCGGCCGGTGCACAGGCCCTTTTGAAAGAGTACAAGGCTAACCCGGTGAAGTCTTACAGCGAGTTTTCGGAAGATATCCAACGCTGGTACATCGCCGATAAGACCGAGTCGATCCAGCGGGAATTGCAGGCGCTTTTAGAAGCAGTACCTATGGAGAAGTGAGTTTTTAAACCGTTTACTCTATATTTGTCATAGGGTAAACGTCATACCAACGAACAGGATTTTGTCAGAATACTTTAAAAATATATCCGACGGCATCAGCACCACTCTAACGGGTATGAAGCTGACGCTCCGACACCTCTGGAATGCGCGTAAAAGCCGTAAACCTGCCGATATCCGTTCGTCCGATTTCTACGATCGGCAGGATGGCATCGTAACGATCCAGTATCCGCTGGAAACCATCCCTATTCCGGATAATGGCAGGTATCGTCTGCACAACGAGATGGACGACTGCATCGTTTGCGACAAATGCGCGAAGGTGTGCCCGGTCGATTGCATCGATATCGAGCCGATCAAGGCGGTTGAGGACATTGGACGAGCTTCCGACGGCTCGCCGATCCGCTTGTATGCGGCGAAATTCGATATCGACATGGCCAAATGCTGTTATTGCGGCCTTTGCACGACGGTTTGCCCGACGGAATGTCTGACGATGACGAAGACATTCGATTACAGCGAACTGGATGTGCGGGATATGGTTTACAATTATTCCAACCTCACAGCCGAACAAGCCGACGAAAAACGTGCTTTGCTCGAACAATTCCAGAAAGAGAAGGAAGCGTTGAAAGCTGCCAAAGCCGCGGCACCAACGGCTGCCGCACCGGCAGGGGGCGCACCCGATACAGCCGCTCCGGCACGTCCGGTATTTAAGCCGACTATTAAACCAAAGCCGGCTGAAGAACCTGTTGTGGAAAATACGAATACGGAGTCGGGGGGAACCAGTTCGCAAACCGGTATTTAAACCGGTTATGAGGCCTAAGACGGCCGACGAAAAAGAAACGACGCCGGATACTGCGGAAAAACCGGCTGCCACGAAGCCGGCATTCAGGCCGACGTTAAAGCCGAAGGCTGCTACGGAGAATAATGTCGAAAAGCCTGCGGCGGACGTTCCCGCGGAGTCCGTTGATAAATCGGCCGCGAAACCAGCCTTCCACCCGACGATGAAACCGAAAGCCGTACCGGCGGGTAGCGCGGAGAAACCAGTTTCAGAAGTGCCCACCGAGGCGGGTGGAGGAGTTACTGAACCCGCGGAGAAGCCAGCGGCCGCCAAACCTACGTTCCGTCCGACGATGAAACCGAAAGCCGTTCCGGCGGAAAGCGCTGAGAAACCGGTTCCGGAAGTGCCCACCGAGGCGGGTGGAGGAGTTACTGAACCCGCGGAGAAGCCAGCGGCCGCCAAACCTGCATTCCGTCCGACGATGAAACCGAAATCCGTTCCGGCGGAAAACACGGAGAAACCGGTTTCGGAAGCGCCAACGGATTCAGCAGAAAAGATCGATGAGCCGGCGGAGAAGCCGACTGCCGTCAAACCTGCATTCCGGCCGACAATGAAACCTAAACCCAGGGAATAGGCGATTATGGAAGCAATTATATTTTACATATTTTCCGCATTGACGCTCGCAGCCGGCCTTTTTATCCTTTTTTCCAGAAACCTGATCTACGGGGCATTTGCATTGTTCGTTGCTTTCCTGGGCGTGGCTGCATTATATGTACTCGCGGGCGCAGATTTCCTGGCCGTTTCGCAGATCATGATTTACGTCGGCGGTATTCTCGTACTGCTGATATTCGGGATCATGCTGACTCAAAAGAAGGAAAAAAATGATGACCCGACCCGTCACAATCGTGTGGAAGTGCCGATAACGAGGCAGATTTGGGGCTTTTTGGTCGGTGCCGGCTTTTTTGGCTTGCTGGCTAACGTGATTCTTTCCTCCAATTTCAAAATGTCGGGCGAGCAGATGAGCACTAAATCGACCATCAGGACGATAGGGGTAGAATTGATGACCTCCCATTTGTTGCCTTTTGAAATAGCCGCTATTCTGTTGCTGGTTGCATTAGTCGGCGCTGCATACCTCGCATTAAACCGGAACCCGACGCCATGACAACTATTCCCATACAATATTACCTACTGGTTGCAGCCGCATTGTTTTGTATCGGCCTGGCGATTTCGGTCACCAAGCGGCATTTTATCGGTATGCTGCTTGGTATAGAGTTAATGCTCAATGCGGTTAATGTCAACCTGGTAGCATTCGGCCGGCATGATCCGGAACGCCTGAGCGGTCAGCTTTTTTGCGCTTTTTGTGATAGTCGTAGCGGCGGCGGAAGTAACTGTGGCGCTGGCGATTATCCTCAGGGTTTATGGCCGTTTCAAAACCGTCGATCCCGATAAGGTTAGCGAGTTGAAACAGTAGCACAACCGGAAGGAATCGTATAAATTCGCTTAAAAATCACCATCCTTCCGCATGAACTGGATTTTCCTGCTCTTTGCTTTTCTTATTGGCATCAGTAACGCCGTGCAATCCGGTGTGAATACGCAGCTGCGCGAGTCGATCAACAACCCCATTCTGGCGGCGATGACGTCGTTTTTTGTAGGGTTGGTGGTACTGAGTATTGCGTTCGCCTGTTTCAATCAGAACCCGGTCCCTTCCCTGGCGGACCTCAAACAGGTTTCGTGGACACGCTTTATGGGCGGTGTTTTAGGTGCATTTTACGTTATCACCGTCATCTTCATCGTTCGTAATATTGGCCCGGCCAATATGATGTGCCTGGTGATCGCGGGCCAGATGGTAACCGTGATGACGATAGATCATTTTGGTTTACAGGGTTTTGCAATACATCATATGAACCTTCCGCGCATTTTGGGAACGATCCTGCTGATCGGCGGTGTATACCTTATTCTCAAAAATTAGAATATAAAAAAAACAGCAACCCGTAAGTTGCTGTCCGGTCTGCGGCAGGGTCAGGGAATTTTGTTGAAAATAAACAGATCTACAAAGCTCCATTTATCATTTTCTTTCTTTCCGCGCTGAATGACAAGTTGGGTAGGGGAGCGCCTTTCGTAAATGATCCGCACCGACGCGTCGTCCTTTTCGAACAAAGCCTGATTCTTTTTGGCCTCTATGAACTTGTAGCGGTCGGCCACTTCTTTTTCTTCAAGCGAGATCATTCCAGGTTTGAAATGCTTCACCATCGCCACAGGGCCTTTTTCGGTCTGTTCGAATGCAAATAGTTCATACAGAGCGGGCTTGTCGTCCTTGATCATGCGGATAAAACCGACGATATTATTGCCTTTGGGGGCTGTCCAGGAGGCTTCGATAGGGCCGCCATTGTAGGTTCCGAGCCAGCGACCATCGAGGAACGCGATGTCGTCGAGTGTGCCCTGCGCCTGCGCAAAAGTAGCCGTCAGTACCAGCGCAAATGCCAGACAAGCCTTTTTAACTAACCGGAATGTGTTGAATTGGGTCATTGAGATTTAGGTTTGTGAATTTGAGGTGGCAAATTAATATAAATGCTATGAAATAAAATCAAGGTAATTGTCCTGGTTGATCAATTGAAAGCGGGCATCAGGGTAAGCGTTGGCAAATGCTACCGGTACTTTGACACGTTCGTCCTTCCATTTGAACTCAAACCCCGACAGGCTTCCATTCTCCATTTCGACCCAATCTATCTCTTGCTGGTCGTAAGTGCGCCAGAAGTAAAAATCTGCATGACGTTTGGCATAAGTGAGCATTTTGATCCTTTCGCTGACCAGGTAATTTTCCCAGAGTTCGCCGATGTCCGTCCGTAACGCGAGTGGACGGAGGTCGTTAATAATGGTGTTCCGGATGCCGTTATCGTGAAAATACCACCGGCTACTTTTTGTAATTTCTTTTCGAAGATTTTTACTGAAACCTCCGATTCTCCTCAAAATGAACACCTTTGAAAGCAGGTCAAGGTATTTTTCAACTGTATTTTTACTAATGTTCAATGCGGTGCCTAGTTCCTGCAATGATACTTCCTTTCCTACCTGGTAAGCTATAAGTCGGAGCAGGTCTTTTACTTTTTCGGCGTTGCGAACACCTTCGAATGAGAGAATATCCTTTAAAAGATAAGCATTGACAAGATCTTTGAGGTAAGCCTCTTTTTCTTTTAATGTACTGAGCTGGAATAGCTCGGGGTAACTTCCATAAATAATCCGCTCTTCCAGCCGTTGGCGGGTTTCCAGTGAATTTTCGAGTGGGGACAGTTCTTGTTGGGCGATCGGATACAGGTGATGAAAATAGGCCCTGCCCGTGAGAGGTTCTCCTGCCTGCTGTGCCAGATCGAACGTTGATGACCCGGTTGCAATAATCCTGAGCCCTTTGACATGATCGACGATCAGTTTCAGCTTTTTCCCGATATCCGGAATAGCTTGTGCTTCGTCGATGACAAGAAGCTCGTAATCAGAAAAAAGGCGTTGGTAGTTTGCGATGCTGGTTTGAGACAGCAAATTCCGGGCATCGATATCCTCTCCTTCTAATGTGAAAACCTTATAGGAGGTAGTTGCGATTATTTTTTGAACAAGAAACGTTTTTCCGACGCGCCTGGTGCCGGTTACGATGTTGACCTTGTTTGGCTTTAAATGATCAACAATTTGCTTATTTAAGGAACGCTCTATCTCCATTTAGCTAAATTTCGTCAATGTACTGACGCAATTTAGCTAAATTCAGTCAATATACTGACGCAATTTGTATATAGCTAAACAAAAAAGCCGGCTTGTTTTCAAACCGGCTTTCACTTTAATTTCTAAGATCAGTAAGCCCTTTCCAACTTACCTTCGTAAGAGTTGGTAAAGGCTTTGTTTACAACTTTATTGCCGCCCTGCGTAGGATAGTTACCGGTGAAATACCAGTCTCCCAGGTGGCCGGGGCATGCTTTATGCAGGTTTTCAACGGTCTGGAAAACTACCGCGAGCTCCGCATTCAACCCTTTCGGACGAATGATTTCGGCGATTTTTTGTGAAATTTCTTCGTCGCTGAAAGGCTCGTACAATGCTTTTACATAGTTGGTATGATACGGGTTCTTCGTCGCGAGCGCTGTAACGCTTTGCGTGTAAACGTCTTCCAGCATGTACTCCATATCGCGTTCTTCCAGCAATTTCAACACCGCACGATAAGCGACAAAATCCTTCATTCGGGACATATCGATACCATAGCAATCAGGGAAACGTATTTGCGGGGCTGAGGAAGCTACGACAATTTTCTTCGGTTTCAGACGATCGAGCATAGTAAGAATGCTCTTTTCAAGGGTGGTTCCGCGCACAATCGAGTCGTCGATAATCACAACGGTATCCACATTTTTGCGGACAACCTCGAAGGTAGTGTCGTACACGCTGGAAACCATGTCGTCGCGCAGGGCGTCGGCGGTGATGAAAGTGCGCGATTTCACATCTTTGGTAACCAACTTCTCGATCCGCGGACGGAATGAGAGTACTTTTTCAAGGTCGGCTTCAAAAAGAATGCCTTCCATAATGGCCTGCTTGCGCTTTTTGGCCAGATATTCTTCCAGACCTTCGATCATCCCGAGGAATGCCGTTTCGGCGGTATTCGGGATGTACGAGAAAATCGTATTTTCGAGATCGTAATTTACTTCTTTGAGGATTTGCGGAATCAGCAGTTTGCCGAGTTGCTTTCGCTCGTTATAAATGTCCGGATCAGTGCCGCGTGAGAAATAAATGCGTTCGAAACTGCATGAGCGTTTTTCGAGGCGCGGAAGGATCGGAAACTCGTTGTATTCGCCGTTCTTGTCGACAATAAGCGCTGAACCGGGCGTGATTTCGATGATTTGATCGTAATCCACATTGAACGCAGCCTTGATCGCCTGCTTTTCAGATGCGACCACAACCACCTCGTCGTCAGCATAGTAAAATGCCGGCCGGATACCAGCCGGGTCGCGGATTACGAACGACGCACCGTAGCCGGTGAGGCCGCACATCGCATAGCCGCCGTCGAAATCCCGGCATGAGCGGTACAATAAACGGGGCAGATCGATATTGTCTTCGATAACATCGGACAACGTTGGATTTTCGTAAATTCCCTTGAATCGTTCGAATACCCGCTGGTTTTCTTCATCCAGGAAATGTCCAATTTTTTCCATCACGGTTACGGTGTCGACTTTCTCTTTCGGATGCTGGCCCAGCGAAACCAGTTTGCCGAAGAGCTCATCCACATTGGTCATATTGAAGTTTCCGGCCATTACCAGGTTACGGCTCCGCCAGTTGCTTTGACGCAGCATCGGGTGGCAGTTTTCGACTTCATTGGAACCATGCGTGCCGTAGCGGAGATGTCCCAGCCATACCTCGCCCGTAAATGCCAGATTTTCCTGCAACCATTTTGCGTCGTTGGCGTGGTCTCTGTTGTTTTTAAGACCCTTCCGGAATTTTTTGTGGATTTTGGAGAAAATATCCGTAAGTGGCTGAGGTTCTACGGATCTGTATCGGCTGATATATCGTTTCCCGGGCGGGACGTCGATCTTGATATTGGCTACCCCGGCTCCGTCCTGGCCCCGGTTGACCTGTTTTTCCATCATGACCGAAAGCTTGTGGACAGCATACAGCGGCGTTTCGTACTTGTCGATGTAGTATTGATAAGGCTTTCGAAGACGGATAAGTGCTATACCGCACTCGTGCTTAATGGCGTCGCTCATAAGAAGAGTAATGCTTTTAGAGATATTGGTGTTTGCTGCAATGCAAAGCGTATTCCCTGGATATTAGCCTAACGAATTTCTATTCCCGTTTAGTTCGTTATTTCTTACAAAGGTACAAATCCTCCGGCTTAAAAAACTTCAAAAATGTTCAAATTTTAGTGTGCTTTCTGCCGGTTTAAACCGGCGGTATCGGATTGGCCGTTGTTACCGGCATAGGCATACCGCCTATCACCTTGCCGGCTGTCTAACAGCCGGATCAACAGTTAGAGATTCACTATAAAAGGAAGATAACTATTTTTGATCAAATCGATATTAAAATTTTTCATGCTTTATAAAACCCGCGGCATTGCGCTGAGCTACATCCGGTACAAGGAGTCTTCGATCATCGCGAAGATTTACACGGAAGCCTTTGGTATACAGACCTATATCGTTAACGGCGTCCGAAGCAGCAAGTCGAAAACCAACCGGATCGCGTTTTTCCAGCCACTTACATTGCTGGATATGGTGGTATACCATAAAAGCAAGGAGGATACGATCCACCGCATTTCCGAGATCAAGTGCTATGCCCCGTTCTTCTCGATTCCCTATGATGTAATAAAATCGGGCCTGGCGCTTTTTATGACCGAAATGCTCGGTAAAACTTTGCGAGAGGAAGAGAACAACGAGCCGCTGTTCCATTTTATAGAGCAATCGGTGCTGTATCTCGATGAGGCGGAGACCGGTTTCGAAAACTTCCATATCCAGTTTCTGATGCAGTTGGCGCATTTCCTGGGCTTTGGCGTAGAAACGGTCGAAGACCTTGAAGGTGAGCTGAAAGATAACCACTATCCGCATCAGCCCGACGCGCAGGAGCACACGGCCACAGCCAAAATGCTGGAAAACGGCTACGGATTGTCCATTCCGCTGGACAGGACGCGGCGGATAAGCATTTTGGAAAAGATGATTTTCTTTTACAAAATCCACATGGACGCCCTGGGGGAGATCAGGTCGCTCGACGTTTTGCGGGAAGTTTTGCGCTGAAAATTGATTTGCGTCGAAATTGGCATAATTTTGATAACGTATATGGTAGTCCCATTTAAACAGAATGCAATGAAACATATACTGACAACCGCCTTTTTACTCATTTCTTTTCTGACATTCGCCCAGGAGCGCCTGCCGCAGGTACCCAAAGGTGCATGGAAATCGCAGGAGCCCACCGGCAGCACTTCTACGCTTATTGTGGCTGATAATTACCTGGTGATCGCCTCTTATAGTGTCGGTAACAAGTATTTCGAACGAACCGAAGGCGGCCCATTCATGATGAACGGCGACAAGATGACTTACACGCCCGAATTCAATTCGGCCGACACGGCGAAAATCGGCATTCCCATTGAATTTACGGTGACAGTGAAAGACGATGTCCTCACATTGCGTTACGACGAAGCGATGGTCTGGATGCGTATCGACGACGCGATGAATGAGCCTATGGCCGGCGCATGGCACATTACCGAGCGCGACAACGGGCAGGGTGAATTAGTGAAAATACACCAGACAGGCACCCGCAAAACGCTTAAACTGCTTTCAAAAACCCGGTTTCAGTGGTTCGCGATCGATCCGGCCGTGAAGGGATTCTACGCGACCGGGGGCGGGACCTACACGGCCAAAGACGGCAAATACACGGAAAATATTCAGTTTTTTTCCAAAGACAATAACCGTGTCGGTGCCTCTCTAACGTTCAATTTCAAGCTCGACAACGGTCGCTGGGATCATAGCGGCAAGAGTAGCGACGGCAAGCCTATCCATGAGATCTGGGAAAAAATTCCGTGATAATCAGTCGGTCACCTCGGCGTCTTTCAGAATGTAGTTAAGGTGATCGACGTCGCTCGCATTGAGCAACAGTTTTCCCCGGACTGTTCTTACCTCGTCCGTGCGGAAGTGTTGTTTCCTCTTCCGGAATTGCAACTCGATAATCGATTCGGGGCCCGCACCGCCGCAAAAGAAGCAGGCGGCCATCGGTTTTGCGGAAATCACATAAATATTGTCGTTTTCATCTACCGGAATCATATAGCCGCGGATGCTGATCTCTTTCCCCTGCAACGCATTCACCGACGGCCCGAAAGTGGGGTAGAGAAAATACATGCTCAATTCTTTGTTCAGTTTCCGCGTGAATTGCACGTCGGCTAACCGCTTCCAGTTGACTTGTATAGGCGCGGTCGTGAATGCACAGAGGGAAACCAGCAGGATTACAAACGCCCTCATTTTTGATCCCGGTCCAGTTTGGTAATTACGTCCCTCAATTCGATAATGGCTTCCTTCGACTGCCGTTGATAATCCAGCATCGATTCGTCGGTCATGGACGGGGCCGCTTTGTGCGTATGCGCGCCGTGTGTGTGATCGTGCGCATGCGCGAAGCCCGGCACTTCGATCAGATTTTCTTCCCAAACTTCGATCAGATTTTTCAAACTGTCGATTCGTGTTTTTTGCGCGGCGCTTTTTGCTTGTGAGGACAAGTTTTCCAGCTTTTGTTCGAGCTGGACAGAAATTTTCATGGCTTCAAGATGCAGACGGTTGGCCTCGATCAGCTCGGGACTTTTTTCATTTCCTTTTGAGCACGACAGAACTGCCGCGGCGAGGATTAGTATCGAAAATAGGTAGGCTGGACTCATATTGATGGAACTTCATTAAATGCAACAATGTTGCAAAAATGAACCTAATATTTTTAACAAGCAATAGTGCTGTCTATTTCTTCGGGTTATGCGAAGTTTTTACTCCCTCTCTTTGAGCATGGTGATCACCTTTCTGCACGTCGCCTGCTGCCTTGTGCCATTGCTTTCCCTGGCGTCCCTGCCGGTGTTTGACACGTTTCTGACAGGGCATCAGCGAATATTTACCATTCTGCAATGGACCATATTTTTTGGTTTAACCGGCAGGTTGTTCGCTTTTTACTATTGGAATAAAAGCTTTCACGGCAGGATGGAAGCATTGTCTTATCTGGCAGGCTGGATGATTACCTTGTCGGGGCTGGTTATCAACCGGTGGGAGCCATTTAAGACGGAACGCCAGGTTTTAGCGGAGCAGCAGTTCGAGAGACTCAGGTCCCAGCGTCAACTTCGCATTGATCTGACCGGCGGGTATAACGAGGAAACGTTGATAGCCGATCTGCATCGGATCGACGGCGTTCGCAAAGAAAGCATCAGCCTGGAAGCAAACGAATTAACGCTCTCGTATCATAAGGATAAGGTGTCCGCAGGTGAAATTCTCGAGTTATTGAAGCGGAAAGGATATGTGAAGTGACCGTTTAAGTATATGGGAGCTATTTAGATTTATTCAAAATAATTTTCACAAACATTTGAATCATTCTAAATAGGTAATATATTTGCCTCAGTTTTAACGGCAATGTGAATGAGCGCTTTTACTGTTAGTGATTACAATGTGGGGCCGGAACAAGGGTGTTTTTGGCTGAAAAGCTTCGAGGACAGCACGGAATGTGTATTCAAGAAGTGCTGCGAGAAATACAAGAAGAAGGGCAAGCATTGTAAAAAGTGTCCCAAGAAGTAACATTGCTGCTACTCAACTTGACTAGTAATACAGTTCATGGTGAATAATTGTAAGAGAGGGAGTGCCACCTGAGCGTTCCCTTTTCTATGCTGGAGACATTTCAGATCTTCCTTTTCAGTTCGAAGTTTTGTCCCAGATAAACGCGCCGCACCACTTCATCTTCCGCCAGTTCCTCTGCCGTTCCCTGTTTCAGTATTTTTCCTTCGAACAGCAGATAGGCGCGGTCGGTGATGGAGAGCGTTTCGTTTACGTTGTGGTCGGTAATAAGGATGCCGATATTCTTGTGTTTGAGCTTCGCGACAATGCTCTGGATATCCTCCACGGCGATGGGGTCTACCCCCGCGAAAGGCTCGTCGAGCAAAATAAACTTCGGATCGACGGCCAGTGACCTCGCTATTTCGGTCCGGCGGCGCTCGCCGCCCGAGAGTACCATTCCTTTGCTTTTACGGACGTGTCCAAGGTGAAATTCCTCGATCAGCTCTTCCACCTTTCGTTTCTGGTCGGCGTGGGAGAGATCGGTCATTTCGAGGACAGCCTTGATGTTCTCTTCCACCGTTAATGTCCTGAAAACCGAAGCTTCCTGCGCAAGATAGCCCAGCCCGAGACGCGCACGCTTGTACATGGGCAAGTTGGTAATGTCCTTGTCGTCGAGGTATACTTTGCCGCTATTCGGTTTTACCAGGCCTACCGCCATATAAAATGAAGTCGTCTTTCCCGCGCCGTTCGGCCCGAGCAGCCCTACGATCTCACCCTGCTCGACCTGGTAGCTCACATTATTATTAACAAGACGAACCCCGTATTTCTTAACAAGGTTTTCAGTTCTTAGTATCATTGTTCGTTTAAGTTCTTCCTCAATGCAGTTTGATGTCTTTCAACGACAGCTGCAAGGTTTTCTTGTCACGGAAGTTGTTCTCTTCAAGGCAATAGCAGATCGAAAACGGCCTTCCATTGACAATGTCGGGATAAAAATGCCCCATTCCGAAGCCAACAGCCGTGAAGATCGCCGAATTGTTTTGCCTTACTTCAAATTTGATATGCTTTTCCTTCATCAGGGTAGGGCGGCCTACCAGTGTTATATTTCTCGACTCGAATACCGGCATCATGTTTCCCGGCCCGAACGGGCCCATCTGACGAAGGATATTGTAAAATTTCGGTGTAATTGTTTCCAGGTCGAGCAGCATATCGACGTTGATCATCGGTACGAGCTGGTCAGGCTGGATTCGGCTGCTCACAATTTCGTTGAACCGGTTCCGGAACGCTTCTACATTATCCAGGGGCAGTGTCAGCCCTGCTGCGAAGGTATGCCCGCCATATTGTTCCAGGAGGTCGGCGCATTCTTCGATGGCTTCGTACACGTCGAAACCCGGCACCGATCGCGCCGACCCGGCAGCTTTTCCGTGCGATTGCGTCAGAATGATCGTCGGACGGTGGTATTTTTCGATACAACGGCTCGCCACGATGCCGATTACGCCTTTATGCCAGTCTTCCTTATATAATACGGTACTTTTTGCATTGGAAAACCATTCGTCGTTTTCAATCATGAAAAGCGCCTGTTCGGTGATGCTCGAATCGAAATTGCGACGTTCGCTATTGTGCCTGTTGATCTCTTCGGCAAATTCCATTGCCTCTTCCTCGATTTCCGAAAGTAGCAGTCTTACGGCTTCCTTTGCATGTTTGACGCGTCCGGCCGCATTGATTCTGGGCCCGAGCCCGAAAACAACATTGGTAATATCCAGTGCACCGTTAATGCCTGAGATTTGTATCAATGCTTTAATGCCGGTCCTTGGTTGGGTATTGAGCCTTTGCAAGCCGTAGAATGCTAAAACACGGTTTTCGCCCGTAATGGGGACGATGTCGGAAGCAATGCTGACAACCAGCAAATCCAGGTAATCGTAAAGCGTTCCGGGATCGAGCCCTCGCCGGACACAAAATGCCTGCAAAAGCTTGAAGCCCACGCCGCAGCCGGTGAGCTCCTTGTAAGGGTATAAGCAGTCGTCCCGCTTGGGGTCGAGTACCGCTACTGCCGGCGGAAGCTCGTCGCCGGGGCGGTGGTGGTCGCAGATAATGAAGTCGATCCCTTTTTCGGCGGCGGCGGTAACCTTGTCCACCGATTTTACGCCACAGTCGAGGGTTACTATTAATGTAAAGCCATTGGCCGCCGCCCATTCGATACCTTGCCAGGAAACACCGTAGCCCTCTTCATAGCGATCGGGAATGTAATAGTCCAGATTTGGGTAAATCCTCTTCAGAAAACCATAGAACAATGCCACGGAAGTGGTACCGTCTACGTCATAATCCCCGTAAACCAGTATTTTCTCATTGGAATCGATAGCCTCGATCAAGCGCTCAACGGCTTTCTCCATATCCGCCATTAGGAACGGGTCATGTAAATGCCTGATCTCCGGGCGGAAAAAATCGCGTGACTGATCAAAATCGAGAATGCCGCGCTGCACCAAAAGCGTGGCCAGGGAGGGGCTTACTTTCAGGGCCTCGGCAAGTCTCTGTGCAACCTGTTCTTGTTCAGAGGTGAAGGGAGGGTGGTGTATCCAGCGCTTTTCAATCATAAAGCAAAGATAATCGGATTCGGGAATGCTTGCAGCCAAAATGTGCAATCGGGTGATCGATCGGGAAAAGCTAACCGAAAGGTCTTATCTTTGCAAACTATTAACATCTTTTAAGCCCATGCCACGTCTTCTGGCGATCGATTACGGTGCCAAACGCAGCGGAATAGCCGTTACGGACCCGTTGAAAATTATTGCGACCGCGCTCGATACGGTCCCCACTCATCAACTGACCGATTTTCTCAAAAAGTATATGTCGGGCGAGCAGGTGGAAGCATTCGTGGTTGGAATGCCAAAAAAACTGGACAATACCGACAGCGAGAATGCCGCAAGGGTTTCTGCATTCGTAAAAACGCTGCAAAAGACATTCCCCGAAATCCCGGTGCATTTGCACGATGAGCGCTTTACATCGTCCATGGCGCTGCAATCGATGATCGCTGCCGGGTCAAAAAAAAGCGACCGGCGTGATAAAGGCAACATCGATAAGGTAAGCGCCACAATCATTCTGCAGTCCTTTATGGAAAGCGGAAGGTAGAACTTGTAAGTAGTACATATTATATAGGAAGTAAAAGTTGTAATAAGCATGATTTATCCAATAGTTGCATACGGTGACCCGATCCTGAGAAAGCCCACCCGTTTTATCGAAAAAGATGAACTGGACCTGAAGAAACTTTCGGAGGATATGTTCGAAACCATGCACGGTGCTAACGGCGTGGGCCTCGCCGCTCCGCAGATCGGTCTGAACATCCGTATTTTCGTAGTGGACGCTACGCCGTTCGCCGAAAAGGATGAAGACGATGACGACGAGCCGGATTTGTCATTGGCGGATTTCAAAAAGACATTCATTAACCCCGAAATACTGGAAGAAACCGGCGAGGAATGGGCGTTCGAAGAAGGTTGCCTGAGTATTCCGGGCATCCGGGGCGACGTGTACCGCCCCGAGACGCTGCGTATCCGTTACCGCGACCTCGACTGGAACGAGCATGAAGAAACCTATTCAGGTATGGCCGCCCGCATCATCCAGCACGAATACGACCATTTGCTGGGAAAGCTCTTCGTGGATTATTTGCCGACGCTCAAAAAACAGTTCATTAAGAAGAAACTGACTGATATTTCCAGGGGAAATGTGGATGCCGATTACCGCATGCGTTTTCCGAACCGCCGATAGGCTTTAAACAACATAGTATTTGGTCATGCAGGAAAATAAGGAAATCCTTTCCATTGCATTGGTCCAGGCCGACCTCCATTGGGAAAATGTAACGGCTAACCTCGCGTCGTTCGAGGAAAAGCTTGCCGCATTGTCCGAGCCCGTGGACGTGATCGTGCTCCCGGAAATGTTCAACACCGGTTTCACGATGAATACCGCGTTGGCCGAGCCGGTGAACCTGACCACCACCCGCTGGATGAAGCAAATCGCAAAGCAGACGAACGCATTGGTGGTGGGAAGTTTCGCAGTAAATGACAAGGGCAGTTTTTTCAACCGCCTTTTTTGCGTACGCCCCGATGGCACCTATGCGCAAAGCGACAAGCGGCATCTCTTCCGGATGGGGGAGGAGAACAAATATTACACCGCGGGGAACAGCCGGTTGACGATCGAATGGAAGGGCTGGAAAATTTGCCCGCTGGTGTGCTATGATCTGCGGTTTCCGGTATGGAGCCGCAACATCCAAAATGATGCTTACGACATCCTGTTATATGTAGCGAACTGGCCCGCACGCCGCGCGCACGCGTGGAGCACGCTCTTGCAGGCGAGGGCAATCGAAAACCAGTGCTACGTGGTGGGAGTTAACCGCGTCGGGACCGACGGGAACGGTTTGCAATACCGCGGTGACTCCGTAGCGCTCGATTACCTGGGTGAGCCGCTTGTAATGCTCACGAACCAGGAGACCGAAAAGATTGTCCATATTTCAAGGACGGAGCTTGCCGCTTACCGGCAGGGCTTCCCCGCATTGTCGGACGCCGACGATTTTGAAATCCGTTGTTGAGGTATAGGACACATTGTCCTATACTTACTCAATCACTTTGGGTACCATTATATAGGTACTGTTTTTCGACGGTGCATTGAACAGGGCCTGCTCGCGGGAGAGCGTATTGGCGCCCTTATCTTCCCGCCAGTTATTTTCTTCGTCGAGCACGTGCGTCAAAGGTTCCACTCCCTGCGTATTGATTTCATTGAGCTGGTCCATCCAAGTAAGAACCGAGTCCATACTCTGCAAGAGCGCCGTTTCTTCCCCCGGCCTGATTTCAAGGCGTGCGAGGTGTGCAATCTTGTTAAGCGACTCCTGATCGATCTTCATGTATTTTAAGAATTTGTTAAGTTAACAGTCGCGCTATCTGCGGAAAGCCAAAATTACCGGAATTTTGTCATTCCGCTAGTGGTAGGCTCCCGGAAAATGAAGGACGGATCGCCTGACGGGCGGAAAAAATTTCGGGCGAAGGGAGGATTGATATAGTCAAATTTTAAGGGAGGGCGGAAACTCGCGGCCTCTGAAATTTAAAATTGTTGTCAAGACACATAGTAGGAGAAAAATAATATTTGCTTTTGTAGGGTAATCTTGAAATATTTTGAAACGCAAAGCTCCTCACTAAAAAACATGTTGTTACATATGAAAGCAAAGAGTGCAATTATATAGAGGTCCGGGGGGGGGGGGGGCGGTATATCCTTATAGATCAGTATTAAAACCAGAATTTTTACTAAAAATAGAAGGGAGGGGATTCTTTAAAATATGCAATTCAGAGGCGTTTGGAAGAAAAATCTGAGAAAAAATCTGCCGAAACGCTTGCTTTTTTTTAAAAGGAAAACTCATACTTTTGTAGATGTCGTTTATCTGAAAAGCATTCAAAATTTTATTTTACGAAAACCAGTTTAAACCAAAAGTTTTATTTAATTCACAACCAAAATCTCAATTTAACCTTTAAAAGTAAGTCTGATGGAAAAGAAAGCTACAAGTCCGGCACCAGCTCCAAAGCCTGCTGCGGCAGCATCTAAAGGCAAAGGCGGTTTGAACCCGGCATTGGTAATCCCTCTACTTTTTGCGATTGCACTTTGTGTTTACATTTTCGTGTTGGGGGCTCCTGAACACTTTAAAGATGGCGATCACGAAAAAGGACCTATCGATGGTGATTACTACGGAATCGTTTACAAGGGAGGTCCTATCGTACCTATCCTGATGACGTGTTTCCTTGTTGTATTAACCTTTACAATCGAGCGTCTGATCACTTTGAGCAAAGCCAGCGGAACGGGAAGCATCGATTCATTCGTTCGTAAAGTGAGAAGCCTGCTCGACAAAAACCAAATCGAAGAGGCTATCAAAGAGTGCGACAAACAAAAAGGATCTGTTGGTAATGTAATCAAAGCAGGTCTGCTGAAATACAAGCAGTTAACTACTGAAACTGCGCTCGATAAAGAGCAAAAACTGGCAGCTCTTCAGAAAGAGATCGAAGAAGCTACTACACTTGAACTTCCGATGCTTCCAGAAAAACCTTACCATTATCGCTACACTGGCGGGTGCGTCTACGCTCCTGGCACTTCTTGGAACGGTAATCGGTATGATCAAGGCGTTCGCGGCTTTGGGTACATCAGGTTCACCTGACTCCGCTGCTCTTGCGACCGGTATCTCCGAAGCGCTTATCAATACCGCTCTTGGTATCGGTACTTCCGCTATCGCGACAATCTCTTACGCTTACCTGAACAGCCGTGTTGACGATCTTACTTACAGCATCGACGAAATTGGCATGAGCCTCCAGTCGAACTTTGCTGCACATTATTAATAGTTCCCGGAACTATTTTATAATGAAGTTTCGTTAATATAAAAAAAACTTATATATTTGTATGGGAAAGGTAAGGCCTAAGAAACATGCGCCGCATACTGATATGACGGCCATGACGGATGTTGCCTTCTTGCTCTTGACGTTCTTCATTATGACGGCGACTTTTAAGTCGAACGATGCGGAGATTACAACACCTACATCGATTTCGCAGATCAAAGTCCCTGATGATGATATCATGGTCATCAGCATCGACAAAACCGGCAAAGTATTCTTCGGGGTTGATGCTCAACCCACAAGGGTAGCGATGCTGGACAACATCGGACAGGCAAAAGGTATCACGTTTACGGATACTGAAAAAGCCAAGTTCGCCCTTCAATCGAGTTTCGGGTTCCCATTGAACCAATTGAAGCCATGGTTGAACATGCCGAAGGAGCAAATGAGTCAGGTTAAACAGCCTGGTATTCCGGTTGACTCCACAGGCGCAAGCGAACTTGCTGACTGGGTGTATGCAGCTCGTAAGGCTAACAACGGCTTGCGGATCGCATTGAAAGGAGACAACCTCGCGAAGTTTCCTGCGTTCAAAGACGTATTGGCTAACCTTCAGTCGCAGAACATCAACAAGTTCAACCTGATTACGGGTAGTGAACAAGCACCGGCCGGTTATACAAACGAATAATGTTATCATTTAATAATTAGAAGAAATGGCAGCAATTGAAGAATCCGGTGGTGGTGGGCACGGTAAAGGTGATGGTAAGGTAAGGGCCAAGAAAATGTCCACCCGTGTGGATATGACCCCAATGGTGGACCTAGGATTTTTGCTTATTACTTTTTTCATGCTGGCGACAACCATGTCCAAGCCGACATCCATGTCGCTCGCTGTGCCTGATAAAACCGAAGATCAGGAAAAACCGACGGAACCTTTGAAAGCATCGAAAGTGCTTACCCTTTTTATGGGGGCTAACGACGATGTGTATTATCTGGATGGTATCGCTGCGGATGATGACAAAGCAGCCACTGAGTTGAAAACGACCCGTTACGGTCATGATCTCAGAAGCGTGATTTTCGCATCCCAGAAGCGTATCAACGCAGCTAATCCAAAGGATAAAGACGGTAATGAAGCGTTTGTGGTAGTAATCAAACCAACGGCGGTATCAACCTATAAGAATATGGTGGACGTACTGGACGAAATGGCGATTACAAAAACCAAACGTTATGCACTCGTGGACAATCTAACCGATTCGGAAAAGAAACTCCTGGGCGACAAGGTAATACCCAAAAACTAGTTTTAAATCAAAATTAATCACAGCGCCATGGCAGAGATAAGCCCGAATGCAACACTGGATGATATAGTGTTTGCGGATCGTAATAAGGCGTACGGAGCTTTTGAACTTCGTCAGGGATATCGCAGAGATGTGACGAAGGCCACGATAATCGGAGCTGCTCTTTTTGTTCTTGCTATGTTTACACCGTCGATCATCAACAGCTTGACGGCAGGCAAGGAGGAAGAGGCACCAATGGTTGAAGTGGATTTGATGAAGATCCCGCCGCCGCCAATTGACCCGGCAGAGCCGCCGCCACCACCGCCACCACCAGTGGAGGCACCCAAGGTGAATACAGTGAAGTTCTTGCCTCCTGAGGTTAAGAAAGATGAAGAGGTTCCCGAAGAGGTTCCACCACCAACAGTAGAAGAAATCAAAGAAGCTGTTGTTGCTGACAAAACCGTGGAGGGTGACCCTAATGCGAATGAAATCATCGTTGCGCCCGAAGCTGTTGCTGCGCCTAGCAAAGGAACAGTAGTAGAAGCAGCCCCTGAACCTGAAAAGGTATTTACAGTGGTTGAGCAACAACCGGAATTTCCAGGAGGTACCGCAGAAATGTACAAGTACCTTGGAAAAAATATCAAATACCCAAGTGCGGCATCCCGTGCTAACGTTTCAGGAAGGGTGTTCTTGTCCTTCGTGGTTAACACAGATGGAAGTATCCAGGATGTGCAGGTTTTGAAAGGATTGGGTTTTGGTTGCGATGAAGAGGCGATCCGCGTAGTGAAAGCTATGCCGAAATGGAAGCCTGGAAAGCAGTCAGGACGTGCAGTTCGTGTAAAATATAACTTGCCGATCAACTTCCAATTGGAGTAAAGCATGAGGCAGAAACCATTGCATGAAAAGCTCGGTGATCTGACCTCTTCGGTAATGGCTCTGGCATACGTAGGAGGAGGGGTCTTTTTGATCCTCTCCTCCTTCTCATTTAGATTGTTGCCGATCGGCAGCGTCTGGCGGTATGCTTTCGCTGGCACGCTTATTGTGTACGGCCTATACCGGGGATACAGAGTGTTGAGAAGAAATCAGGACGAGTCATGAACAAGAGACTGGCGGGATCACTGCTGCTGCTATCCCTCGGAGTAGCGGGACTATTAAGATGTACCTCATCCACCAGCGATTTGGACAATCCAAGGCAAGGAACGATTACAATTGCCGCGGATGAATCTTTTAAACCACTGGTGAACTCGCTGACGAGTGCCTATGAGGGAATTTACCCCAATGCACATTTCAATGTCGACTACAAGCCGGAACAGGAGGCGATCCGACAGTTACTGAATGATAGCGCGAGGATCGTTTTTGCAACGCGCCAGTTGAATGAAAAGGAGCTGGAAATCATCAAGAAGCAAAAAGGAAGCCATAAGTTCCAACATATTGCGACGGACGGACTTGCCCTGGTGATTGGAAAGAGCAACACGGATAGTCTCATCACAATTCCGGAGTTGAAAGCAATTATGGAAGGTAAAATCACCGATTGGGCGCAGATCAAGGGGCCACAGGAGGGATTGATCACATTGGTTTTCGACAATGCCAACGCAAGTAATCTGAACTTTGTGTTGAACAAGTTTGGCATCAAGGATATCCAAAAGCTGAGGATTATTTCAGCAGGGTCTAATGAGAATGTTATCAAGGATGTCAGGGAAAACCCGACACATCTCGGTTTCATCGGGGTGAACTGGATCAGTGACGGACATTCGCTAGCTTCGGAAGAGCTTTCGAAGGGGATCAGGGTGATGGGGGTTGCCAAAGACGCCCAACCCGATTCACTTTCGGACTATATTCAGCCGTTCCAGGCGGGATTGGAGTTCAAACGGTACCCGTTGTACAGAGATTTGTACATAATCAGCCGGGAAGGTTACCCCGGACTCGGCGGCGGGCTGATGACCTACATCGCCCGCGACGTGGGCGGGCTGATTATCCAGAAAATGGGTTTATTGCCGACGGTGGTTTATCCCAGGGAACTGGAAGTCAAGAAAGAGTTATAGTGAAAGTAAACAATTAGTAGATTTGGGGCTTGTTATTGAAAAACCAAGTTTTTTATCATTATTTTAACCGGGTAAAAAATGAACAGAAACATGAGATTGAAATTAGTAGCATTGGTATTTGGTTTATTGGCGTTTGTAAACTTGCACGCACAAACGGTACAGGATGGCTTGGCATTAATTCACGGAGAACGTTATAACGAAGCAGGTGATTTGTTCAAAAAGCTTGCCGAAGGAAGCCCTTCTGCTGATAACCAATATTACCTTGGTTATTACTATATTAAAACCAACCAATTGGACGAGGCGCAGAAAGCATTCGATAAGGGCCTTACGCTGGACGATAAATCTTACCTGAACAAAGTAGGGCAAGGAACCGTTGCGCTGGCAAAGGGTGATCGTGCGAAAGCGAAGGAATTGTTTGACGAAGCTGAAAAGAAGAAAAAGAAAGACGCAGAAGTTCTTTTCAGAATTGGCGAAGCTTATACATTGTTCGAGAAAAATAATGACCCCGCTGAGGCGATCCGCCTGCTTGACCTCGCCATAGCACGTGACAAGAATCTGGCAGATGCGTACCTTGCAAAGGGAGATGCCCTGATGTTGCGCAACGAGGGCGGTAACGCGGTAACTGCTTACGAATATGCATTAACCGCAAAACCAAACTACGCAGTGGCACACAATGCGATCGGTTCTGTTTACCTCCGTGGTAAAAACTACAACCTCGCGTTGGAAAACTACAAAAAGGCGATTGAGGCGGATCCAAACTTCGCTCCTGCATATAAAGACCTGGCCGAGCTTTACTTCCTCGCTCAGAAATACAAGCAAGCAGCTGAGAACTTCGATCTTTACCTGCAGAAAAGCGGTAGCACCGATCCTGAAATGAAACTTCGTGGCGCGCAGTTCGCATTTACTGCCGACGATTACGCGAAATCGCTCCAGTTCCTGGAAGAAGCAAAGGGCAAGATTAACAACCCGATCACAAAGCGTATGTACGGATGGGCTTATTTTAAAACCAATAAGCCTGATTCGGCAATCCAGAACCTGGAAGAATTCATCAAAATCGCCCCTGACAAAGTAATCGGTGACGACTATAAATACCTCGGACGTGCGCTCAATGCGAAGTCAACGGATGGCAAAGGCTACGACTCGTTGGGTATGGAATATATTAAGAAAGGTGCCGAAATGGATACCAGCAAAACGGAGGCTGCCGCTGCATACAAGGAAGTCGCAAGCTTGTACTATGCTGCGAAAGATTTTCCGAAGGCCGCCGCTGCTTACGAAAAAGGTAACAGCCTGGATACCGCCAAGGCCTCTGCCAATGACTATTATTACGAGGGGCTTGCCAACTTCCAGACCGCTCAGGGAATTGTCGTGCCGAAATCAGGTGACCCCAACTTCGCTGACAGTTTGAAAATCGCGACCGACAAACGTAATCTTTACTTGAAAGCAGATTCTATCTTCGCCACCGTAACCCGTAAATTGCCGGATTGGCCATACGGATACTACTGGCGTGCAAGTGCGCTTTACAACGCGTATGACAGACAGGAGAACATCGACAAAGGTATCTCACAGCCTTACTACCTGAAACTGGCGGAACTGGCCGAGAAGGATCCTGATCCGAGTAAGTTCAAGTCTTATCTGAGATTGGCTTATGGTTATCTTGCATTCCACGCTCAGTCGACCTTGAAGGACGAAGCGAAAGCGAAGGAGTATTGGGAGAAATTGCTCAAAGTAGATCCCGATAATGCTGCTGCGAAGGAAGCGTTAGGACTTGCGGTTGCCCAACCGGCACAGCAGCCCGCCGCTGCCGGTACCGCAGCGAAACCTGCTCCGAAGAAGAAATAATTCTGAAAGGCTCTTAATAAGAAAGCCGCCCGATTCGGGCGGCTTTCTTGCTTTATGAGCTCTCGATTTTTTCTGACAAATAGGTTTTAGTGCTAATTCAAAGAGGAAAGTCTCGCAAAACACGTGTTCAGCACAGGTAAGTGAACAGTTGCATAATGGTCGTAACACCATTGCCTAAGCCTTTTGATCTCAGCGGGCATTAACATGCGGATCGCTTTTCTGAGTTCTTTTTCAAATAATTTCCGGTCGAAGCTGACTTTTTGAAGAATAATTTTAATGTATTCAAGCATCGAGGCCATAGTATTATGTAGTTTTGTGGTTTAGGGACAACGATAAAACAAAAGAAACCCTTTAAAACGCTTCGTTTTCAGCAATTCCTAATAAAGATAACGAAAAACTGAAATGAAATTATATGCGTTATTAAATATTTTTTTGTGTTTTTCTGGTATCACGTTGGCGCAGAGCACTGAAAACCTCGCGACGATCGAATATGGTTCGAAAAACCTGACATTGGATCAACCATTTTTGATATCGGTCGTTTTGAGGGATGTCGAAACCAGGCCGTCGGTTATCTTCCCTGAAATCAAGGACTTGGAGAAGAGAAGCAAGTCGGCTACAAGTTCCGTGAGCACGGTGGACGGGCGAAAGGTGGTTATACAGACGATTACACAGGAGTATTACGCGAAAAAGGCGGGCAATTATTTGATCCCCGAGTTTACATTAGCTGTGAACAGCCTCAGATTACGCTCCGAAGAAACCATGGTTGTTTTCGCGAAGGCGGGGGATAACAGCGGGAATGCCCCGGCCGAAGAAAATGTGGATGTAACGGAGGTCGAGGATAACGGGCAGCTAGTCTTTTTGTCCGTGCAAACCGATAAAAAGCAGGTTTATATCCGCCAGGGTTTTGCGGTGAGAATATCACTCTACATCGCCGAAAATGCGCCGGTGGAAATGGAGTTTTACCGGTTTAACGAACAGTTGCAGGCGATACTGAAGGCTATCAGGCCTGTGAACTGCTGGGAAGAAAATATCGGGGTCGAGGAAATCATAAAACGAAAGGTAACGATTCGCGGGCGGAAGTACGCCGAGTACAATATGTATCAGGCCAGGCTCTTTCCGATCACAACGGAAGACATCGTGCTGCCATCGGTGAAGCTGGATATGCTCGTGACCGAAACAGGACGCGCCGTAAACGTAGAAAACAAACTGGTGAAGGCCTTCCGGTCAAGGCCGGTGAGGGTCGAGGTGCGCCAGTTGCCCGACCATCCGCTACGCGATCAGGTTGCCGTGGGCCAGTATAGCTTAAAAGAGCGTTTGTCAAGCGATCTCGTGTATCCGGGCGAGAGCGTCAGATACATGTTTAAAATCGAAGGAGTAGGGAACATTGCCGCCATTCCGGCGCCTATGATACAGGCCAATTCGTCCTTTGACATTTATCCGCCGGAAGTCAGCCAGGTCGTCAAACGGAGCTACCAAAGCGTAATAGGAGAAAAGACATTCGACTATTTCGTAGTTCCCCGGAAAGACGGTGAATTTCCGCTAAGCCGGTATTTCCATTGGATTTACTTCGATGTGGAGAAACAGAAATACGATACATTGACCTCGGCATCCTCATTGGAAGTCAGGGGAGACGATTATAAACTCGCTAATCTGTCGCTCAGCGGCTCCTCGGGTTTGTACGATAACCTGGAAAACCTTGACAGCAGCAGAGAGACGATCGATTATAAAAAGATATTGAAAGATTTAACCAACACCGTCATCGTATTGTTGTTGGTAACAATGATTTGGGTATTTAGAAAGTAAGTTTTAATGGGCAGTACATACGGAAAAATATTTAAGATAGCGACTTTCGGCGAGTCGCACGGAGCAGGAATCGGTGTCGTGATCGAAGGATGCCCCGCCGGCGTCACATTTGACTCCGATTTTATACAAAGCGAACTTACCCGCAGAAAGCCGGGACAGTCCCGGATTACCACGCAGCGAAAGGAAGCCGACGAGTTTGAAGTTTTGTCCGGCGTATTTGAAGGAAAAACGACCGGTACGCCCATTGCAATGGTGATCCGGAACGAGGACCAGCGGAGCAAGGATTACTCGCATATAGCGGCGCAATTCAGGCCTTCGCACGCTGATTATACTTATCAGGTTAAATACGGGATACGGGATTATCGCGGCGGCGGGCGCAGTTCCGCGCGCGAGACAGCCGCCCGCGTGGCCGCAGGTGCGCTTGCGAAGCTGATGCTGGCCGGGTTGGGCATAAATATTCAGGCGTACGTTTCCCAGGTTGGTACTATGAAGCTCACGAAGGGCTATCAGGAACTGGACCTTTCGGAAACCGAGAATAACGCTGTACGCTGCCCGGACCCTGAAATGGCGCAGCAAATGTTCGATTACATCGATAGCATTCGTAAGCAGGGCGATTCTATCGGCGGCGTGGTGAATTGTGTTGTGAAGGGCACTCCCGCGGGTTGGGGAGAACCTGTTTTTGATAAACTTCATGCAGAGCTCGGCAAAGCGATGCTTAGCATTAATGCGGTGAAAGGTTTCGAATACGGCAGCGGATTCGACGGCGTGCTGCTTACGGGCTCACAGCACAACGACGCATTCTACACCGATGAAAATGGCGACGTGCATACGCGAACCAATCATTCGGGCGGTATTCAAGGTGGTATTTCTAACGGCGAGGATATTTATTTCCGTGTTGCATTCAAGCCTGTGGCTACGATTATGCAGGATCAGGAAAGCGTGGATCAGTTTGGTAGTGTAGCCATTGTGCAGGGAAAGGGCCGGCACGACCCGTGCGTGGTGCCACGCGCAGTACCTATCGTGGAAGCTATGGCTGCCCTGGTTCTGGCGGATTTTTACCTGAGGAACAGATCCGCGAAACTGTAATCAGGCCCTGTGACGCCTGCGACGCTGGTTGAGGCATAGCACCAGCCAGATGGTCCCGATGAATTCGATCGCAAGCCCGCTCAGAATGACCGGGTCGCTGAATTGGGTTTTGGCCGAGTTTAAAAACGAACCGGTCGCCAATACGATCATACCGGCAAGCAGAATAAGTACAGCGTTTCTCAGGTTAAGTTTCACTGACTACATATTTCGTTCCACAATAAGTATCGTCGATATTCCCTTACCGAATATAGGCATTCGCTTTGAGAAATGCTATTAAAACACAAAATGGCCCTCAGTGGGCCATTTTGTGTTATTTTTTTGTAGTTATATTACCTGCGTTTTACCGGGGATTGCGACAGGGTAAAGCCCGTCCGGACCTGGCAGGACCTTCGGAGACGCGTCCCATGCAAGTTTATCAGGGAACAGGTTGATATCCGAGTTCAACGCTTCTTCCCATTTGATCATTTTGCCGGAATAAGTCGCCATACGGCCCATGATTGCGGTCATTGTGCTTTTCGCGCCGTTTTCAGCGTCGGCGAATTTATATTCACCTTTTGCGATAGCAGCAAAAAGCTCATCGTGTTCTACCTGATACGGGTTTTTATCACCCTTGTCGTCGTGCTGGTAAATCACACCACCTTTGTAATCTTTCAGGATGGTTTTCTTGCCATCGAAGCTATCGATACGGCCTTTGGTACCAACGAATGCCTCGTCAACGCGGTTCCAGGTTCCTTCGAACTGGCGGCATTGGCTGGAAATCACGGTTCCGTCGGCGTAGATTAGGTCGAGGGTATGGTGGTCAAAAATCTCGCCATAGGCTTTGCCGGTGCGCACCTGGCGGCCGCCGGTTCCCTGGATCGACACCGGATAGCCTTTCTTCACCCAGTTGGCCACGTCGATATTATGCACGTGCTGCTCCGAAATGTGGTCGCCGCAAAGCCAGTTGAAGTAATACCAGTTTCTCATCTGGTATTCCATTTCAGTCTGGTTAGGCTGGCGCTCCTTCATCCAGGGGCTGCTTCCCACCCAGTACACCTGACCGCCCACGATATCCCCCAGCGCGCCGTCGTGAATGCGTTTGATCGCCTCGCGGTAATTGGCCTGGTAATGACGTTGCAAACCTACTACCACATTCAGTTTTTTCTTTTTGGCCTCTTCCGCAACTTCAAGCACTTTGCGGATACCCGGTGCGTCGGTAGCAACCGGTTTTTCCATGAAAATGTGCTTGTTGTTTTTCACAGCCTCTTCGAAATGCGAAGGACGGAAGCCGGGAGGCGTTGCGAGGATAACCACATCCACATCTTTCAATGCGATGGCCTTTTTGAATGCATCGAATCCCACAAACTTCCGGTCTTCGGGAACATCTACTTTCGTTTTGATGTCAACCGGCTGTCCGGCAGCATTTTTGTATTTTTTAGCTGTCAGGTTTTTGTAAGAATCTTCAAGACGGTCCTTGAAAGCATCGGCCATGGCCACAATCTGCACATTTTGCGAAGTACTCAATGCCTGTGCGGCCGCACCGGTTCCACGCCCGCCGCAGCCGATAAGCGCTACCTTGATCGTCTCGTCCACCGAGCTGTTGAAGCCATAGCCCGTAAACGGGTTCAGGATGGCACCGCCGGCGATCAGACCCGATGCTTTCAAAAAATTACGTCTGTTCTGTTCCATTTCGAATTAAGAGTTTAAATATGATCAGTAGTCTTCAATCAACTTGGGGCTGTAATAAGCTTTGATTTCCTCCGGTGAAGGCGTTTTAAGCGGTCGTACGATGCGGAAACCTACAAACGACGCGCTGGTCATCCACCACTCCGATTTCGGCAACTGCGGGTCGAGGATTTTCCATTCGGGTTTCGACGCCACGCGTGCCGCGCTGCGAAGATCGGCCGCTTCGTCGTCCCACGAACCGCCGCGAACGGAGGTAGGGTAAAGTTCTGTCACCGGCGCGTAAGCCTCTCCAGCAGGCTTTTTGGCATAATAATCAGGAATGTACTGGTCGAGGGTCCATTCCATCACGTTTCCATGCATGTCGTACAGGCCCCATGCATTGGGCTTTTTTTGTCCTACCTTTTTGTAAGCGGCGTCGCTGTTCTTGCGGTACCAGGCATATTCATCGATTTTGGACTCGTCGCCGAACGAATAAGGAGTTTTAGAACCCGCACGGCAGGCATATTCCCATTCGGCTTCGGTAGGCAGACGG
Organism: Dyadobacter sp. 676; assembly: GCF_040448675.1. Classification (NCBI taxonomy): domain Bacteria; kingdom Pseudomonadati; phylum Bacteroidota; class Cytophagia; order Cytophagales; family Spirosomataceae; genus Dyadobacter; species Dyadobacter sp. 676. Next base: position 2,815,535 of record NZ_CP159289.1, on the reverse strand, counting down.
TAAAAAACGCCGGTTTTTTCATATAGCCACTTGCAGAAGTAGATCGCCGCATATTGTGTCATATTGATCGCAGGATAGCCCGAACGGCCCATTCCGAAAGACATATCTACGTAAGGAGGGGAGGGGCGGGTGCTGGCGTCGGTTTTCTGAACGCTCTTGTCCGGATCGGGATGGCGTGCCGCCATTTCCTTTTCCATATTTTTGAAAGCGTACAAATCGTAAATGTCCCAGATCACCTCGTATTTGCCCATCCAGAAAGGCTCGATTTTGACCTTGTGCTGTGGGCCTTCGTCAGTCCTGCGGCCTTTTTCATTGGCCGGGCTTCCCATCAGGAACTCACCGCCGGGAATCGCGACCATGTCGTAACTCAGGGGGCTTCCTCCGATTTTTTGGGTATAATTTTTAAAATTACTGTCCTGCGCTACTGCTTTAAAACAAAGAAAAACGGTTAAGATTAGGTAAAATGATTGTTTGGACATGATAATGAATGTGTTCAATGGAACCATCTAACTGAATATAAGTGGCAATATTAGCCTATTTACCCTATGAAAGCGAATTTTTTCTTTGTTGTTTGATATCTGTCCTAACTTTGCATACACAGAATTTCACAGTCTAATCATGAATTATCTTTCGGCGGAAAATATCGCAAAGTCGTTCGGCGACCGGTGGCTTTTCAGGAATATCAGTTTCGGAATCAGTAAAGGAGATAAAGTGGCGTTGATCGGGACCAACGGAACGGGAAAGACGACGTTTCTGAATATTCTGACAGGTAAAATCCCTGCCGACGAAGGTGAAGTAAGCGTCCGTAAAGACATTCGCGTAGGTTACCTCGACCAAAGCCCCGCTTTCGACGAAGCCCTGCCGGTGCTCGAAGTGATATTCTCCTCGAATAACCCGGTAGCGCAAGTTGTGAAACGCTACGAGCACGCCATCGAAAGCGACAATCATGAAGAGCTTGCCCAGGTAATGGAGGATATGGACAAGCTCAATGCGTGGGATTTTGAATACAGGACTAAGGAAATTCTCGGAAGACTGGGGATTCATCATACCGACAATGCTTACGGAACGCTCTCCGGAGGTCAGCGGAAGCGTGTCGCACTGGCCAAGGTCCTGCTGGAAGATCCCGATTTGCTGATTCTCGACGAACCTACCAACCACCTCGACCTCGATACGGTCGAATGGCTTGAAGAATACCTCAATACTTCGAATACGACCTTGCTGGTGGTCACGCACGACCGTTACTTTCTCGATACGGTTTGCAACCAGATGCTCGAACTCGACCATGGCTCGGCATATACTTATAAAGGGAACTACTCCTATTTCCTCGAAAAAAAGGCGGAGCGCGAAGAACTCGAAGCCGCGACGATCGACAAGGCGCGTAACCTCATGCGCAAGGAGCTGGAATGGATCAGAAGACAGCCGAAGGCACGGGGTACGAAAGCCAAATACCGCATCGACGCATTCGAGGATTTGAAGGAAAAAGCCAGCCAGAAGAAGTTCGATGTACAAATGGAGCTGAATGTACGAACGTCGCGATTAGGCAGCAAAATCATCGAGCTCGAAAATGTCAGTAAAGGTTTCGGCGGGCGCGAGTTGATCAAAAACTTCGAGTACACATTCCGCCGCGGCGACCGCATTGGCGTGGTCGGGAAAAACGGAATGGGGAAATCGACGTTGCTGAACATGATTACCGGCGAATTGCAACCCGATGCCGGCAGGATCACAACCGGCGAGACGGTCCGTTTCGGCTATTACAAACAAACGGACCTGGTTTTCAACGAGAACCAGCGCGTGATCGACATCGTGAAGGATGTAGCCGAAGTAGTTCAGCTCGGTACCGGCGAAACCGTGACCGTCAGCCACCTATTGCAGGCGTTCCTGTTTTCGCCTTCGAAACAATATGATTTTATTTCCAAACTCAGCGGAGGAGAAAGGCGTCGTTTGCAGCTTCTGTTAATCCTGATCAAACAGCCGAACTTCCTGATCCTCGATGAGCCTACGAACGACCTGGATATCGATAGCCTGAATGTGCTCGAAGAATTTTTGCTCAACTTTCCGGGTTGCCTGATGATCGTTTCCCACGACCGCTACTTCCTGGACAGGCTGGTTCAGCACATTTTTGTGTTTGAAGGAGATGGCAGGATCAGTGATTTTCCGGGCAATTACACTGAGCTGCGTGATTACCAGGATGAGCGGGAGGCCGAAAAGAAACTGGCGGCCGGCAATACGCCTCCCCGTCCCGCGGCTCCCGTCCCTGCGGCTCCGAAAGAGTCGGCTGCCGCGCCTGCGACCGCCTCGAAGCGGAAGCTGAGTTACAAGGAACAAAAGGAAATGGAACAGCTCGAAGCCGATATTGCTCAAATGGAGGTGACCAAAGCACAACTTGTCGAAAACCTGAACAGAGGCGGTTCGCACGAGGATTTAGCCAAATGGTCGCGGCAGATCGAGGAAATCAATGAAAGTCAGGCGGATAAGGAAATGCGCTGGCTGGAACTTTCCGAAAATGCTTAATTTTAAACAGTCAACAAACCGGCAATAGCGCGCCACTGTCAGCACGCGGGCCCTCTTATAGATTACGAGATATGAATTCAATCGTCGAGTTTTTTCAGTATATTCTTAATTCGGAGGAGATTATCCGCACGGGCGGGCTCCTGGTGATTACTTTTATCGTATTTGCTGAAAACGGCCTGTTCTTCGCATTTTTCCTGCCGGGGGGATTATCTCGTGTTCCTGGCCGGCGTTTTTTGTGGAACCGGCATCCTCGACGTTCCGATTCTCATCCTGCTGATCAGCATGCTGACGGCGGCTATATTAGGTTCGCTGGTAGGCTATATTTTCGGGAAGTATTTCGGGGATATGTTTGAAAACAGGCCGGATTCCTTCTTTTTCAAGAAAAAGCACATCGAAACTACCCGGAATTATTTTGAAAAATATGGAAGCCGGACTCTGATTATCAGTCGGTTCCTTCCTATCGTGCGTACATTCGCCCCCATTCTCGCTGGACTTGTGAAAATGTCGTTTCCCGCGTTCCTGATCAATAATGTAGTCGGAGGAGCGATCTGGATTTTTACATTGACGGGCGGAGGTTATCTTTTCGGGGAGAAGTTTCCTTGGATCGTCGACTATGTTCAGTACATAATCCTCTTTTTCCTGGCCATCACCACATTTACGGTTATCAAAGGGTATTTGAATGCCCGGAAAGGAATGGCCGAATAAGCTAAACCGGTGCTGGCAAAGCCTTCTCTTTTTTGGACATGCTGTGTTTCGGCAATGCCGACTTACCTTTGAACAGCACCGTGACTACAAGCGAGATGTCGAGCTGCAAGGTTATTGCCAGCTTTTGGAGTATCTGTATATCCAGTTTTCGGTAATGTACCGTTCCGTAAAACGCAAAAGAAAGTGCCTCTTCGGAACCGGGTACCTGAGGCAGTTATTGTAATTCCACCAGGTGTCGGTAATCAGGAAGACCATTCTTTTAAACCGTCCTCTTCCTTGAACCACCCCGAATAGATCAGATAGTTATTCGCCGTCCGGTCAATAACAGCATTCAATTCAGGCGAAACGTCTTTCAGATATTTGGCGGGATTGCCCGCGTAAATCGTGCCGGGAGGGACTTTGGTGCCCTGGGTAACGATAGCGCCAGCGGCGATGATTGAGCCTTCTCCCACAACCGCGCCGTCCATGACGATGGCCCCCATCCCGATCAGCACATGGTCTTCGATGGTACAGCCGTGTACAATAGCGTTATGTGCGATAGAAACATAATTCCCGATCGTCGTTGCGAAACGCTGATAGGTACAATGTATCACAGCACCGTCCTGAACGTTGGAATGGTGCCCGATACGGATGCTGTTTACATCGCCGCGGACCACCGCATTGAACCACACAGTACAATTTTTACCCATCACCACATCGCCTACAATCGTAGCGTTTTCTGCAAACCAGCAACTCTCGTCGAACGTTGGGTGATGCCCGCGGACGGATTTTATCAGTGCCATGATCTTATTTTTATTATATTTTGGGCAATATCCGTTTTTCAGTGCGAAAAATAAATATATTTCGTTGTTGAATTAACAATTTGCCAGGTTATGCCGTCAGCCGCCAAAGTTTCAAAAGGAAGCTTGCTTATCGCCAAGCCATTTCTGGGCGATCCCAACTTTGAAAGGGGAGTGATCCTCATGTGCGAGCATAATGAGCAGGGAAGTTTCGGGTTCGTGTTGAACCAGACCACCGATCTTTTCCTCGGGGACGTGTTGGAAGAAACCATCTACCAGGATGTTATCCTTCACCTTGGAGGTCCTGTTGAAAAAAATACACTGCATTTTATTCACCGCCGCCCCGACCTTGTAACAGGAGGAACGGAGATCATGAAAGACGTCTATTGGGGAGGCGATTTTAACAATGTAAAAACGCTTCTGAACCTGAACACTTTGAAACCGGAAGACGTGATGTTCTTTATCGGCTACTCGGGATGGAGTGGCGGGCAGCTCGACGAGGAGATCAAACAGGACTCGTGGATTATTTCCAGCACTACGTCCGACTTTCTGTTTTCAACACCTCCGGGCAATTTCTGGCGTGAAATTCTCCGGAATATGGGCGGCGAGTATCGCTCCATCGCCCATTACCCGATCGATCCACGCCTGAACTAGTCGTCAGTTTGGCTGATCCAGCCCTCTAACGGATTCGTAATCCGATTTAATGCGGGCTACTTCCCGGGTCAGGAAATGCTGTAATTCTTCGTTGAAAGCCTTTTTCTCGTCTGCCGGAAGCGAAGCGTACAAATCTTTCAATTCCTGATTAATTTCCGCTCTTTCCTGGTTCGTTGCCGCATTCATCGAACGAATGTGGAACCGTTTGAAATCATATTTCGACATAACCGATGTGGGATAAGGGTACAAAACTACGGAAAACCGTTTAGCAACTGAAATTAACCTTCGGCCCGGGTTTGAAGCCACTGCTGTACATTCACCAGAAATGCCAGAAGGATATTGAACGTGAAAGACGCCGCTTACGTTTATCGTTGATATGACAACGATTATCTAAAAATGAATAGAACCTTCTTTTTTATCATACTTACATTCGTTCTTTTTGCCATCGACTGGTACGTCTGGCAAGGTTTGAAACTGGCTATTCGTGGCCTGGCGCCTTTAACACAACGCTGGATCAGCGGAGCTTATTGGGCGCTTACCCTTGCAACCCTCGGAGCTTACATCGGGATGCAATTGCTTCCGCCGGATTATTTCAAAAGCACCACGCGCACGTTCGTGGTCGCGTTTATCGCGATTCCTTATCTCTCGAAATTGCTGGCGGTTGCGATTCTCCTCCTGGACGATGTACGCCGCTTTTTTCAATGGATTGTCAGCCTTTTTGTCCCATCGGCTGCAACGCCCTCTCCGGAAACCGGCGAACCGGTGATTCCACGTTCCCAGTTTCTGGCGACAACTGCGGTGGTTGCGGGAGCCGGATTAATGGGTACGTTTGCTTACGGGATTCTGTCCGGTGCGCATGATTACCGCATCCGCCGGGTGAAAGTGCCCCTGAAAAATCTTCCCCGACAGTTTCACGGCATAAAAATCGCGCAGCTTTCGGACATTCACTCAGGCAGTTTTTTCAATAAAACGGCGGTAAAGGGCGGTGTTGAAATGTTGATGAAAGAAAAACCCGACATCGCATTCTTTACGGGCGATCTTGTGAACGACCGGGCCGTAGAAGTGAAGGATTACATCAATATTTTCGATAAGGTGAAAGCGCCTTTGGGTGTACATTCCGTGCTGGGCAATCATGACTATGGCGATTATTTTCAATGGCCCGACATGCAGGCCAAAGCCAACAACCTGGCCAATCTGAAGAAAGCCCATGAACTGTTAGGCTGGAAACTGATGCTGGATGAAAACAGGGCCATTACGGTCGACGGAGAGTCGATCGGTTTGATTGGAATACAAAACTGGGGTGCGGGAAATTTTGCCAAATACGGAAACCTGGAAAAGGCGTACGGGCACGCCGAGGAATATCCTGTCAAGATATTGCTTTCACATGATCCCAGCCATTGGGAAGCGCAGGTGTTGCCCAAATACAAGGATATCGATCTTGCGCTCGCCGGGCACACGCACGGGATGCAGTTTGGCGTAGAGATCGGCAAACTGAAATGGAGCCCCGTTCAATACCGTTACAAGCAGTGGGCGGGGCTGTACGAGCAGAATAATCAGTATTTGTACGTCAATCGCGGATTTGGTTATCTGGGTTATCCCGGCCGTGTGGGCATCCTGCCCGAAATCACGATCCTGGAATTGGTAAAGGCATAAAATTTTTGGAAAATTGTGAACGGCTTTGCGCAATGCATACCGAAACAGGCATGCATTGCGTTGCATTAGTAACCTTTGACGATCCATCGCATGAAAATGATGAAGAAAATTACTCCCTGGTTTCTGGTACTGGCATTGATTTGCAGTATTTCAGGTGTACAAACAGTTTCGGCGGCAACCGTTTCAGCTGCTCCGGATGCGGCCAAAGTGGAGCTGTTTGGTAAAAAGAAAAAATACAAGGGTTATAAGAAGCCCAGATCCAAGAAATTCCTTGGAATATTCAAACGAAAAACAGATTGCGGCTGCCCTAACCACTAGGAACTTCCGTTTAATACATTTTGTACATAATCAAGAGTAAGCATAGCCATCGATCTCTGAAAGATTTGGTTGGATTTGCTTACTTTTGTATTTTAAAATCACCTAATAGCGGCGTTCTCAGCCTAACTTGAATGAAAGTTAATCTTCGAAACCAGGACAAGTTTGAAAACCGTCACCACGGTAAAGATGAACAGGAATTGCAGGAAATGTTGAAGACTATCGGAGCGGGATCAGTGGACGAGCTGATCGACCAGACTCTGCCTTCTGCGATCCGTCTACAAAAACCACTGAATTTGCCGAGGCCCAAATCGGAGCAGGAATTTTTACAATACATTAAAAGAATTGCTTCCAAAAACGCGGTGCTGAAATCGTACATCGGCACGGGTTACTACGATACCATCACACCGAACGTCATTCTGAGGAATATCCTCGAAAACCCGGCCTGGTATACTGCTTACACTCCGTATCAGGCGGAGATCGCCCAGGGACGGCTCGAAATGCTCCTGAATTTCCAGACGGTGGTAACCGACCTGACGGGAATGGAAATCGCGAATGCCTCACTGCTCGACGAAGCGACCGCCGCCGCTGAGGCGATGACCATGCTGAATGCTGTAAAGGCTGGTGCAAGAAAGAAAGCCAACACATTCTTCGTGTCGGAACTGTGCCACCCGCAAACGATCGACCTGATATATACCCGCGCAAAGCCAATCGGCATTGAAGTGGTGGTAGGCAACCACGCGACCGTGGATCTTACCAACGAAGATATTTACGCCGCGCTCGTTCAGTACCCGGCTACCGACGGCGAGGTGATCGATTATACGGATTTTATCGCTTCGGCGCATGAGTTGGGGATTACCGTGGCTGTTGCAGCAGACCTGCTCGCATTGACGCTCCTGAAATCACCGGGCGAAATGGGCGCCGACGTGGTAATCGGTTCGTCTCAGCGTTTTGGCGTGCCAATGGGTTACGGCGGTCCGCACGCTGCGTATTTCGCGACCAAAGATGCTTATAAACGCCAGATTCCGGGCCGTATTATCGGTGTTTCGGTAGACGGCGAAGGTAATCGCGCATTGCGTATGGCGTTGCAGACGCGTGAGCAGCATATCCGTCGGGAAAAAGCCACGTCCAACATTTGCACCGCGCAGGTATTGCTGGCCGTTATTGCCGGTGCTTATTCGGTTTACCACGGGCCCGAGGGTATCAAAAATATTGCAGGCCGCGTTCACGGCCTTACCCGCCTGTTTGTGGATACGGTAAGGAAATTTAATTACGAGGTTGTTACTGAAAATTATTTCGATACCGTAACGCTCAGGACGCCACTGACCCGCAAATTGCGTGAGCAGGCATTGAAATGGGGCATTAACCTGAGATATCACGGTGACGAAAGCCTCTCGGTATCATTTGACGAGGCGAAGACATTCGACGACGTGATCGCATTGCTGAATGTATTTGCGGAAGTTTCCGGTTTCCAGGGCGAAATGGTGATCGACGAGGAACTGGAATTCTCGCTGCCCGAAAACCTGGTGAGAACTTCGGAATACCTCACACATCCGGTTTTCAATACGCACCATACCGAGCACGAAATGCTCCGTTATCTGAAATCTCTGGAAAACAAGGACCTTTCGCTGGTACATTCCATGATTTCGCTCGGTAGCTGTACGATGAAACTGAACGCTACTGCCGAAATGATCCCGCTTACGTGGCCGGAGTTTGGAGGGTTGCACCCGTTTGCACCTACCAATCAGGTTGGTGGGTATGCGCAGCTGGTGAGCGAGCTGAATACCTGGCTTTGCGAGATCACCGGTTTCGCGGCGATGTCGTTCCAGCCAAACTCGGGCGCGCAAGGCGAATATGCCGGTTTGATGGCCATTCGCGCATACCATGAAAGCCGCGGCGAGGCACATCGCAATGTGGCACTGATCCCTTCGTCGGCGCACGGAACCAATCCGGCTTCCGCTGTGATGGCAGGAATGAAGGTGGTAGTTACCAAATGCGACGAGCGTGGTAATATAGATGTGGAAGATTTGCGCGAGAAAGCGGAGCAACATGCCGCCGATCTGTCGTGCCTGATGGTAACCTATCCCTCGACGCACGGTGTTTATGAAGAAAGCATTATTGAAATCTGTTCGATGATCCACTCGTTCGGCGGACAGGTTTATATGGACGGTGCAAATATGAACGCGCAGGTGGGTCTTACAAGCCCCGCCAGCATTGGTGCCGATGTTTGCCACCTTAATCTGCACAAGACATTCTGCATCCCGCATGGCGGCGGCGGTCCTGGCGTAGGGCCGATCGGCGTGGCCGAGCACCTGATGCCGTTCCTGCCGGGACACGTGAATTTCAGCACGCAACCGGAACATTTGCCTGCCGGACAAGCAGGGGCGGTTTCTGCCGCACCTTATGGCAGCGCAAGCATTCTGACGATCTCTTATGCATACATCGCCATGATGGGCGGAGAAGGGCTTACTAATGCAACCAAATACGCTATCCTGAACGCAAACTACATTAAGGAACGCCTGAGTGGCCATTATGAGGTGCTTTATACGGGTGCAAACGGCCGTTGCGCACATGAAATGATCGTTGATTGCCGCAGCTTCAAAGCGGTCGGCGTGGAAGCCGAGGATCTGGCGAAACGTTTGATGGACTACGGTTTCCATGCACCAACCCTTTCATTCCCGGTTGCCGGCACATTGATGATCGAGCCTACCGAATCCGAATCGAAAGCGGAGCTGGACCGTTTCTGCGACGCAATGATCGCGATCCGTAATGAGATCCGGGAAGTGGAAGAAGGAATTGCCGACCGGACAGACAATGTATTGAAGAATGCACCGCATACTTCGCGCGTATTACTGAACGAAAGCTGGAATCGTTCGTACAGCCGCGAAAAAGCCGCATTCCCGCTGCCATACCTGCGCTTTAACAAGTTCTGGCCAAGCGTAAGCCGTGTAGACAGCGCTTACGGCGACCGGAACCTGATCTGCTCTTGCATCCCGGTTGAGGCTTATTCAGAGGTAGAAGAGGCGTAACCGGCAAGCCGGCAAAACAAAAATGGAGATGTTCTTACAAACATCTCCATTTTTGTTTTAGGGTAATAATTGGATCCAGATTGATTAACCAGACTTTAAACTCTTAGACTCTAAACTCGCAAACTTCTAACTCCTAAAAATGCCGTTCGCCGATTTCGCGTTTGCCGAGTAGCACGGCGCCGACCATCGCTACGAGCAAAAGAATCGAGGCCAGTTCGAATGGCAGCAGGTAATCGCGGAAAAGCATATGTCCGAGGCTTTCGATCATACCGACCTGCGAATCGTAGGTTTGCGGGTCGAATGGTGCGATCGCGGTTTTACGGTAAGCGCCGAAGAGGATTACAAATACGGTCCCGCCGACGATGGTCGCGGCTATTTTTGTCAGATTGGTTTTAGCCTCCTCCTGATCCTGCTTCATATTGAGGAACATGATTACGAAGAGGAAAAGCACCATAATCGCGCCCGCATACACGATAATGTTAACAGCAGCCAAAAACTGTGCATTCAGCAGGATATAATGCCCTGAGAGCGTAAAAAACGTCAGGATCAGGTAAAGAACGCTGTGAATGGGGTTGCGCGACACGACGACCATCACCGCGCTCAGGATGGTCAGAAAGGATAGAAAATAAAAAAACGATACTGCTGAATTCATGATGTTTGTAACTGCTGACAGTTCTTGGTTTACCGATCAAGGAATAGCTCTTGGAACAACATTGGTAGCTTCACCACGGGCTCTTTTGGCATCCAGGGCACGTGCTTCTTCCTTGGTCCAGGCTTCCCGGGTATAGCGGTTGTTCATATCTTCCACGAGGAGGTCTTTGCCCCAGATCACCTGGTCGCGTTCCGTAAACACGGGTACGAACTCGTCGTGGCGCAGGTAAACGGCCTGTTTCGGACACGCCTCTTCGCACAGGCCGCAGAAAATGCAGCGCAGCATATTAACCTCGTAAACGGCCGCGTATTTTTCTTCACGGTAGAGATGCTCTTCTCCCTTCACACGCTCGGCGGCAACCATCGAAATCGCTTCCGCAGGGCAGGCTACCGCACACAACCCGCAGGCTGTACAGCGTTCGCGACCTTCGGCATCTCTTTTCAGAATATGTCGCCCGCGGAAAACCGGGCCAAGGTACCGTTTCACTTCGGGGTATTGGATCGTAACTTTCTTTGAGAAGAAGTGCTTGATCGTAATCGCCAGACCTGTTGCAATAGCAGGCAGATAGGCGCGTTCGGCCAGCGTCATTTGTTTATTGCTTACTTGCTTTGAGCGATTTGTCAATTGCATGGCAATACGATTTTGAAATTAATTCAACCACGAAGTGATTACAGGCTTAAGAAAAAGCACCGCAGCACCAGTGATGAGGATGTTAAAAATGGCAAGCGGGATCAGCTTTTTCCAACCGAGGTTCATCAGCTGATCGTAGCGGAAACGGGGGATCGTCCAACGTACCCACATGTAGAAGAACACGAAGAACAATGCCTTTCCAAAGAAAACTGCCGTTCCGATCAACGTTGCTATGTTGTGCCCTGTTTCAGTTCCGAAAGCCTTAACCAGCTGCCCGTAGACAAAATCCATTCCCGGATAGTTATAACCACCAAAATACAACACGGAAATGATGGCCGAGGAAATGAACATGTTGATATACTCCGCAAACAGATAGAAGCCCAGTTTCATACTACCATACTCGGTATGATAACCACCCACAAGCTCAGTTTCGCATTCGGGGAGGTCGAATGGGACACGGTTACATTCAGCGAACGAGCAGGTAATGAAAATAATGAAGCCCAACGGCTGGTAGAAGATATTCCAGTTCATACCATGCTGCTGCGCAACGATCTCGCCCAATGACAGCGAACTGCTCATCATCAGGATCGCGATCAGTGACAGGCCCATGGCTACTTCGTAACTGATGTTTTGCGAGGCGGCGCGGATCGCTCCGAGAAGAGAGAATTTGTTGTTCGAAGCCCAGCCTCCGACCATGATCCCGTATACACCCAATGCCACAACGCCGAAAACGTACAGAATACCGATATTGGATTCGACACCCTGCAATGCCACTTCATGGCCGGCAATACGGAATGTGCTGCCGAATGGGATAACCGCGCTCGCGAGCAAGGCAGTTAACATCGCCAGGCTGGGACCCGCGATGAAAAGCCATTTATTGGCCAGTGCGGGGATAAAATCCTCTTTGAAGAACATTTTACCGGCATCCGCGAGCGGCTGCAAAAGTCCGCCCCAACCCGCACGGTTCGGGCCGCTGCGATCCTGGATGAAACCTGCTACCTTCCGTTCAGCCCATGTGGAATACATGGCAATCAGAAGGGTGAGTCCGAAGACGACGACGATGGTTACGGTTTTAACAAGAAATTCTACTAAATCCATTTGAAAGCAATTTTATCCGGCTGCTTTGACTGATTTCCTTAATTATTCCTGGCTGCCAGCGAACGATGGTTAGCCTTTTCATTATTCTCGATGCTCAGGTGACGAATCGTTTCCGGATCGGTTATATAGGGCCTCGAGTCGTCGATTTTTTTGAACTGCGATGCAGCCAGTTTCAATGCGAAATTGGGTTTCGCGATCAGATCCTTCCGGTATTTGTTCGCCGATATTACCGAACTGCGTTTTACTTTGGTAGGTCCTTCCAATACCCAGTCGCTGGTTTGTTTTTTCTCAAAGCGGCAGGTATTACAAATGAAATCGTTTACCTCGCCCCAGGTATTCTTACGGGCCGTAACGCGGATCACTTCCTCCCCGCGATACCATAATGTCACTTTGCCGCAGCATTTGTCACATTCGCGGTGAGCATCCTCGGGTTTGGAGAACCATACGCGGTTCTTGAAACGGAATGTCTTGTCGGTCAGCGCGCCTACCGGACAAACGTCGATCACGTTTCCGGAGAAATCGTTATCGATCGCTTTTTCGATGTAGGTGCTGATTTCCGAAGCGTCCCCACGGTTCATCACCCCATGAACGCGCTTGTCGGTAATCTGGTCGGCGGTATACACGCAGCGGTAGCAAAGAATGCATCGCGTCATGTGGAGCTGCACGTAAGGACCGATATCGATTTTGTCGAAAGTCCTTCTTTCCTCCTCGTAGCGTGTTTTTACCGAACCATGCTCAAATGCGAAATCCTGCAAATGGCATTCACCGGCCTGATCGCAAATAGGGCAGTCGAGCGGGTGATTGATCAGCAGAAATTCTACGATGCCCCTGCGGGTATCGAGCACCGCCTGGTTGGTCGTATTTTCAACCACCATTCCATCCTGAACCTGCGTAATGCAGGACGGCACCAGCTTCGGCATCGGACGGGGATCCTTGGCGGAACCCGCAGTCACTTTCACCAGGCAGGCCCGGCATTTACCTCCTGAAACAGGCAGCGGTTTATAGTAGCACATCGCCGGCGGAACAAGGTGGCCCTGGCTTTCATCCGCTTCGGCGATCTTGCGAGCCGCCTGCATGATGGTAGTCCCGGGTTCCACTTCGACCTCGATGCCGTCGAATGTAATTTTCAACAATTGGGGTTTAACTTCTTCCATGTCCAATCCTGTACAATGTTCTGAGATTTGTTACACCAGGGCCATTTCACCCATATAAACCGCGCCCGGTTGTGTCGCTTCCTGCGGATGGGTAATATGCCACACAAATTCGTCTCGGAAATGGCGAATTGCGCTGGCTACGGGCCAGGCGGCCGCATCGCCGAGCGGACAAATGGTGTTACCTTCTATTTTCTTTGAAATATCTACGAGCAAATCGATGTCGTGCATGCTGCCATGGCCGTGCTCGATGCGGTGGAGGACCTTTTCCATCCAGCCCGTTCCCTCGCGGCATGGGCTGCACTGTCCGCACGATTCGTGATGATAAAAGCGCGAGAAATTCCAGGTATTGCGAACGATGCAGGCTGTTTCGTCAAAAACAATAAAACCGCCCGAACCGAGCATCGTACCTGTTGCAAAACCGCCGTCTGAAAGCGATTCATACGTCATCAGGCGATCTTCGCCGTTCGCGGTTTTCATAATCAGGTTAGCCGGAAGAATGGGTACTGAGGAGCCGCCGGCTACCAATGCTTTCAGATGGTGGCCTTTACGGATACCCCCGCAATATTCGTCCGAATTGATAAACTCTTCAACGCTTACACCCAGCTCGATTTCATAAACGCCGGGTTTTTGAATGTGCCCTGATGCAGAAATCAACTTGGTACCGGTACTCCTGCCAATCCCGATTGCCGCATAGGCATCGCCGCCATTGTTGATGATCCACGGCATATTGGAAATCGACTCCACGTTGTTCACTACGGTAGGGCTCTGGTAAAGACCTTTTACCGCAGGGAATGGCGGTTTGTTTCTCGGATTGCCTCTTTTCCCTTCGAGGGATTCGAGCAATGCGGTTTCTTCACCGCAAATGTAAGCGCCACCTCCCGGCTGCACGACCAGCTCAAGGTCGTAGCCGGAGCCCAGAATGTTTTTACCTAAAAAACCCTGCGCTTTTGCCTCCGCAATGGCTTTTTCGAGAATGCGGATCACGTACATGAGCTCGCCGCGCACGTAGATGAACGACTTGTTAGCCCCCAGCGCGTAACTCGAAATAATCATCCCCTCGATCAGCAGGTGAGGGATGGATTTCATTAAATGATGGTCCTTGAATGTGCCCGGTTCCGATTCGTCGGCGTTACAAACCAGGTAACGGGGAACGCCCTCGGGCTTGGCCAGGAAGCCCCATTTCATGCCCATCGGGAAACCCGCACCACCACGGCCGCGTACACCTGATTTTTTCGCTTCTTCCACCACCTCTTCCGGGGTCATGGTTTTGATAGCCTTTTCAACGGCGGTATAACCTCCCTGTCTGCGATAAACATCGAAGGTCTCGATACCGGGGACATTGATATGCTCCGTTAAAATTTTTCTAGCCATTTGAGGAATATTTTCAGCTTCTGAAAGCTTATTTGCTTAACTCTTCTATGATTTGGTCGACCTTCTCATTGGTCAGGTTCATGTAGAACTGCTCGCGGATCTGGAAAACCGGCCCCCAGCCGCATGCTGCGAGGCATTCAACTTCTTTCAATGTAAACAGGCCGTCGGGAGTGGTTTCACCCGCCTCAATGCCCAGTTTTTTCTTCAAATGACCATACACGTCTTCACCGCCCATCAGGCAGCACGGCCCTGTACGGCAGTATTCGATCACATGCTTGCCAACCGGGTCGAGGTGGTACATCGTGTAGAATGTGGCTACCTCGTACACTTCAACGGGCAGTATATTCAAAAGACCGGCAACGTAATCCATTACCTCGCTGCTCACCCAGCCCCATTGTTCCTGGGCGAGGTGCAAAACGGGCAAAAGAGCCGACTTCTGGCGGCCCTCGGGATAACGAGCGATAATTTCTTTTACTTTTTCGAGTCGTTCGGGAGTGAACGCAACCAGATTAGGTGATTCGGTCATTTCTAAAAGGGTCTTTTCAAACTTTAAGCATCCAGTTCACCTGCAATGACATTGAGGCTGCTCATCGTCAGGATCGCGTCCGAGAGCGTTGCGCCTTTGCACATTTCAGGATATGCCTGATAATAGATGAAGCACGGTCTGCGGAAATGCAAGCGATAAGGCGCCCGTCCCCCGTCGCTGATCAGGTAGAAGCCCAATTCCCCGTTGCCACCTTCTACGGCGTGGTAAACTTCGCCAGCAGGTGCGTCGATCTCGCCCATTACAATCTTGAAATGGTAGATCAGCGCTTCCATGTTTTTGTAAACTTCCTCTTTGGGGGGAAGGTAAAACTCCGGCGCATCGGCATAATATGGGCCTTCGGGCAAGTTGTTGATGGCCTGCTCCACAATCCGCAGGCTTTGCCACATTTCTTCGTTACGGACCATGTAGCGGTCGTAAGTATCGCCGTTCTGACCGATAGGCACGTCGAATTCAAAGTCCTGATACGAAGAATACGGGTTCATCACACGGACGTCGTAATCCAGGCCTGCGGCACGGAGATTAGGGCCTGTAAATCCATACGACAACGCACGTTCCAGGGAAATGCCACCTACATTGATGGTACGGTCCATAAATATCCGGTTGCGGTTGAGCAGTTTTTCAAGCTCGCGCAACACGGGTGGGAACGATTTGATGAATTCTTTGATCTTACGGATGGCGGTGCTGGAAAGATCTCGCTCCATTCCGCCGACACGGCCCATATTGGTTGTCAACCGGGCACCGCAGACTTCCTCGTAAATCTCGTAAACCTCCTCGCGCTTCTGCATTACATACAAAAAGCCGGTGAATGCACCCGTGTCCACACCAAGGATACTGTTGCAGATGATGTGGTCGGTAAGGCGCGCGAGCTCCATCATAATTACGCGGATGTATTGCGCGCGTTTCGGAACTTCGATGCCCAGCAGCTTCTCGACCGTCATGTGCCAGCCGAAGTTATTGATCGGCGACGAGCAATAATTCATCCGGTCGGTGAGGGTCGTGATCTGGTAAAACGGCCGTCTTTCGGCGATTTTCTCGAATGCGCGGTGGATATAACCGACGGTCTGCTCACCCGAAACGATTTTTTCACCATCCATTTTCAGGACGTTCTGGAAAATACCGTGCGTTGCGGGGTGGGTAGGACCGAGGTTAAGGGTGGTCAGTTCTTCAACCAGCTCGGGGAGCTCGCTTTGAGAAGGGACGTTATGCGGTAATAATTCAATATCTGCCATGTCTTGCTCAAAAAAGGTCAGCGACCGAATAGGGCATCGATTTTGTCTTCGCGGGTGGCGTCTTCGAGCGGGTATTCCTTGCGCATCGGGAAGTAATCCATTTCCTCGATATTGAGGATACGGCGCAAGTTCGGATGCCCGTCAAACAAGATCCCAAAAAAATCATAAGTCTCCCGTTCCATCCAGTTGGCCGATGCGAACAGGCCGGTGGCGGTCGGGATATGCAAATCAGCCTCCGAGAGGGCTACTTTAATGCGGATACGAAAATTATGCACGAAGCTGTGCATGTGGTACACGACCACGAACTCTTGTCCTTTATTGTCAGGATATTGCACACCAGTAATATCGGTGAGGAAAATAACCTGCCAGGTTTTGTGATCTCTCAGGAACTCCATCAGCGGAATGATCTCTTCGCGCGTGGTGGAAAGAGTGAGGAGCCCGTAAGGTTCTTCGAAATTAAAAACCTGATCACCGAATTTTTCCAAAAGCCCTTCGGCTACCTCCTGGTTAGTAAGCATAGGGGTTTATTGAATATTATAAGATGCCAATAATTCCTGGTATTCGTCGGTATTCCGGCGACGAAGGCTTTCGTTCTGGGCGAGATACTGGATCTGCATGAGGCCATCAATGATCTGCTCCGGGCGTGGCGGACAGCCTGGTACGTACACGTCCACGGGAATAATGCGGTCGATCCCCTGCAAAACGCTGTAAGTATCAAAAATACCGCCGCTGGAAGCACAGGCGCCCACGGCCATTACCCAGCGCGGTTCGGCCATCTGAAGATATACCTGCTTTACCACCGGGGCCATTTTTTTGGCAATAGTGCCCATTACCATCAGCAGGTCGGCCTGGCGCGGCGAGAAGCTCGGGCGCTCCGAACCGAAACGTGAGATATCGTAGTGCGCTCCCATGGTAGCCATAAATTCGATACCGCAGCAGGAAGTCGCAAACGGCAGCGGCCACAGGGAATAGCTCCGAGCGAGGCCTATCGCCTTGTCGAGCGACGTCGCGAAAAAACCGGCTCCGCTATGCCCGTCTGGGGCCTCAACTATCTTAACTTCTTTCATAATTCTCAGTATTTTGAATGTTCCGGCCTATTCTTCCCAGTTCAATACGCCTTTGCGGATCACGTAGTAGAAACCGGACAATAGAAGGGCCATGAACAATAACATTTCCACAAAACCGAACATTCCCAGACCTTTGAAATTTACAGCCCAGGGATACATGAAGATCACCTCTACGTCAAACAGCACGAAAAGGATCGCCACCAGAAAGTACTTTACAGAAATAGGCGTCCGGGCGTCGCCAACCGACTCGATACCACATTCAAACGGATCGTCTTTCTTTTTGCTTCTCCGGCTTGGGCCGATCAGGTGAGTAACAATCATCGTACCTCCGATGAAGGCAACGGCAAGCAGAAATTGCACAATGATGGGCAAATAATCGGAAGGGAGATATGTGTTTTTCATCTCAATGGGTCGGTTATAACCGGTCAGGAAAGCCGCAAAACTGTTGTCCGCAGGTTACATTCCTTCCCGTTTCTCAAAATTAGCCTTTGCAAATTTATCAATCAAATTCTTTCGTCTAATTAGTATCATACTAAATAAGCCCCGTTGTTGCGGGGCTTATTTAGTACTTAATCGAGAAGAAATAGTTATCTTATTACAATTTGTTTCGTGAGGGTCTCTCCCTGGCCTGTTACACGGAGAATGTACTTGCCCGTTGGCAGAAGGCCGACGTCGATCTGCATCCGGCTATCGAGCAGTTTTGGCGGGGTGGTCTTGATGACATTGCCGCGAATGTCGAACAGTGTAACCGCCGCATCCTTGATGTTATCCCTGGACTCGATGTAAATGTAAGCTCCCTGGCTGGGGTTCGGGTAAATCACCACTTCGTTCCGTTCATTGGTTTTGAACTCCCTCGAAGCGGTGTCGGAATAACAAACCAGGTTGTTGCTGCCAATTGAATACGTAACCTTTGCTTTGACAGAATAATTTCCTGATTTAAGAATCTTAATCAGTGTCGCCGTTGTGTCACTTTCCGACTCGGGCCGGCGCCACATGAAGACTTCGTTTACTTCATCGGCTTCCGGGATACTGGCCGATACACTGAACGGTCCCGATGGCTCAATGGTCGGTTTAGAAATTTTAGCACGGATAGTTAGTTTGGAGGACGCTGAATTTTCGGAAACGCATCCGAAAATATTCTGTGCCTTTACATAGTAGTTGCCACTTTCGGCAATGCTGGCAAGTGCGCCCGAGGCAACCGGGGTAGTTGTGTTTTCCTTAAACCAGTTATAAATGTAGCCGTCATCATTCACCGAGAAGCGGAATGAGGAATCAGCGCAGGCTTGTTGCTCTCCGGATTGCAGAATGCTTGGCTGGGCAGGTTTTGCATCGTGGTCGAGAACAACCACGGGAGTCAATATGGAATTTCCAGCTGCGTCACGGACTGTAGCACTGTACGTAGCTGCCTGGTTAACTGTGATGGTACTGCCTATGCCAATAGCCGCGTTGCTTTTACTGCTTCGCCACTCGTAAGATGCATATTCTGCGGGCAGGGAAAGCGTAACGGCGTTGTTTTGTGTCGTGCAAACAGCTGTAATCGTAGGGATCGTCGCAGGCGCCGCAGGTGTAACGGTAGCGAAGAAGTTGGCGTCGAGACTTTCGTTCCACGCATTTGCCAGAATCCGGAGCTGTTCTTCGCCTTCAAAGTGGAGGCCATCGACGCGGTTAGGTACAAGCGGATCAGTTTCCGGGCCCGGATATGTAGGGTTGAATGGGGTGTTTATTACCGCATTTTGCGCTGCAATAATAGCCGGATAAGTTTTTGAATTACTTGGGTTGGTGCCTGCTCTGCTGGTACGGGCGATTACCCAAGTAATTCGTTTTTGCGTATCCGCTTGCAGTTTGTCGATAACCGTCTGTAAGTTTTTCTGATACTCGGCACTCGTAATGCCAAAAAAACCGTCCGTTTCGCCTTGCATCCAAAGCACGGCACGAACGCCATACTGGTTGCCATAGTTACGCGCAGCAATTCTCAGGTTGGCATATGGCATTTGAGGGGCATATTCATGACCGTAGTAGCTGACAGTCTTTTTTACCTGTGGCGCTTTCCGCCCAGTTTTGGGTTGCGGTGCCTTCCCAGGCGGCGTTAATGAAAAGCACCGGCACGTTGAGTTTCGCAACGAGCAAATCACCCAATGCGCCCCAGCACCAGGCCGTCTGGCCACGTGGCGACATGGTTTGAAGATTACTTGTAATTTTTGAGAACGTCGGTGGAACGGGATCGTTGAGCCTGTCCTTATAATCACCGAATTCGTCGTTGTTATAATTGTCGACATACAGTACCCGGTCGTCGCTGGCGCCCGGCGGTGTCGGTTTCCCTTTCAATCCTTGTGCATTCGACTGGCCTGCGATAAGAAACACTTCGCCGATACCAACACGTGATAAAACGTCACGTCCGACTACTTTACCGTCGGCGATCCCGCGGACCTCCAACGTATACCAGCCTCCGTAGAGCGTTATCTTCCCTGTAAAGACACCACCTTTTGGTGCAACTTGCAAGTCCTGCCAAGGTGCGGGAACGCCTTGACCCTGCACCACCGGAACAGCCCTTATCTCAATTTTGTCCATTAAAGCTGTGAATGTGCCAGATACAGTAAGCTCTCTCTGTCCGAAAATATCGCGCTGATAGACGGCCTGAAAAGTAGGGGAGGTGATTTTAATCTGAGAAAAGACTGTCGATGAAACGAGACAAATCAACAGCAATGCCTTTGCTACAACCGGAAGGATAATTCTATAACGCATTGGTAAATTCTGATACAGGTAAAGTCTTGTAAGCAATAACGATAGACGGTTTTGGTTTTGTTAATGTGTTCAATTGCAAAACGGTCACAAATGTAAAGGATTATTTTGGCTATAATATCACTATTCCGGGTTTTTTGATTTACGGTAGATTATGGTAAAAAAAGTACTGGTGGTCAGATAAGGCTATCAAGTACCAGAGACCATAAAACGAACAAGAGAGCGCCATTTTTGAGGCGCTCTCTTGTTCGTGATCGGCAGCTAAATTGTCTCAGCCCTGTATTCTTAAATAATATACGGGGCGTTTTCTAACGTACAATTACCAGCTTTTGCGACGCATTGAGCGACGCGGAAGTGATACGGATAATGTATATCCCGCTGGAAAGGCCTGTCAGATTGAAGTATTGCCGGCTGTCGAATTTCGCGACTCTGAACGTCCTGTGTACAACTCCGCGGCTGTCGATGATTTGCACGTCGGCGTTCACGACATCGGCTAATGTCTCGACCGCGACCCGTTCAGTTGTATTGGGGTTGGGGTACGCTACGAAACCGGGATTTTCTGTATCCGGGTAAAAGGTGAACGGCTCCGAAAATTCAGACGCACAGGTGAGTGTAGGACTGTAAACGATGGTATTATTGACAACATAATTACCTGCCCGGACAGCTTTCAATATCGCACTGTTTTCGGTTAGTTCAACATCGTTATATTTCCAGACGTGATCACCTGAATTCAGGTTATTTTCGGCCAAAAGAGTGTAAACGCCCACTTTCCTGATTATTGGGGCCGTAGGAGAAGGTTTAACATCAATGGAAACGGCCGCTGAATATGGTGAGTAACACCCCTGATCGTCCATAATCCGGGCCGCATAATTACCGGTTTTGAATACTCCGATGCTGTCACCTTCCAGCCCGTTGTTCCAAAAGAATTCGTTGCCGTTGGATGCTTTCAGGTAAATCGTATCACCGTCGCAGAAAGTCGTCGCAGCACGGGCCGTAACGGTTGGCGAAGGCGGTAATGCGAGCGTCTGTGTGGATATCTGATTGCTGGGGTCGGAATAACATTGAAATTCATTGATCGTTTGCACGGAATAGGTGCCGGCAACGGTCACTTTCAATGTTTGTGTCGATGCACCGTTGCTCCACAAAAAGCCGGCCGCATTGGTTGAAGTGAGGTTTACGCTTAGGTCTGCACAGAAAGTAGTTGGACCGTCGGCGGTGATAACCGGAGTAGGAGGAAGCGGGTTCGACACAACCTGTACGACAGGCGAAACCGGAGAAACGCAGCCATTTGCGTCTTTGGCGGAAATAGTAAAATTGCCGGAAGTCCTTATCTCAATCTCGCGCTCGGTCGAACCATTGCTCCACTGATACGAATAGGCTTCGCTACTGCGCAAACGGGTATAGTCGCGGTCGCAGAACGTGGTTGGTCGCAATGCAGTGATTGTGGGAGTAGCAGGTAGCGGGTTTACCTTGACAGCCACTTCATCGGATTTCGACTCGCAGCCATTGGCGTCGCGCTGCGTAAGCGAAAACGTTCCCGTTGTAGTGACCGAAATCGTTTTGGTGGTCGCGGACGTGCTCCAGATGTTGCCGCTATCATAACTGGAAGTCATGGTGACATTCCCGCCTTCACAGAATATCGTTTCGCCGCTCAGCGAAATTTGTGGTTTCGCAGGAAGCGGATTGACTTTGACTGTTACCGCTTCCGACTCAGGGGAATAGCAGCCCTCGTCGTCGAGAGCGCGTACCCTGAAATCGCCGGAAGAGACCGCAGTAATGCTTGCATTTGTCACGCCGTTCGACCAAACGCTTTTAACTTTCGAATCGGAGGTGAGCGTTACTTCGCCACCCTGGCAGAAAGTAAGTGCGCCGGAAGCAGTAATTTTCGGTGTAGCTGGCAGCGGCGATGTTACCACCTTCATGGTCACCTTTTCGGATGTGGCTTCGCAGCCGTAAATGTTTTTCACCTTTACAAAATAATCTCCTCCTGCCGTGACGGGCAGGCGGTCTCCGGTCGCACCGGTGTTCCAGGTTGCATTTTCGCCGGAGCTTGAAACCAATGTAGCGGTGTTCCCTAAGCAGACAGGGTTACTTCCGTCGATTCTAATAGTCGGTTGGTCCGGCTGGATCTGCTGCGACACGCGAATTTCAGGCGACCAGATCAGGTTGTTGCGGTCGTCACGGGCTGTAACCCGATAAATGCCATTGCCTACTTGTACGTTATTGGAGTTGCCCCCGCTGCTCCAGTTGAAATCATGTAATCCTTGATTCTCGACTGTCAATGTCACATTGCCGTTGCCTGCACAGGAAGCGACGACGCTTAACGGCGTCATTCCCGGGTATGGGTTCGAGCGGTTGAAAAAGTCGTCGTTGAGGCGGTCATACCATGCATCCGCAAGCTGGGTGAGGCCGTCCTGCGCGAAATGAACTCCCAGGATAGGATTAGAGGGATTGTCTATACGTGGAATTTGTATCAAATCCGTGAGAGGCCCTTGAAATACATTGGGTACATTGTTGATAACCATGCCTTGCCCTTCAATAACTTCGGTGTCTGTTCCATTTTTGTTATTGTAGGATGTTTGGGATACCATCCAAGAAATGTCTTTGCCGGATTCGTTTCTTGACGCTTCGATTACGGCTTTCAGATCATTGAAATAGTTATTCCGATTCGTCGGGGGCACTATATCATTATCCGCCTCCCCCCTGGATCCAGAGGATTCCTCTCAATCCGGTGAGTGAAGTATAGCGCCGGATTACATCCCGCATATTTCCATAGGGCATTCCGGCAGGTTCGAAATAAGTGTTCTCGGCATAGATTGACTTTGGCCTTCCGCCGTTGATACTTTCCCGCCAGGCTCCCACGTAACTTCCATACCATGCGACATTGTAAAATAACACCGGCACCCCCAGTCTTTGAGCGAGCCGGTCGCCTAATCTTCCCCAACACCAGGCGGACCTTCCTCGGGGTGCGATATCGGTTTGAGAATCGACGTGTCTGAAAGTGGGATAAGGGTAATCGGATCCGATGCCAGGAAGTCCGGGGACAGTTTGTACATTCGAATAGTCCACGGCGCTGACGCGGTCGTCTCCCGCACCCTGTACACCCCAATCGAAGTATCTGTCCGCTTCATCATTACGGAATCCCTGACCATTCGACTGCCCGGCTATCATAAACACCTCACCTACGCCCACATGATCGATGCGGTTGGTTTCAACTACCTGACCACCTTTTAAGCTCCTGATTTCGAGTTGATACCAGCCGCCCTGCACATCGGTAAGTGTGCCGGAGAAGAAGCCGCCCTGGGGGTTGTCCTTAATGCCGGTCCAGTCCCTGTCGGCGCCCGAATCGGTACGCCTGGTCAGTTTTACTTCGATCTTGTCGACTACTTTGGTGTAGCTTCCCGCGATGTAGATATTGGCTTTATTATTTTTATCACGCTGAAAAACGGCGCGATCGGAGGGGAAGTCGATACTGATCTGTCCGTGTGCGGTAAAAGAAATAATACTAAATACTACCCAATACAAATACGGTAGATTGTGTCTCATGGTGACTGTAAATTCAGGGAAATAACTAGTTGGACACACAATTTGCACCGAAAGGTTGCCTCATTCAAGAATTTATTATTGTACGGGAAACGGCGAATTGATCAGTTCCCATATTTTATCTTTTAATTGTTCAATGCCTTCTTGGGTAACTGCAGAAATCAGGAGTGTCGGGATGCCGTTTGGTAGATTTTGCCGAAGTGTAACCCGCTCTTCATCAGTGAGCAGGTCCATTTTGGAAATGGCCAGAATACGTTTTTTGTCCAGTAGTGAAGGGTTGTACAGGCGAAGCTCCTGGACGAGCGTCTGGTATTCTGCCTCGATGTTTTCGCTGCTCGCAGGTACCAGAAAAAGAAGGATAGAATTGCGTTCGATATGGCGCAAGAAGCGTAATCCAAGTCCTTTGCCCTGTGAAGCGCCCTCGATAATCCCCGGAATGTCCGCCATGACAAAGGATTTGTAATCGCGGTAGGGTACCACGCCCAGGTTAGGCACCAGCGTCGTGAAGGGATAGTCGGCAATTTCCGGTCTGGCGGCCGAAACTGCGGAAAGTAATGTGGATTTACCGGCGTTAGGGAAGCCGACCAGGCCCACATCGGCCAATACTTTCAGTTCCAGGATGAACCATTCTTCCTTACCGGGTTCGCCAGGCTGGGCATATTGCGGGGTTTGATTGGTCGCCGACTTGAAGTGGTCGTTTCCAAGTCCCCCCCGGCCGCCGCGAAGCAGGATCATTTCCTGCCCGTCTTCGGTGATTTCGAAAAGCTGCTCGCCGGTTTCGGCATTTTTCGCCGTCGTGCCCAGCGGGACTTCCAGGATAATATCCTTTCCGATCGCGCCGGTTCGCCGGCCGCCTTCGCCGCCTTTGCCGTCGAATGCTTTTACGTGTTTGGTATATTTTAAATGAAGCAATGTCCAGAGCTGAGCATTGCCTTTGAGGATCACGTGCCCGCCACGCCCGCCGTCGCCGCCATCCGGTCCGCCTTTTTCCACGTGCTTTTCACGCCTGAAATGCATGGAGCCGGCACCGCCGTTGCCGGAGCGCGCATTGATTTTTACGTAATCGATGAAGTTGGAGGAGGCCATAGTGGGTATAGTGAAAATAAAATTCAGGCAGCTTCGATCGCCTTCGAGATTTCCCCGAAGATAAAATCGATTTCACCTATTCCGTTGATGGCAACAAACTTGCCCTGGCCCTGATAGTAGTCAGCCACTGGCTTGGTTTTGCTGTTGTATTCCTGAATGCGCTTGGCGATCAGCTCTTCGTTCTGGTCGTCGGGGCGGCCGGAAGTCTTGCCACGGTTCAGGAGCCGGGCCAGCAGTTCGTCGTCGTTGACAGACAGTGCAACCATTACCGAAATGCTTTCATTGTAGCTCGCCAGCAATTGATCGAGCGCTTCGGCTTGCTTTACGGTTCTCGGAAAACCGTCGAAAATAAAGCCGGCCGCGTCGCGGTGCTCTCTCAACTTGTTGTCGATCATGCCGATCACCACCTCGTCGGGCACAAGGATTCCCTGGTCCATCAATGTTTTGGCTTTCAGCCCGAGTTCGGTACCGGCCTGAATTTCCGAGCGCAGCAGATCTCCTGTCGAAAGGTGGATCAAATTGTATTTTGCAATTATTTTTTCACTTTGGGTACCTTTCCCGGCTCCCGGAGGGCCAAACAGTATAAGATTCAGCATAGTTGCTTCAAAAATTGATGTCGAGGTAGAAATGGTGAATTTGCGGCAAATTTACAACTCTTACTATATGTCGGCGAAATTGTTGCATAATTTTTACAACAAAAATCCCCTTTATCGTTTCCGGTAAAGGGGATTCGCTATCGTAAAAGTGGCCCCAATCAGGGAATAACCACCCTTTTCACCGCTCCATCTTCATTCTGAACCACCGTTACGAACAGCGTTCCTTTTGTATTTTTCTTAAGTTCGATCTGGCCTACATACTCGCCTTCGAACTCGTGTATTTCTTTTTTACCCACTTCCCGGCCTTTTGTGTCGGTAACCGTGACGGTTACATTGCCTTTTTGTGGCACGCTGAAGCGCAGGTTAAGCACGTCGTCCGCCGGATTGTTCGCATAGGCATTCAATGAGCGGATACTAGCCGCCTTGCCGTTTTCGGGGTTATCCCAGGCGTACTCGAAGTTTTTACCGAAATTCCTGCCGAAATCTTCCATGTCGCGCATCATGATCTTTGCCTTCGGGCGGAAGTTCCTGTCGAAGTTCTTCTCGATCTTTTTCATGTTCTCGCTGAATTTTTCCGAATCCCAGTCGAGGTCATACTTGAAATTCCCGTCCCAGTGGAAGGCCATCGGTTCGCGCGGATCGCGGTGATCGACGATTACCTTTTTGCGCTTTCTCGCAGCTATCACACCATCGCCGCCGTCGTCGACGGTGATCGAAATGGTTTGTTTCCGTTTCTTGTCCACATTCAACGAATCGAGCACTTTGTCGATGAATTTTTGTCTTTCATCGTCGGTCATCGCGCCTACCTCGTAATTTTTTTCAATGTCCCGGACTTTGCCGTTATCGTCCTCGCTGACCCGGATCCGGATACTCGTCTTCTTGTCGGCGTCGGGCTTTTTGTCGGATTGCGCCTGTACAACGGATAGCAATGCGGGAGCCGCCACAAGCAGCAGCGACCATGTCAGTTTTTGAATTGAAACAGTTTTCATAAGCTTTTTTTGTTTTGAGTCTGAATGAATTGCAAAACCATGGCTATGTTGCTTGGGGCGCTGTTAAATAATGTTAAAAACACCTTTGGCCGGGGGCGAAACATTAAATTTGTTTTTGGCAAATGTCGGGCGGAGGGTTGCCCGCGTTGCACACAGGAGGTGGAAATATATGACCAAGCGGAAAATACAAATTATCGTAGGGCTGATGTGCCTGGCTTTGATCGGGCTGATCGGCTTTCAATGGTACTGGATCAGGGAGGCGATCGCGATACGGAATGACCAGTTCAACCAGAAGGTTTCTGAATCGGTCCAGCAGGTGGTGCACCGGTTGGAAAAGCAGGAAATGATGTACCTGCTGCAACGCCGCATCGAGGCCGAGCAACAGAAAAGCAAGCTCGACCGCATTGCCCAGCTGCGCGACATGCCTGTGAAACGGACGGCCCCTCCCGCGCCCAAGGCGCCTGTCCACGAGGCGGCTCCCCGCATTCAGCCCCGGATGGAAATCGCTATTGGCCCGAACGGGGAGGAGATCCACTACCAGATTATTACCGAGGCGGTACCCACGGATGTGCTGAGTCCCAATTTCAGGGTGATGGTCGATCATCAGCAGCGGATCATCGAAGAATTTTTCCAGGCCCAGCAATATGGTATGGCCGGCATCGACGAATTTATGCGCCGAAGGCTGGATGACGAACGCCGCCTGGGTAATGCAATGCGCGGAATGGGCGATCCGGCAATTCGCAGGAAGGGCGGCGACTGGGTGAAAAAAGACTCTGTTTCGGGCAATACAGCGAACAGGAAGGTAGCATTGCCGGACCACGTAAAAGGAGCCAGGCAGAAATCCAGGGCGGTGATAGCCACGGCGGAGCCCGACCGCGCCGAACTGCTGAAAGAGGTCATGAAGGATTTTATTTATACCAAAAGACCGATCGAACAGCGCGTGAACCGCTTTTTACTGGACACGTTGTTGAAAAAACAGCTCGTTCAGAACGGTGTGACTCTACCTTATGAATTTGCGGTGCGCGGCCAGTCGGCGGACAGCCTTATTTTTTCGACCGTGAGCATGCGGCCGCGCGAGTGGGAAGAAAAATCCTACAAGGCGTCGCTTTTCCCCAATGAGACGCTGGGCGCCCAGAATGCATTATACGTGTTCTTCCCCGACCAGCAGCGATATATTCTGAGCAATATGAGCGTAATGTTCGGAGGCTCCGGGGTACTGATCGTTGTGATCATGGCCTGTTTTTATATGGCCGTGACGACTATCCTTCGACAGAAAAAACTTTCGGATATCAAAAACGACTTCATTAACAACATGACCCACGAATTTAAAACGCCCATTTCAACCATTGCATTGGCAGCGGAAATGGCGCAGGAAAATTCGGCGTCACTGGTAGGCAGTCCGAAGGGCGCGCGCCTGGATCGCTATCTGGGAATTATCCGGGAGGAGAACAAACGGCTCGGAACACATGTAGAGAAGGTATTGCAAATGGCGCTGCTCGACAAGGGCCATGTGAAACTGAAAATCACCGATGCCAATATTCATGACCTGATCGGCAAGGCGCTCAATGGACAGAGCGTGCAGATAGAGCAGAAAGAAGGGGAAGTCGACCTGAATTTCGATGCGGAAGAAGACGTAGTGGCGGCCGATGAAGTGCATATCTCCAATATTTTGAATAACCTGATCGACAATGCGATCAAATACTCGCCTGAAAAGCTTCATTTAACTATCACAACCCGGAACGAGAACGGGGGCATTGCGATCGCCATTGCCGACAAGGGCATTGGCATGAGCCGTGAGCAGCAGCAGCGGGTATTCGACACATTCTATCGTGTGCCTACGGGTAATTTGCATGACGTGAAAGGCTTCGGGCTTGGATTGAGTTATGTCAAAAAAATGGTGGAAGCGCATGACGGCACGGTTCGCCTGCAAAGTAAACCAGGTGAAGGAAGCACATTTACGATCTGGCTGCCGGTCCGCAAAGAGGAGCAAATAGTTTAGAAATATCGCCCGTAACCGCTAACTTGCCGTCTTTTTAAGATGACTAACCGACAGTTACGGTAAATTTCTGAACACGCAAAATGATTTCCAAAACTTATGCCCCTCAGGAGATAGAGGATAAATGGTACTCCTACTGGATTGAGAACAAGTTCTTTCAGTCGAAACCCAATCCCGACAAGGAACCCTACACCATCGTGATCCCGCCGCCGAACGTGACCGGCGTGCTGCACATGGGGCATATGCTCAATAATACCATTCAGGACATTCTGGTGCGCAAGGCCCGGATGGAAGGCAGGGAAGCGTGCTGGGTACCCGGTACCGACCACGCGTCCATCGCTACCGAAGCGAAAGTGGTAGCAATGCTCAAAGAGCGCGGAATCAGCAAGCGGGACCTTACCCGCGGGGAATTTCTCGAATATTGCTGGGAGTGGACCCACAAATACGGGGGCATTATCCTGAAACAGCTGCGTAAGCTCGGTGCTTCCTGCGACTGGGACCGTACGCGCTTCACCATGGAACCGGATTTGTACGATTCGGTGATCGACGTTTTTATTGACCTTTATAATAAGGGAGAAATATACCGCGGCCACCGGATGGTGAACTGGGACCCGCAGGCGCGTACGACCGTGTCCGACGAGGAGGTGATCATGAAGGAGGTGAACCAGAAGCTGGTTTATCTGCGGTATCCTCTGGAAGAAGAGAACGGAGGAGGGAATATGGAGGAAGGGGTTACGATTGCTACTACGCGGCCGGAGACCATTATGGCGGACGTGGCGATTTGCGTGAACCCGGCGGACGAACGTTACCAGCATCTGATCGGGAAAAAGGTGCTGATTCCCTTGATCAACCGCGCCATTCCGATCATTGCCGACGATTATGTGGAAATGGAGTTCGGAACGGGCTGTTTGAAAGTGACGCCCGCGCATGATACCAACGACTATGAGCTTGGAAAGCGCCATAACCTGCCCGTTATCGATTTGTTGAATGAGGACGGGACCCTGAATGAGAAGGCGCAGATCCTGGTAGGCGAAGAGCGTTTTGTGGCACGGAAGAAGATTATCAGGATGCTCGAAGAATCGGGCAACCTGGTGAAAGTGGAAGAATATCGTTCGAATGTAGGCCATTCGGAGCGGACGGACTCGGTGATCGAGCCGCGGCTTTCGGAACAGTGGTTTTTGAAAATGGAGAAAATCAGCAAGCCCGCATTCGAAAATGTGATGAATGATACGGTGCAACTGATTCCCGCGAAATTCAAGAATACCTACCGCCACTGGATGGAGAACGTGCGCGACTGGAACATCAGCCGCCAGCTTTGGTGGGGCCACCGCATTCCGGCCTATTACCTCAACGATGGCACGATGATCGTGGCGAAGTCGAAGCGGGAAGCACTGCGCAAGGCACAGCACGAATACCAGCTTTTTGCATTAACGGAGGAAGACCTCACACAGGAT
This sequence comes from Dyadobacter sp. 676, assembly GCF_040448675.1. Classification (NCBI taxonomy): domain Bacteria; kingdom Pseudomonadati; phylum Bacteroidota; class Cytophagia; order Cytophagales; family Spirosomataceae; genus Dyadobacter; species Dyadobacter sp. 676. The sequence goes on along the minus strand of NZ_CP159289.1, from coordinate 2,785,738 downwards.
CCCGACGTGCTGGATACCTGGTTTTCGTCATGGCTGTGGCCGATCTCGGTTTTCAATGGAATCAAGGAGCCCGATAACGAGGAAGTCAACTATTATTATCCTACCAATGACCTCGTGACCGCTCCGGAAATCCTTTTCTTCTGGGTGGCACGGATGATCATCGCGGGGTACGAGTACCGCGGGCAGTATCCGTTCAAGAACGTGTACCTGACGGGCATCGTTCGCGACAAGCTGGGGCGCAAAATGTCGAAGTCGCTGGGCAATTCGCCCGACCCGATTGAACTCATCGATAAATATGGCGCGGACAGCATTCGTACAGGTATGCTTTTCAGTTCCCAGGCAGGCAACGATCTTCCGTTCGACGAGAAGCTGATCGAGCAGGGCCGGAATTTCGGAAACAAAATATGGAATGCGTTCCGGTTGGTAAAAGGCTGGAACGTGACGACCGAAATCGAAGCCCCGGCAGGTTCCCGACTGGCGGTACAATGGTTTGAAAGCAAACTGAACCAGACCCTGGCCGAAGTGCAGGACCATTTCTCGAAATTCCGTATTTCGGACGCGTTAAGCTCGATCTATAAGCTGATTTGGGACGATTTCTGTGCACAATACCTCGAAATGATCAAGCCGGGCTTTGAGCAGCCGATCGATTTGCTTACCTACGATTCCACGCTCGATTTCTTCGATCGTCAGATGCGTCTATTGCATCCGTTTATGCCTTTCATCACGGAGGAAATCTGGCAGAATATCATTGAAAGGAGTGAGAACGATTCGATCTGTATCGCCCATTTTCCGCAGGCACGCAATTTTGACCAGGCTTTGCTGAACGACTTTGATATATTGTTTGAACTGGTTTCCTCGATCCGCAATCTGCGGAATGCGAAAGGTATCAGTCCTAAAACTGCATTACCCCTCGCGATCCGTTCCGAGGCGAACGGGCGCTACAATACACTGACGCCGCTGATCGAAAAGCTGGCGAATGTGGAGGGCATCCGTTATGTGACCGGCGAAGCGGAAGGAACTTCGTTCCGGGTGAAGTCGGATGAGTTTTTCGTGAACCTTGCCGACGAGCTGGATGTCGAGGCCGAACGTGAAAATCTGCTTCGCGAACTGGAATATACGAGAGGGTTCCTCGACTCTGTCATGAAGAAACTCTCGAACGAACGTTTCGTGGCGAATGCGAAAGGCGACATCGTCGAAAAAGAGCGCCAGAAACAGGCCGACGCCGAAGCGAAGATCGCGACTTTGACAGAGGCGCTGGCGAGGCTTAAATAAACGTCGAAAACACAACTTTTTTTATAAAGCACAGGGCGTTAGCGCTTTGTGCTTTTTTATATTTAAGAAATACGGATTAATGTCGATTGGACATTTAAAAAGTGCAACACGACGACCGCGTAATTAGCTCACCCTTAGGACTAATCAGTGAATTAATAGAGAGAAAGTTATATTCATTTTTAAAAAAATTTATTAGTTCGAACTGTTTGGAAATAGGAAAAAACCGGACGTAAATTTCCCGCCAGTCTCATGAAACTCAACATGCTATGGCGACGAAAACAGTACAGGAATTAGCGGTCCCGGTGGGCGTTACGCTCGACCGGTTTATTATGCACAGCCAGAGTGCATTTCCGTACGCGACGGGCGAGTTATCTCAACTGCTGCGCGACATCGCGCTCGCGGGAAAAATCATCAACCGGGAAATTAACCGTGCCGGGCTGATCGATATTGCGGGCGGGAACGGGACGGAGAATGTGCAGGGCGAAAACCAGCAAAAGCTCGATATCGTCGCCAATATCCGCTTTATCCGCGCATTGAAGAATGGAGGTGAGGTTTGTGCGATCCTTTCCGAGGAAGAAGAGGACATTATACACACCGGTAACAATCACGGGAAGTACGTGGTAGCCATGGACCCGCTCGATGGCTCTTCCAATATCGACGTCAATGTATCGATCGGCTCTATTTTCTCCATTTACAGGCGGGTAACGCCGATTAACGGCCCTGCCTCGCGGGAAGATTTCCTGCAAGGCGGCCGAAAGCAGGTAGCTGCGGGGTATATTCTTTACGGCTCGTCGACGATGCTCGTTTACTCCACCGGCGACGGTGTAAATGGCTTTACCTATGACCATTCGCTGGGCGAGTTTATTTTATCGCATAAAAACATGGGAACCCCGGCCGACGGAATGATCTATTCCGTGAATGAGGGGCATTATCACAGTTATCCGGCATTTGTGCAGCAATACATCGCGCAGTGCAAGTCCAGAAATTTCAGTGCACGCTACATCGGCTCGCTCGTGGGCGATTTTCACAGAAATATGCTCAAGGGAGGGATTTACCTCTATCCATCTACTAAAAAAAGATCCGAAAGGAAAGCTGAGACTGTTATACGAATGCTATCCGCTGGCATTTATCGCCGAAAAATCAGGCGGGAAAGCGAGCGACGGTTTTGGCAGCATCCTCGACATCGTGCCGCAATCGTTCCACCAGCGGTCGCCCTTGTATATCGGCTCAGCCGGGCTTGTGGACGACGTTGTGAAAGGCTGATGGCGGGCTACCGTTTTAGTTTTCGTACCTTTGCGCCATGCAAGAGACGCAAAACTCATTCGGGCAGTTCAAGCTCAACCGCCAATTGCTCGATGCAATCGAAGAAGCGGGTTATACCGAACCAACCCCCATCCAGGAACAGGCGATCCCCGTGGCGCTGGCAGGACAGGACATCTTAGGGATCGCCCAGACCGGCACCGGCAAGACCGCCGCATATACATTGCCTTTGTTAATGCGCATCAAATATGCCCAGGGGCAGCATCCCAGGGCGTTGATTCTGGCGCCTACCCGCGAGCTGGCGATGCAAATATCGGAGGCCATTATTCAGCTCGGCAAGTATACCGATATCCGTACCGTGGTACTTTACGGTGGCGTAGGCCCGAAAACGCAGATCGAAGCATTGCGTAAGGGTGTCGACATCGTCGTAGCGACACCCGGACGGTTTATGGACCTGTATTTCCAGGAAGAGATCGTTGTGAAGCATTTGAATGTGATGGTGCTCGACGAGGCCGATAAAATGATGGATATGGGTTTTATGCCCCAAATCCGCAAGCTGCTTGAAGTGATCCCGCGCAAAAGGCAGAATATGCTTTTCTCGGCGACATTTTCGGGGAAGGTGGAGAATCTTTCCTACGAATTTCTCGAATTCCCGACGCGCATCGAGATTACCCCTCAGGCTACCGCCGCCGAAATGGTGACGCAGACCATTTACGAGGTACCGAATTTCCGAACGAAAATCAATTTGCTATCCTATTTGCTGGAAGATAAAGAGACCTTCACACGCGTGCTCGTATTCACACGCAGCCGCGAGGTAGCCGGGCTTGTCCATCAGAATCTGTTGAACAGGGCGGTCCCGGAGGCGCAACTACGGGTGATCCACGCCAATAAGGGCCAGAATACCCGTATCAATGCGATGGAGGCATTCAGAGAAGGGCAAATAAGGGTGATGGTCGCTACGGACGTAGTGGCGCGGGGGATCGATATTACCGAGGTGAGCCACGTGATCAATTTCGATGTACCGCTTATCTATGAAGACTATGTGCACCGGATCGGGCGGACCGGCCGGGCCAACAATGTGGGCAGCGCAATCACATTTATGACGATTGCCGACGAATACCATATCCGGAAGATCGAAGCAATGATCCGTATGGAAATCCCGAGAGCCAGGTTTCCGGATGAAGTAACTATTACGGAAACACCATTCCAGGAGCGGCAGGATATGTTGCGCGAGATCGACAACCAGCGCCGCAAGGAAGATCCGACATTCAAGGGTGCATTTCATGAGAAAAAGTGGCAGGCACCGCCGCCTGCGAAGCGGTCGCCGGGGAATACCGGTAAGGGGCGCAGGCCAACGGGCGGAAGAAGTAAACGCAGGTAATGCAATACAATTCCAATAAAACCGTTTAACTTGGACAATAGAAACCTGTTCTTCTATTAAAGTCAATTATGAAAGAATCTGTTGTAATTTGGCTTGCCCTCCTGATACCTGTAATGAGCCTTGCTCAAAACACGCATCTGGCAAGCGCGGGTACAAGCACAGATACAAACGTAGCCCCTAAAAAGCCTCTCAATTTGAATGAAAGGCGGATTACCCCGCTCTTCGGGGAAGTGAGTAAGACATCGGAGCAGATTGATGAAGAGATTAAATTCCTGAGTGATTGTGACAAATCGTTCTCGACGCGGGCGGAAGCAAGCAGCTTCTTCGCCACCCGCGCGTGGGAATATTTGCAGGAAGGTTCTCTGGACACCGCCTGCTACCGTTTTAACCTTGCCCAACTCCTGAATGACAAAAACGTGGAGGCCTACTGGGGGCTTGGTGTTGTGTCTTACCAACGCGAAAACTGGGTGGACGCCAAAAGAATGCTGAGCAAAGGAGTCAGCTTGCAGGGCGACAATGTGCCGCTGCTGGTGGATTTGTCGACCGTACAGCTCAAATTGTACGCGATCACAAGCCGTAAGGAGGAACTGGAAGAGGCAAGCGAGGTGCTCAAACGCGCTGTCGCGCTTGATTCGACTTATGCATTGGGCCAATACAACCTGGCGCTGCTGCATTACAACCTCGATGAGCTTGATAAATCCTGGGAGCACCTGCACAAAGGCCGGGTCCTTGATTTCAGCCAGCTGAATCTCGACTTTGTGGAGCTTCTGAAAGCCAAAATGCCCGATCCCCAGGGATTTTTCAAGTAAACGTATTCTTCCGGGATTGCAAAGTCTTCCGTTTGGGAGACTTTTTTTGTTTGAGCAATATCAGCGTAGCCAGGACCCGTGGCATGTCGCCATCAGGCTTCGGCTACGCTGATATCCCACCTTTGACGTGGCGTATTAACCCTTATTGAAAGAAAAATCCTGTTGGGGCGATACCGACTTTCACCGAATCGACCAGGTTTCCATCGACGCGATAACGTATCGCATAGCCCGACTGCGCCTGGGACGGCGTCACGGCTGCGTAAAGCAGGCCTTGAGACGGATCGATTGTCAAGCCTGTAAAATAACGGCCGATAAAGGGCTTGCTGAGGTCCACCTGAGAATCGGTAATACCGAATTTGTAGGTTTTACCCGACGGGTTGAAATTGGCGTCGTATTGTGTCAATACAAAGAAGACTGTTTTGAGGTCGGAACTCATTGTGAAGGAACCCGGCACTTTGGTGGCGTCGGTCCCGATCGCCAAAGTGGCTTCGGACGTAAGCGACTCAGGATTCAGCCGTACGGCTTTGATCCCCGCATTGATCCATAATTTGCCGTTTGCGTCGATGCCTATCGGCGTAACTACCCCTTCCATAGGGATCGACTGGGCGATTTCATCGGTGTTCGTGTTGATAACCGTAAGAATGTTGCCGTTGGTAAAGGTAGTGGTACCTACAAACAGTTTTCCATTGCTCAGAACCAGGTTTTCTGGTCCTTTCGCGATGTCGATTTTCTTGGTCACCTTTTTTGTATTTATATCGATCACCGCAATATAACCGGTGCTGTATTTGTAGTCGGCGTTGGTGCCCCAGCACGACACATATGCTTTTCTGCCGGCGATTACAACTTCCCGGGGATTCTCGATGTCGGGCGCTCCGATGACTCCTTCGTCTTTGAAAGTATACCGGTTAACGAACTGTACTTTGTCCTGGCCCGCCGAGGAATTGTCGACCAGGATGATGCCTTGTTCTCCCGACGCCGTATAGTCCTGCACCCCGCCATTCAGCGCTTTTCCATTGACTGCGGCGAAAATGTCGGCGTTGGCGGTGTTGTTTTCACGGGGAAAAAAGGAGATAGCGCCGTTATTTTGCAGGAAATTACCTTCATTCATTACAAAAACACCACTCACGAAATCCCCTTTCGGAGCCGGGTCACTCTGGTCGCACGACCATGCTCCCAGGGCTGTAAAAACTACTGCTAATGAACTGGCTAACTGTTTTTTCATTTTCATTGATTTATTGAGAATCGTAACTAAAAGTTAAACTTAATGCAAAACTTCTTCCCGGCATCGCATTATTTCTGACATTTAAATAAAACGTGTTGGTCAGATTGCGGATCTGTCCCTGTATGCGGCCCCTTACCTTACCAAGGGAGATGGTTGTTTCGGCCAGGAGATTTACCAAACCATAGCCATCGAGAAACTGTGAATTATCGAATGTTGTGTAACGTCGGCTGGCTGCCTGGAACTGTCCGGTAATGCGGGTGGATTTATGCTGAAAAAATGCATTGACATAGGCCGTATGCTCCGGCACAAAAACAAGCTGCTTGCCAACGATTTCTTCGGAGTAATTATCGTAAGCCTTTTCCTGGCTGCTCCGGTTAAATGCATAACCGGCATCCACCCCGGCTTGCCGGAGCTCCGTTGTATGCAGGTAATTCGTTTGCAGTTCGACCCCGCGGGCCAGGATCTGTTGCAGGTTTTCGACACGGTAACTTCTGGACGGATTCCAGTAGGTCCAGTCCTTAACGCGGTTATGGTAAAGAGTCACCGAAGCCCGCCATGTGCTTCCCGACGTGGATTTCAATGTTTGTTCTATTCCAATTTCTTTATTCCATCCCGTTTCCGGGCGGATATCCGGGTTACCGAGGCCTTTCCAGTGGCGTTCGTTCAGAGTAGGGACGCGGTAGCTGCGCCCGTATGAACCTTTCAGGGAGAGATTATAAAGTTTTTTCCGGATCAAACGATGCTCCACACCGGCGGACGGCGTGAATGGCGGGTTAAATCCGGTAACAAATCCTTGCCGGAGATTGACGGAAACCGTGATTCGGGAGGCAGGCTGCCAGCGGGTAAGCAAAAAAACGTCTGTCCGGTTTTCAGCCACGGGCGAGTACACATAGCCGGGCACGCGCGAGCGATAGTGCGTCCATTCGCTCCCGGTTTTGATGGACAACGGATTGGGCTTAGCTCCCGGGCGCAACGAAAAGTCATTCTCGATCCGCGTGGCGATTTTATCCGTTACGGAATGATCGGGTTGTGAAAGGTCGCCCTTGGCATAGTCGATTATGTCGCGTACCCATGCTGTTCGTAATGTGAGCGAGCGCACCCGATAGCGAAGCATGGTGCGATAGGCTGTCGTGCGCGTCATTTCCCGGCCCTGTTCGTCGTCGGGCGTTAAGGTTAGTTTGTTATCCGTGAGCCACACGTGCGCAGAAATTTCCCGGTCGTTTTTAGCTTGCAGGAATAAATCCTGTACAATGCCTTTCTGGAAAGTCTCGGTAGGCAAAAGCAGGTAACCCTTTCGCACGGGATTCCGGTAATTGTTGTTCATCCGGCCGTCGTAAACCGCCGTTTTTCCCGAAAACGACCATTGCCTGTTTAAAACCGTTACGTAGCGAATATCCGCCCGGGTCTGGCGATTGTCAAAACTCTCTTCCTGCCTTCCGATGGATATGTGAAAAGGGCTTTTGGGTACATCACTGCCCAGCAGGATGCTTCCTCCGACCGCATCGGACCCTACAATGCTCGCGGCCGACCCGAATTGAACGGAAAGCCTGTCGAAACCCGCCACAGGGATAGTGGAAAAATCGGTTTGGCCAAGTGTGGGAGCATTAATATTCAGCCCATTCCAGAGAACTGCCGTATGATTCGCGGACGTGCCTCTGAATGAAGCAGTACCCAGTTGCCCCGGACCGTAATTTTTAAAAGCGATAGGCGTAAATGTCGAAAGTACGTCGCTGATGTTCTGGAAACGCGCCTGCGCGAGCATCGCCGAATCGATCGCCTGGATTTTGAGGCCACTCATGAAACGTTCCGGTACAAAGCCCCTGACGGTCACTGTTTCGAGTGCGATGGAGTCGGTTTGCGCATGAGCGGGCGATGCGAAAGCCACGCTTGCCCATAATACTGGTTTAATCAGAAATCTCCGGTTGGTTAGCACCCTGTTTCACTGCGATTGGCGGCGATCTTCTGTCTTTCCTCCGAAAACGGTCCGATCAAATGCTCTGGCAGGTCTCCTGGCTCGTCGTTCGTGTCCGGCGCCTTCCCGTTTTTGAAACAGTGGCATGGAGTGCGGGCACGTTTGGGCAGACTAACAGTTGCGGGGACAGCTTCCGGTTCGCGCGGAATTCCCTTTTAAGCCTAATTGCTGAACAGAAGCAGCATATGGCACCAAGCGGGCGCAAAGTTAGACATTTCCTCCGACTTTCGGTTCTTTGCGATAACCGCTATCTTTGCGCCAAATTCTGAATGCTTTTGGCCACTCCTGCTGAAAATTCCCCGAACCCGTCGCCCCTGAAAGGCATTTACCTCATGCTGGGCGCGGCATTTTTCTTTTCGCTCACCTCGGCGATCTCAAAATGGCTCGGCAGGGAATTCCACATTGTGGAACTGGTGTTTTTCAGGAACATCGTCGGGGTGGTTTTCATCATCAGCAGTATATGGCAACGGCCGCTGAAGCAGGAGGGAGGCAAGCTCGGGCTGCTCGTTTTCAGAGGCATAGTTGGTACTTTATCGCTTTATATGCTTTTTTACGCGATCCAGACGCTGGGTCTCGGACGCGCATCGACCTATCAATACACCTATCCCATATTTCTCGCGCTTTTTTCCTGGCTGCTCATTGGTGAAACGCTGAATTCCAAGGAATGGATGGCGATCTTTGTGGGGTTCACGGGCATTTTGTTTGTATTCCGGCCGGATCTTTCTTCGTCGTTGCGGGACAACGCACTCGGTTTGGGCAATGCATTGCTGACGGCGGTTTCCTATCTCTCGATCCGGCAACTGGGCGTGGTGTACGATACGCGCGCCATTATTCTGTCATTCATGCTTAGTGGTATTGTAATGCCTGTTTTGTCGATGGTAGCCGGGACCTATTATCCAATGGAACATCTGGACTTTCTGATCGGGACATTCAAATGGCCGGAGAATACCTGGCAGTGGCTGGGTTTCCTGGCTTTGGGATTGACTGCATTGCTGGGCCAGAAAATGCTGACGCAGTCTTTTACCTACGACAAAGCCGGGCGCGTGGCCGCTGTGGGCTATTCCAATATTCTTTTTTCTGTGCTGATAGGCTTTCTGATGGGTGAAGCGATCCCGTCGCTGTCGATGCTGACGGGCATGTTGCTGATCATCGCGGGCGGGATCCTGGTATCGTTTGCCAAAACCAAAAGCGCTTAAAGCCGTTCGTTGAATGCCAGCCGGTTCATAAAAGGGTCGATTACCGTTACCGAAAGAGCGCCCCAGGGTTCGTGTTCGAGGCCGGGACGGTTGTATTTGTATTGCTTGTTGTTCAGCTCTTTATGAAAAGCCCGTACACCGGTGCATTCGACAAATATTTTCGCACCGGGAGTGCTGTCTCCGTGATGCTCCGAGAGATGGAGCGTCAGGCCGCCGCGCGAAACCTGCATGTAAAGTGGCGCATCGTCGGAGTACCGGTGCTCCCAGTCTATCTGGAAGCCCAGCCAGTCGATGTAAAACTCGCGTGCTTTGGTTTCGTCAAAAATGCGTAAAATTGGGATGATTTTGCTGGCTTCCATGGGGATGCTGTTTGGAGGTGAAAGGGGCTGGCAACAATTTGTATATCAGATTTGTTTACAAAATGAAATCTAGAAAAATGCCATGAAACGACTCCTGTCATCGCTGTTAATATTTCCGGTAATGCTGGTGTTTCTGGCCGGTTTCAAGGCCGATACCGGTAAAAAGCCGGCCGAAGGCATTCAATGGCTAACCATCGAGGAGGCGTTCGCGAAGATCCAGAAAGAACCGCGCAAGGTGCTCATCGACGTCTATACGGATTGGTGCGGCTGGTGCAAGGTAATGGATCGTGAAACGTTCAGGGACAAGGCTGTAACCGATTATATCAACCGAAAGTATTACGCCGTGAAGCTCGATGCCGAGCAGAAGGAGACGATCAAACTGGGAGACAAGCAGTTCAAATATCTTGCACAGGGTGGCCGCGGTATCAACGAGATCGCATTGGCATTAACCAATAACCAGCCGAGCTACCCCACGACCGTTTTTCTGGACGATCATTTCAATATGATCCAGCCGCTTCCGGGTTATCTGAAGGCAAAGGAGTTTCACCAGATTATCACCTTTTTTGGAGAAGACTACCACAAAAAGCAGGATTTCGAAAGCTATAAGGTGAAGACTTACGGAACCTTGTATCCTTCGAAATAGATAGCGGAACGCTTGTATCGGCTATGCGGGGGCAAAGCTTAAACGACTTCCCCTTCCTGCATCCTCTCCGCGTTTTCGGCAATGCGCAGTTTCTCGATCAATTCGGCAATATCGCCTTCCATTACAGCCGGAAGGTTATAGACGGTGTAACCAATGCGGTGATCGGTAATGCGGCTTTGCGGGTAATTGTAAGTCCGGATTTTGTCGGACCGGTCGCCGCTGCCCACCATCGACTTACGTTGCGACGAAATTGCGTCGTTGTGTTTTTTCAATTCGATTTCGTACAAGCGCGAGCGAAGAACACTCAATGCGCGTTCCTTGTTTTTGAGCTGTGAACGTTCATCCTGGCAGCTTACCACAAGCCCGGAAGGAATATGGGTCAAGCGAACCGCCGAATAAGTGGTGTTAACCGATTGCCCACCCGCGCCGGACGATTGAAAAGTATCGATACGAATATCGTTCATGTTGATCTGTACATCCACCTCCTCGGCCTCCGGCAGTACGGCCACAGAAGCAGCCGATGTATGGATGCGGCCCTGCGATTCGGTAGCAGGTACGCGCTGCACACGATGCACGCCCGATTCGAACTTCATTTTGCCATACACATCCTCTCCCTCGACTTTACAAATGATCTCCTTGTAACCGCCGTTGGTACCTTCGGTATAGTCCATTACCGATGACCGCCAGCCCATTTTTTCAAAGAAACGCTGGTACATGCGGAAAAGGTCGCCGGCGAATATCGCGGCCTCGTCGCCGCCCGTACCGCCCCGGATTTCGAGGATAATATTGCGGCTGTCGTTCGGATCTTTGGGGATAAGCAATTCCTTGATGGTCTGTTCCAGTTCTTCCAGCTTCGGAACGAGCTCGTCGAGCTCCTCTTTGGCCATTTCACGAAGATCTTCGTCTTTTTCAGTCGCTATAAGTTCTTTGGTGCCGGCGATGTCCTTTTGCAATTTCTGATAGAGCGCGTAGTGCTCCACGATCTTGCCCAGGTCTTTATATTCCTTGCTGATCTTGGAATAACGCGCGGAATCAGAGACAACTTCCGGCTGTATGATTTGCTGGGAAACCTCTTCAAACCGTTCTTTTATAGCTTCTAATTTATCGATCATCTTTATTGAATATCTTTGGCACGACGCATTCGGGGCACAAAGATACGCATTTTAGCTAAATGAATGGTTTCAAGAGGCCGGGGCGGTCCATATCGGATGCCGTTTGATTAATCAGATTAATAATTTGAAAAATGAAACAGATAATATTTGTCGCAGCATTAGCCGGTACACTGTGTGGTTGCGATTTAAAAAACAATCGTATCGAGAACACGAAAGAACTGAACCGCGAGATTAAAGCCTCGCAAATCAAACGGGTTACCAATGTTCAGCTGGTCTCGTCGGCTGACGAATGGGGAAAAAAATTGCGCAAATTGCCGAAAAAGCACTGAAAAGCGAACTTGAAAAGAACCCCGGTACGGGCCTGGAAGCATTGCCAGGATCCCGGCGGTATTCCGGTCGTCGCGGCGTTGCAGAAGGAATACGGTGTCCGGGTTCAATTGCTTGGTACCAATGATCTGAAAAGTGCCAGGTTGTACCCGAAAGAGCGGGAAATTCTGGATGCTTATGCTTACAGCGCCAGAAGTAATACGCAGGCAGGTGACAATTTACAGCAGCTCAATGATACGCTGCTGGTCTACAATGCGCCTGTTTCGGCGGAGAGTATTATTTGCAAGAAATGCATGGCAGGACAGGATACCACCTTTGCCGTGTGGCGGCTGCTTTTTAACAAAAAGGAAATTATCAGAAAGCTGGACGCCAAGCAGCTGAAAGATTGACTCCCGCACAGGGGCGCGCTAAAACTCGGGTAAACCTGACATCCGGACAAATGTCATAATACGCGCGGATGCACCCCGGGGGGGGAATGATTGAAGTAGGCGATAGTATTGAACAGAGTGAATTATTTCTGGTAAAGGGCATCGTCCGGCAATGCCCATTACTTTATTTTCCAACGACCTGGTAAATTTCGTACCAGTCTTCCCGGCTCAGTTTGATTTCCGAAGCGCTGGCGCCATTTCGGATCCGGGTTTCCGAAAGCGACCCGATGATGGGTAATGTACCCAGTTTCATGAGCCACGCAACCGCCGTTTGCTCGATATTGGCATCGTATTTCTTACCGACTTCGTCCAGTTTGGCCCTGAGGCGAACGGCCTTTTCGTCGGTGCCGTGCAGGATTTTTCCGCCTGCCAGGGGTGCCCAGGCGAGCGGCTTGCTAAAACTCTGCTTGATGAAGTCGATGCGGCCGTCCTCGATGGCCGTCGTGTTCATCAGGTTAAGCTCGATATGGTTGGTTACGATCGGTATCCGCAGATACGACGCGAGCAGCTGATGCTGAAATACGGTGAAGTTGGCGACGCCTATGTGTTTGGCCTTTCCCGAAGTGACGATTTCCGCCAATGCCATGGCGGTTTCCTCGGGGTCTGCCAGCAAGTCGCTTTGGTGAAGCAGGAAAATATCCAGATAATCGGTTTTGAGCCTTTTCAGCGAGCCATTGATGCTGTTGATAATGTGCTCGCGCGAGTTATCGTAATATGTCAAATATTTATCATCCGACGTTCTGATGCCACATTTGCTGAACAGGACGATGTCTTCCCGCTTGAACGACTTGTTGCTGATGATTTTGCCGAAATGCTCTTCGATGGTATGGTCGCCATAAACGTCAGCATGGTCGAATGTATTGATGCCGAGATCGAGGCACAGGTTAACTGTCTTTTCGATTTGCGAGGTGGTAGCGGCGCCCTCGTCGGTCCATCGCCAGAAACCATAAATTGCTTCCGAAACTTTCGGACCGGAATCGCTGAGGCTTACTTTTTTCATCGGTGGTAGTTTGAATTCCTGCAAAAATATCTATTTCTCCAATCGTTTATCCCGTACGATCAGATAAAAATCGTTGTCCAGTTCGAGGTAACCGTAATCGTAAACAAAGTGGTAAATGCTGCCTTTAAGCGTCGGCCGGACGTTGGTAATGAGGTTGAAATCAAAGCCTTTCGACAACAAAATGTGCTTGGTTGTTTTTGATTTATCGTCCGGACATAATTCCTGCAGAATCCGCCTGTTCTTGCGAAGCTGGTTGTTGATATTCCTCACAAGGTTATGAGCGTCCGAATTGAGCCGGTTATTGAAGCTGTTCCGGCACATATCGGAACAAAACTTCTTGTCAATCCGGCCCATCAAGGGCTTACCGCATTCCTGGCAGTTCCTCATGTCTTTTTTCGTTTGCGGGGCGTAGAGCCCCGTTGGTGTGCATAGATTTACTTTGAATGCAATATAATAAAATTCAGACGCAGCGTTGAAAGGCCTTTTTTTCGTTTGCAAATGGCTGCAAATGCTTTTATATGATTATAAGTGGTTATCAACCGAATCTTTTCCCACCGCCGGTTCACCTTTGCATGGCCGGTTAGCAAAGCCAGAGCCGGTATAGTCATTCATCATCTAAAACATTAACAGTTATGAATTCTGTAAAATTAATCGGAAACGTGGGCCGCGAAATCAGTATGAAAGAGTTCGACGGCGGTAAAATGCTTAGCTTCTCGTTGGCGACCGACGAAGGCTATACAAACAAGAATAAAGAGGAAGTGAAGAACACGGTCTGGCACCAGATCGTCGTCTGGCGTGAGCTGGCCCAACGTTGTGAAACGTTTGTGACGACGGGGAAAATGATTTCCATAGAAGGGCGGTTGACTTACCGGCAATATATCGATAAAGACGGCCGCAACGTGAAACGCACCGAAGTGACGGCACATAAAGTGGAAGAGGTTCAGAAGAAACAGGAAGCAAGTGCGTAGCGGCCGAAAATAAAGGCCTCATGCCGGAGTTGACATGAGGCCTGCTTGTACTAGCGAAGGCTTTTTTCAAGGGCCGATTTCCAGTTGGCATATGCCTCGCGCGTAGCGTCCGCCAGTGTGGCATTGGGCTCGATGGTGCGCAGAGCGGTGAGGCCCGTGAATGCTTCTTCGCGGCTTTTATAATAGCCTAGCCCAAAGCCGGCCGCGCGTGCGGCGCCTTGCGCCCCGTCGGTGTTGTATAACTCCACCGTAGCGCCCGAGACATTGGCGAAAGTCTCTCTGAATACCGGGCTGAGGAACATGTTGGCTTCGCCGGCGCGGATATTTTTCAGGGAAACACCGACGGTCTCCATGATTTCCATACCGTAATATAAGGCAAATACGATGCCTTCCTGCGAGGCGCGCGTAAAGTGGCTCAGATCGTGCCGGCTGAACTGAAGGCCTTTGAAGGTGCTTCCGGGATCCTGGTTCTCGAGCATACGCTCCGCACCGTTTCCAAACGGTAGGCAGAATAAGCCGTCGGAGCCGACCGGTGCCTGTGCAGCCAGGTCATTCATCTCGGGATAGGAAATATTCCCGCGGAACAATGCATTACGCAGCCAGCCGTTGAGGCTTCCCGTGCCATTTACGCACAGAAGCACGCCATAACGCGAAGCCGCGGTGATAGGATTGACGTGGAGAAATGTGTTTACCCTGGATTGCGGATCGAATTTGATCTGATCGCTTACGCCATACACGACGCCCGAAGTACCGGCTGTGGCGGCTACCTCGCCCGGTTCGAGCACATTGAGCGAAAAAGCATTATTGGGCTGGTCGCCGGCGCGGTAAGTTACCGGAATCCCGGTATGCAAACCCAGCTCGGCAGCGGCAGCGGCGGTTACTTTTCCTTGCTCCGCAAATGTCGGAAGTATCGTCGGTAGAATATGTTGGCTGAACCCGAAATGATCGAACAGAAAGTCGGCCGGACGCTGGTTTACAAAATCCCAGAAGATACCTTCCGATAGTCCGGAAGGTGTAGTAACCACTTCGCCGGTCATACGCGCCGCGAGGTAATCTCCCGGAAGCATAAATTTGTGGACTTTCGCGTACACGTCGGGCTCGTTCTGCTTCACCCAACCCAGCTTGGAGGCGGTAAAATTACCCGGTGAATTAAGCAAATGGGGCAGAACGTATTCTTCCCCCAAAGCCTCCATCGCCTGGTTGCCCACTTCTACCGCGCGGCTGTCGCACCAGATAATGGACGGACGAAGAACGTTCAGGTTTTCGTCGACAACGACAAGCCCGTGCATCTGATATGATATACCGATCGCCCCCACCTCTTCGGGGGGAGACATTTGCTTTTTTGATGACCGCCCGGGACGCCAGACATGCATTTTCCCACCACATCTGGGGTTGTTGTTCGGCGAAGCCCGGCTTGGGGGCCGCAATGGTCATTTCCCTCTCAGGATAGAAAGCGGAGGCGGCAACCGCCCCGGTATCTGCGTGAATCAAACAAGCTTTGACGGACGAACTGCCTAAATCGAATCCTAGGAAATACATTGCGAAATATGATTATTTTGATTTAAGATGCTTTGTTGTTTAAATATAAGTGCTAAAAAATACAAAAATGTTCAAATAAGTTTAAGAAAAGAAGCACAATAAGTGTAAAGTACACACTTAAATTTAATCGGCGTGCCCGGATACGGGAAAACGTAGTGAAATCGGTCTGAAAATTCAGTATATTAAGGACACGATGAAACTAAAGGGCTGATTTTGGAGTCTCCTTTTGTGTTTATCTTGCAAGAGGTCAAATATCTGTGCGATATTTGAGTAAAATTTCAAGTTGCGGACATCCTTTATCGGGAATTATGAAGAAAGTTGTACAAGTCGTTTTTGTCGGTGGATTGTTTTTACTGTTCTCGGAATTTCGCCCCACGGACAAAAAGTGGGAGAAACCATTTTCACGCCTGGATCGTGAAATCAGGGCAAACAGCAAGGCTTATACAACACTCGGCGACGCGACTAAAACCATAGGGCACCGGCTGACCGGCAGCGCCAATGGAGAAAAAGCGGAGGAATACGCCTTTAAGTTGCTGAAAAGCTATGGCTTTACGGATGTGGCGTTCCAACCTTTCGAGGTGGAGGCCTGGATGAGGGATACGGTTACACTCTCGATAGCGCCCGGTAGCAGTGATAACTTTCGTGACGTCCCGGTTGTGTCACTGGCGCATTCGCCTGTGGAGGCCAATTTGCAGGGTGAAATTGTGGATGTCGGTAACGGACTCGAAGAAGATTTCCTGGCTTTGAAAGACAAGGTGAAGGGAAAAATCGCCATGGCTAATATTAATCTGGTAGGAGCCAGCGGGAAGAAAAACTTGCACCGGTCTGAAAAAACGGCATTGGCGATCAAGTACGGTGCAAAAGGGATGATTATGGTAAACGGGGCGCCGGGGAAGATTTTGCTGACGGGCACCGCGTCGGTTACAGGCGCCATTATTTCGATTCCGGCAGTTTGTATATCCAACGAAAGTGGTCATGAAATCCGGAAATGGATAAAGGATGAAGGACCTCTTGAGGCCCACATCGACATGCATAATATTTCGAAGCCGATCAGGGCACGCAATGTGATCGCGACGTTAAAAGGAAAATCGGACGATAAGGTGATTATCGGCGGCCATCTCGATTCGTGGGATCTCGCTACCGGGGCAATCGATAACGGCATCGGTTCATTTGCAGTCATCGACATCGCGAGGGCATTCAAGGCATTGAAGGTAAAACCGGAGCGAACGATTCAGTTCGTACTGTTCATGGGTGAAGAACAAGGGCTGTTAGGGTCGAAGCATTTTGTGAACGAACTAAAAAAGACAGGTGCGATCGATAAGGTGTCCTATATGATGAACCTCGACATGACCAACGATCCAAAAGGAGCGAACACTTTCGGCCGCGACGAAATGATGGAATTTTTTGCGACAGTTGGTCAGGCCATTCACGCCGTGGACAATGAATATAAGAATGAGACCGCAAACCGCGCGGGCCTGCATAGCGACCATCAACCTTTCATGCTGGAAGGTGTGCCGATAGCCGGACTGTCAGGGCATCTCGATCCGAATGTGCTGCAATGCTACCACGCTGATTGCGATGATTTCAGCCTTGTAAACAAAGAACAACTTGAAAATACGGTTCGGATCGCTTCGATGTATTTGTATGCATTATCTAATGCGGAGAATATCGCCGTCAGGAAATTGTCCGACCAGCAAACCCGCGATTATCTGATATCGCAGGGGCTGAAAGAAGAATTGATTATCGGCCAGGAATGGCGCTGGGAACAGTAAGCCGCTGTGCAGCAATTGATAGTAAAATGGTAGTATTCCCGAATGCCAAGATTAATATTGGTCTGAATATTGTAGAAAAACGCCCCGACGGATTTCACAACATCGAATCTTGTTTCTATCCGGTCGGCTGGTCGGATGCTTTGGAGATTACTTTGGCGGAAGCATTTTCATTCCAGTCGGACGGCATCGTCATTCCCGGAAGCGCGGCGGATAATCTTTGTACGAAGGCGTACCAAATGCTTGCCGGCGATTATAACCTGCCACCGGTCAAAATACATTTGCTGAAAACCGTTCCCATCGGCGCGGGACTGGGAGGAGGGTCGGCGGACGCGGCATTTACGATCAAAGCGCTTAACCAGTTGTTCAGCCTGGATATTTCTATTGAAGAACAGGAAAACTACGCACGCCGGATCGGCAGTGATTGCGCGTTTTTTATCCGTAACAGACCAGTGTACTGCTTTGAAAAGGGCGACAAGTTCGATGTGATCGATATCGATATCAGCGGAAAATGGATTGCCCTGATAAACCCGGGAATACATATTTCTACCGTCGAAGCATATTCCGGCGTCGTCGCGAAACGAAGTACCGAGGATTTACGTAATATACTTAGGAAACCGATCCAGGAATGGAAGGACCGTGTTACGAATGATTTTGAAGCAACGCTTTTTAAAAAATATCCTCTATTGAAAGAAATAAAAGAAAAGTTGTATGACCTCGGGGCGGAATATGCCGCTATGAGCGGTTCCGGATCTACTTTATTCGGCATTTTCAGAAAGGAGCAAAACGTGAAGCTGCATTTCCCCGAATTCCGTCTGTGGCAGGGTTTTCTTAGATAAATTTAACCTTCCGGATATGTAGTAAGGTGTAAATAAGTCGTTATATTCACTTTGAATTGCGCTTTTTGCAAAAATCAATGATTGGGAGATGAGTCCGAAGCACACAACCAGGCAAACTGAAAATCCTTTCACCAAACGCCGTGAGCCGCTTGGCTTCATGCTTTGGTTGGGTGTTGCGGGAAGCTCTGTGCTCTTCACGTCGATCTTCGTGATTTTTCTTCTGCGCGCGCACAGGGAAACGGCCCATCTGGTTGCATTGCCCGACATGTTCTGGTTGAGCACGCTGGTCATCCTATTCAGTAGCATAACCCTCCACGAGGCCAATCTTGCATTTACCAACGAACGCTTCCTGCATTACCGGGTATTTCTTGGGGCGACGTTGCTGCTCGGTTTCACATTTATCGTTCTGCAAGCGGGAGGATGGATGGAAATGGTTAATTCAGGCGTTTTTAGCGGAGTCAACACTTCCGAAGGGTTCATCTATCTGCTCACAGGCCTCCATCTCCTGCACATGATCGGCGGAGTGCTTTACCTGAGTTATCTGTTCAGAAAGGCCATCAGGAACAGAAGCTATGTCGACTCGTTTGTATACAGTGTGAATCCGCCGAACCGGCTTCGCATTA
Organism: Dyadobacter sp. 676; assembly: GCF_040448675.1. Lineage (NCBI taxonomy): Bacteria > Pseudomonadati > Bacteroidota > Cytophagia > Cytophagales > Spirosomataceae > Dyadobacter > Dyadobacter sp. 676. The sequence goes on along the minus strand of NZ_CP159289.1, from coordinate 2,767,019 downwards.
AACTTTTCACTCGCTACTGGCATTTTACCGGAGCGCTCTGGCTGGTGGTATTTATCTTCCTGATCGTGCTTTACTAATAAGCAGCCTGGGTTACGAGGTATTTTCCCTAAATAACATAGCCGATTTCGTATATTTGAAATCAGAGATGTATGCTATGATCCCTGCTCCGCCTCCAATCCGAACAGACCTTTTCTCGCTATTCATTCTACTGGGCTGTGTACAGGGACTGATATTGGCGTATGTATTTTTTTCGCACACAAAAGGTACCAATCGTCCAAACCTTTTTCTCGGCATCCTCCTTTTGGGCATGTCGGTAATCATTGCCGATGTGTGGCTAGGGTATACCAACTACATGTTCCAGGTGCTCTGGCTCGTCGATTTTAGCGAGCCCTTGAACCTGCTCATGGCACCGGCAGCGTTCCTGTATGTGAAAACGGGCGTGAAGCAGCGGATGGACAAGCGCGCGTGGATGCATTTCATTCCTTCGATGATCTACTTTGTGTATATGTGCCTCCTGATTTATCCGCAGGAGTTTGCTTTCAAATACAATGCGAACCTTGGTTCTTTTCATCCGGAAATGGAACGAATCCCCGCAATGCGCTACGGCAGCGATTGGATGTTCTATCCCAAACGGCATATCAACGACCTCACCTTTATCAGCATGGTTGCCTATAACATCGCAGGTCTTGTGCTTTTGAGGAAGGTTTTCCGGGAACAGCGTATTTCTTTTTTTACGGGTGAAAAGAGCTCACTGTCGTGGTTCCGCGATATAATCCTGCAATTGGTGTTCCTGGTACTGGTTTTCTTTGTTGTGAGGGTTTCGTTTCGTCACGACCTGGGCGATCATATTATCGCCGCATTCATTTCCCTGGTGATTTACATTGTTAGTTTTACGGTGTTAAGGAAATCGCTGTTCTTCCAGGAACCGAACGAACGACCGGCCAGGAAGTATGAAAAATCGTCGTTGACCCCCGAAATCCAATCGACAACGCTGGGCAAACTGGAAGCGATTATGCTTGTGGAAAAACCGTTTCTCGATCCCGGTTTTTCACTACCGACGCTTTCAAAGCGATTGGGTATTTCCACGCACCATTTGTCGCAAATTCTGAATGAAGAGTTAAAGCAAAGCTTCTTCGATTTTCTGGGTGCTTATCGTATTCGAGAGGCGCAGCGGCTGCTTGCAGGTGAAGAGCACGGGCACCTAAAAATTGAGGAAATCGGGCAAATGGTCGGTTATAATTCGAAATCCGCCTTCAATACGGCTTTTCGTAAAATCACCGGGGCAACGCCGTCGGAATACCGCAAAAAACATGTCAGTCAGAAGTTCTGACTTATCGGGAAGAACTTCGAAAATATCGGAACAGTCGTCCTGGCCTATTCCCACGCGGTAAATTTCGGCGTCACTAAAACTATTTGCCATGGAATCAAAATCCGGTCAATTCCCAATTAACCCCACCCATGTCCGCCGCTATGACCTCGACTGGCTGCGTGTCATCGCCTTTGGCATCCTCATTTTCTACCATGTCGGAATGTTTTTCAATTATTGGGAATGGCATGTCAAAAACAATGTACTCACGCACGCGGTCGAATGGCCGATGCGGTTCAGCAGCCAATGGAGGATGTCGCTGCTGTTCATGATCTCCGGCGCCGGCGTCTATTTTGCACTGGGCAACCGGGGTGCCGCGGCTTTTCTGGGAGAGCGGTTCGTGAGAATTTTCGTGCCGCTTGCTTTCGGAATGTTCGTCATTGTTCCGCCGCAAATCTTTTTCGAACGGTTGACGCAGGGGCAGACCTATGATTACGGGGGGTTTTTACAAAACGGTGTTTGATTTTGTACCCTATCCGGACGGGAGTTTCAGCTGGCACCATTTGTGGTACCTGGCTTATATCTTCTGTTACTCGGTGCTGGGGCTTCCGCTGCTGCTCTGGCTTCGCCGGCGAACCGGGTTGACCGGGCGGTTGGCCGCTTTGTTTGCCAATCCGTGGGCGCTGGTCGCTGTGCCCGTTCTCTGGCACGTGAGCGGGAGCGTTTTGCTGGCCGAAGATTTCCCTACCACCCACAACCTTGTGAAAGACTGGAACGAACACTTCCACGATTTTACGCTTTTTGTGACCGGTTTTGTGCTATGTACGCAAACGCGTTTCTGGGAAACACTTCGGAAATACCGCCGGCTGGCGCTCGGTATCTGGGTCACATTGACGATCGCACTCTATGCATTTTACTGGACGGTCGATCGCGACATGAATGCGATGCAGTGGCTGATTTATGACGTGATCAAAACCACCAATGCATGGTGTATCCTGCTGTCTATTTTCGGATATGCCTACACGTATCTTCAATTCACCAACCCGTTCCTGAAATATGCCAATGAGGCTGTATATCCGTTTTATATACTGCACCAGACGGTAATCGTATGTCTGGCTTTCCCGCTGATCAATGCATCGGTGCATTGGTTTGTCAAATTCATCTATCTCAGCATCGCGACTTTCGGGATATGCCTCGGCCTGTATCACCTGCTCATCAGGCGCAGCAATATGTTACGGGTGCTGTTTGGAATGAAGGCACTGGAACGCCGTAAGGTCGGCGGCCAGGCGGTGTCTACTTCTTCAGTATCTTGAATTCCACACGACGGTTCTGTTGCTGGCCCTCGGGTGTATCGTTTTTGGCTACCGGCCTCGTTTCGCCGTAGCCTTTGCTGGCAATGCGATCGGGTTCGATGCCTTTGCCGATGAGGTATTCGCGGACGGTATCCGCCCGGGCCTGCGACAGGGTCATGTTGAATTCCGCACTACCGGTATTATCGGTGTGCCCGCCGAGTTCGATGGAAAGCGTTTTGTTCTCTTCCATCGAAATGGCAATGCGGTTCAGTTCGGGGAAGGATTCATCGCGAAGCGTCGCTTTTCCGGTCGCGAAGAAAATGTTGTTGAGACGGACAATCTGCCCTTCCTCGATCGGGATTAGTTTAAGCGATTTATTGGCGATTTCCTTAAAGCTCTTCTCTTTACCGGAACCTGTAGAGTCTGTGAGGTCGATATTCTCCCCTTCGGCGATGAAATTCGGTGCTACGGCGCGCATGCTGTATTTCTGTCCGTACGGGAGCACGAGTTTGTATTCTCCAGTGGTGGGATTGGTCGTGGCCGTTCCTACCTCTTCGCCGGTAGCCAGATCTTCGTAAACAATGGTCGCTTCAACAGGCTTTCCGGTTTTGGAGTCGATTACCTTTCCACTGATCATTACCACCGGGTCGGAAGGCGGCACCACGGCTACCGGAGCCTCTGTCGAAGAATCGGCCGGTGAAGATTTAGGTTGCAGATTGTAACGGACAATATCGCCTTTGCCTTCGGTGTCTTTGAAAGAAACCATGTACGCGAAATCACCTAATGCGGAAATGGTGTAGTAAGCGTCGTAACCGTCGGTATTGATCGCCGGGCCCAGGTTCACAGGCCGGCTCCATCTTTTCCACGACTTATCGATCCGCTTGCTGTAATAAATGTCGTTGCTGCCCTGTCCGCCTTTACGGTCGCTCGAAAAATAGAGGGTCACGCCGTCCGGAGCCAGGAAAGGGGTTGTTTCGGTAAAATCTTCGGTATTGATTTCCGGCCCGAGGTTTAACGGTTTAGTCCAGGTGCCGTCTTTTTGTTTGAAACTGACGTACAGGTCGTCGATTTTGCTGTTCTTCTTTTCGCTGAAAGACATTACCAGTACCTTGCCGTCATTGGAAAGGTAACCGCAGTCGAATTGCCCTTTGCTGAGTTTGGTATAGCCCGGAATATCCAGTTTGTTTGGTGCGGACCAGCCTCTGGCGGTTTTTTTGCTGGTAGAAAAACCGCGGGTTTCGTAAACGCCGTTTTTGTACGCACCTTTGATCAGCAGGGTGTTGCCGTCCGGCGTTATGCTGTAAAGGCTATTGTAATCCTCTTTGTTCAATGGAGCGGGCAACCTTCTTGCGGGGGTCCATTTGTCGTTTTTCAGCTCCGAAAACCAGATATCCTGGCTGCCTTTGGCCCCGTGCGTATTTTGCGGATGGCTTACTCTTGAGAAATAGATCGTTTTACCGTCGGGAGAAATGATCGGGCTGATTTCGTTGTATTCAGAATTGATCGATTTCCCGAGGTTTTCGAGTTGTGCATAGGTACAAACGGTCGTAGCGACGGTAACGGCTAACAGGCAAAGTGCGCGCATTGTTCTGGTAGGGATGGCTAGTTTTTATCTACATACAACGACCTGTCCAACGGCTTATTTTCCCCGTTTTCCGAACGGAAGGCTTCCATTTTCCCAAGGAGCGTCGCAGGATCCTCTGCAACCACCAGCAATTCGCGGTTTTCAGGCCTCAGAAAGCCTTCCTCGACCATTTTGTCGAGTTGTTTAAGCAGCAGATCATAAAACCCGTTGACATTCAAAAGTCCCACCGGGCCGTGGAATATTCGGAGCTGCGACCACGTCAGGATTTCGAAAAGCTCGTCGAATGTGCCGTATCCACCAGGGAGCGCGATCACGCCGTCGGACATCGAAACCATTTTAGCCTTTCGTTCGTGCATTGTCTCGACGAAATGCAGTTCCGACAGTGTCTTGTGTGCCACTTCCAGCTTGGCGAGGAAGTTGGGGATAATACCGGTCACGAATCCGGCATTATCCATCGCACCGTCGGCCACGCGGCCCATCAGCCCCATATTTCCTCCGCCGTAAATTAGTTTGATGTTACGTTTCGCCAATGCGGCCCCCAGTTCGTAGGCGGCTTCGGCATATAACGGCTTCTTTCCCGGATTTGAACCGCAGTATACAACAATGGATTGCATCGGATATTTATTTTAAGGCAGGATAATACGGGTATTATTACGTCAATACATCCCCGGCCAGTTTTTTCAGGTCCAGATCGCCGAAGGTACCGGAGCTCATCATCAGCAAATTGGCGTCTTTCCAGGTCAGCGATTTCAGGAATGCCGCCAGCTCTGCCGAGTCGGTGAAAATTTTCAGGTCGTCGCGTTTGAATGCGGTCCTGATATCCTCTTCGGAAAGGCTTTCGAGTCTTTTCTGTTCCAGCGTATGCGGATTGTAATACACGATTGCCACATCCGCGGCATTCAATTTGCGTCGGTATTGCGATAGAAAGCCTTTGTTAAGGCTGCTGAATGTATGTAATTCCGCGCACGCCACCAGGGTTCTTTCCGGGTACTGTTCCTTTAAGGCACTCGTGGTTGCCTCCACTTTGGAAGGTGCATGGGCAAAATCGCGGTATACATTCACGGAGTCGTTGCTTCCCAATAATTCCAGCCGTTTGGAAGCACCTTTGAATGTCCGGATTGCCTCGTAGAACTGCTCATCCGTAATTCCCAGCCGTTCGCAGACTTCCCTGGCACCGCTGATGTTCTTCATATTGTGGCTTCCGAAGACCATTACCGGCACCTCGCCCTGCTCGGCGGTGATCAGTATCGTTTTGTTGTCTTCAATGCGGTGGGGATGAACATTGTACGGTATGCTGGCAACGTCGGGACGCCCTTTCTGGCCGATGACGTCGAGCATATCGTCCGTTTCGTCAAAAATGATGGCGCCCGCCTTGGGAAGCGAATCGGCCAGCAGTTCAAATTGCTTCACGTACGATTCCCAGGTCGGGAAGACGTTGAAATGATCCCAGGCAATGCCGCTGATCAGCGCGATGTGCGGCTGGTAATGGATAAACTTGGGGGTCGGGTCGATGGGTGAGGTGAAATACTCGTCGCCTTCGATCACGATCACCGGTGCATTTTCCGAAAGCTTCACCATATTGTCGAAACCCTCAATCTGCGCCCCGACAAGGTAATTGAAGTTCCTTTTATTGTATTTCAAAACATGGAGTACCATGGAGGTAATCGTCGTTTTTCCATGGCTTCCCGCTATTACCACGCGCTGCTTGTTCTGGCTTTGCTCAAAAATGTATTCCGGGTACGAATATACCTTGATACCCAGCTCTTTCGCTCTCGCAAGTTCCGGATTGTCCTGCCGGGCATGCATTCCAAGTATCACAGCGTCCAGATCGGCCGAGATCTTTTCGGGAAACCACCCCGTGACGGGAGGAAGCAGGTCGTATTGTGCGAGGCGGCTCGATGAAGGCTCGTAAATCTCGTCGTCCGATCCCGTAACAATGAATCCTTTTAAATGTAATTCGATGGCCAGATTGTGCATAACGCTGCCACCAATCGAAATGAAATGTATTTTATGCAAAGATGAAGGTTGACTCATTGACAATTCTAAAAAACTGATTCCGTTCGAAAGTTAGCAAGAATTGGCCTTTGGGCAAGTCGGGGCGTACCCTATTTACCCGCTTCTTTCACGAATTTCAAATTTTCGTGCGTGCCGTTGCCGCGCACGATCCCGATGACATATGAGCCGGCCGCAAGCTGCCGGATATCGATTTCCTGCCGGGGTTTTTCCGAATTGTAAACGACCTGGCCGGCCTGATTGACAATCCGCACGGTTTTTACATTTTCCCAGTCGTGCGTCGAAATGCTGATTTGGTCGGTTGCCGGATTAGGGTAAGTGCTTGCAAATGTGTCGGGTTTAAAGCTAACATTCACAATGCGGCTGTACGCGAATGTGCCGTCCCGGTCGATCATTTTGAGCCGGTAAAGATTCTCGCCCTCCTCCGGGCTGTCGTCGTTGAAGGTATATTTTGTGACAGTATCCAAAACATCGCCTACCGCATCGACCGTCCCGATTTTCCCCCACTTGCGGCCGTCCGTGCTACGTTCGACCTCGAACCGCTCGCTATTCACTTCTTCGGAGGTCGACCACGACAAGCGTGCCTGTCGACCTTCTTTTGCCGCCGTGAAACTGATCAGTTTGACAGGCAATGCGCGTGTTACAGGTAAAATCCGCGACGACGTTTTGGCACTGCATCCGCTGCGTGCCGATTTGACGGTGTAATTATAATCGCCGGGGATACCCGGGGCGCTGAAGGTGACGGAGCTGCCTGTTCTGCTGTTGACGCCTTCGCCGGACCATATGTAATCGGCTGTGTTACATTCGGGGCCCGAGCAGTTGACGCTCAGTGTTACCGAAGCGCCCGTGACCGGCTTCGCCTGCGATGTGCTGACGTTGAGAGAGAATGTGCATGGCAAATAACTGGCGTTGTCCCAGATGTTCTCCCAGTAACCATTGTCGGTCATCCGGATGGATTTCGGCCGGAGATCGGTTTGCCCGAAATTTTGGCCGCCGATCTGGTTCCACATGTCAAAAAGAAAATTGCCGGTGAAAACATTCGGAAAAATATTGACGGTAACCGGTTCCTCACGGGCCGGGGGCTGGTATGAAGGCGTTATATACTGTTCGCGGCATAATGCGAGCGTAGGCGCGAGCTGCTGGATTTCGATGTCGTTGTAATGCATCGCGATATGAACATACTCGGCACCATGCTTGTAGGCGCGCGGGAACCATTCGTAGGAAATGCCGCCATTGATCCCCGAGCCGCCGTCGGGCTGCGCAAGGTCTATCGGATCGAACTCCACACCGGCTATTTTATTGGGATAAGTACCCTTGATCACATCGATTCCCATGATTTTTTTCCAGAGATCCCATTGATTGGTACCGTCGGTGTGGTAAATGCCGTCCGCCAGTTCGAGCGCAAGCAGCAGCGTGCTGCTGTGCAAATGCCAGTTATTGCCTTGCACCGACCCGAAATCGGAGATGAAATGGAGTACCTTGATCGAGGAATTACGGTTTTTGACGGTTTCATAAAAACCTTTGAAAAGTTTCAGCAAACCCCATCCGGCGAAGCGGTGCAGGTCGCGGCCCATTTCGGAATTGTAATTTCCGTCGGTTGGCTGCGGGGCGGCGGCGATCGGGTAGGAATTGCGGCCCCAGGTTGCGTTGGTCTGGCCCGGAAACCGCGCCGGCAGGAATTTGGTGCGCCAGGCCTGCAATGCCTTAGGCTCGAACATTCCGGCGTAGTTGACCGAATTGACGGTTTTATTTGGCATATAAAACTCCTCCGACCCGTTGTTGCCCATTGCCACATACAAAATCCGTGGGGCATAATCCTGTATCTGCGCCAGCGCATCATCCACGAACGCCAGGAAGCGCCCTGTGGCATACTCGGAGTAAACCGAGGGATAGGTATGGGCAATCGCATCGCGCATGAGCGAGCCTGTCGAGATTTGGGCGACGTCCACGGAGGAGAGGAAACTGTCGTTCCAGTAGCCGGGCCGCAGATAGGAGAAATGCAGCGCTATTTTCATGTTTGGATTGAGGTCTAGAATCGCTTTGACTGCCTGCACAATCTTTCCCCGCTGGTAGTTTCCCAATGCAGGTTCATAATGTTCCCACTGTATGTGCAACCTGATAGCCGTTGGGCTGGCGTCCTTTCCGTCGTATTTGAGATTGGCAAATTTCTGAATGTATTGCCATTGTTCGGTATTGATGCCGTTCGGCGCCGTCCTGTCGAATCCGTAGCCGGTAGTGTTGAGGATCAGCTCGCGCTGCGCAAAAAGGGGTTCGGGGCGGCACAGGAGCAATGAAAGGAAAAATGCGATGGTGAATAAACGTGAGTAATGGAATGATGACGACAGACGTTTTAGGTACATAAGTATTTGATCAATGGGCGGTTACAGGTTTCGCATTCTGTATGATAGCAGCATGTGCTTCTATAATGCATATAGAATTTCATGGAGTGTCGGGTAGCTGCCGGGGGCTATGCAGCTTTCCGCGGGGTTCCCGACGAGCATCAGGATGTAAGTAGAAGAGGAAGTTAATTCTAAGCCAGATAGGCCATAGTTTAATGGATTTTGTAATGTCAGCTTGATAAAGGATGGTATTAAATGGATAGAAAGGTAGAATATTAAAACTACATTTCAAGGGAAACACGAAATAAATTCTACAAGTGGTCACAAAAAAAGCGCCCATCCATGTAGATGAGCGCTGCATTATTCCAGGTTTTGCGGGATGCTAAGCCAGCTTCTTGTATTTGATCCGCGTGGGAGTTGCGTCTGTGCCGAGCCTTTTCCGGCGGTTTTCCTCGTATTCTGAAAAGTTGCCTTCGAACCAGTATACCTGAGAGTCGCCTTCGAATGCCAGAATGTGCGTAGCGACGCGGTCGAGGAACCAGCGGTCGTGGGAAATGATTACGGCGCAACCAGCGAAATTCTCCAGACCTTCTTCCAATGCACGGAGGGTGTTTACGTCCAGATCGTTGGTCGGCTCATCGAGCAGGAGGAGGTTGCCACCCTCTTTCAGCGTCATGGCGAGATGTACGCGGTTGCGCTCTCCACCCGACAGCGTTCCTACTTTCTTCTCCTGATCGCCGCCGCCGAAGTTGAACCTTCCCACATATGCGCGTGCATTCACCTGCTTGCCCCCGAGCATAATCCAGTCGCTGCCGTCGGAAATGCTCTGGTACACGGTTTTGTTCGGGTCGAGGTTATCGTGCTCCTGGTCGACGTAAGCCAGCTGAACGGTGTCGCCCACTTCGAAATGGCCGGTCAGCGGTTTCAGCTGGCCCGTTATCAGCTTGAACAAAGTGGTCTTACCCGCACCGTTCGGTCCGATAATGCCGACGATCCCGTTCGGAGGCAGTGCAAAGCTGAGGTTTTCATAAAGCAGCCGGTCGCCGAATCCCATCGACACATTATGCGCTTCGATAACCTTGTTGCCAAGCCGCGGTCCCGACGGGATAAAAATTTCCAGTTTTTCCTCCTTCTCGCGTGCTTCCTCGCTGAGCAGTTTTTCATAAGCCCCCAACCTCGCTTTGGATTTCGCCTGGCGCGCTTTCGGCGCGAGGCGCACCCATTCCAGCTCGCGCTGCAATGTTTTCTGGCGTTTCGATTCGGTTTTTTCTTCTTTCTTCAGGCGTTCCTGCTTTTGTTCCAGCCACGACGAATAGTTGCCCTTCCACGGGATACCCTCGCCGCGGTCGAGTTCGAGGATCCAGCCGGCCACGTTGTCGAGGAAGTAACGATCGTGGGTTACCGCGATCACCGTTCCTTTATATTGTCTCAAATGTTCTTCGAGCCACAGGACCGACTCGGCGTCGAGATGGTTGGTCGGCTCGTCGAGCAGGAGTACGTCGGGCTGGCGTAGCAGCAGGCGGCACAAAGCCACGCGGCGCTTTTCGCCACCCGAGAGCGTCGAGATCAATGCGTCCGACGGCGGGCAACGGAGGGCGTCCATCGCAATTTCGAGCCGGTTGTCCAGATTCCACGCATCCGATGCGTCGAGTTTTTCCTGCACTTCGCCTTGTCTTTCAAGCAATTTGTCGAAATCCGCGTCCTCCGCACCGAATGCCTCATTGATTTCGTCGAATTCTTTCAATAGGTTTACGATTTCTTGTACACCTTCTTCTACAACCTCGCGGACTGTTTTGGTCGGGTCCAGTTTCGGTTCCTGTTCCAGCATTCCTACGGAATAGCCCGGCGAGAAAACCACCTCACCCTGAATGTCCTTGTCGATGCCGGCGATGACACGAAGGAGGGTCGATTTCCCCGAGCCGTTCAGACCGAGAACGCCGATTTTGGCACCGTAGAAAAAGGACAGATAAATGTTTTTAATAATATGTCTGTTAGGGGGGAATGATTTTGTTAACCCCCGCCATTGAGAAAATAATGGTTTCGTTACTCATTTTTTGTTTAATTTGTGCGTAACAAATATCGTTATATATCCCTACACTTAGCAGATAAAAAAAATTGAAAGAATGGAAAATGCCACATTGAATGATGAATACGGCTACGTTAAGGACAGCAAAGTATTTTTAAAGGGGTATCTGGATTTCCCCGACCGGCAAATTGGAGAAGTAAAAAGGACTGAGCAGGAAGCGATTGACTATTTTAAAAATCGCTTTAACATTGTCCTGAACAAAGTAGAACAGCTGGAACGCGAAATTGATGAAGCGCTTAATAAGGGCTCTTATCTTACCAAACTGATTCAGCTGCAACGCAAGTTGAAAGGTTTTGATGCATTGGGCGATTTTGTGCCCTTACTGAAAAGGCTGGAAGAAAAAGAAGAATATCTCAAAGGCCTTATCGAGGTTAACCAGCTGAAAAACCTTGAAATCAAACGGGCGTTGATCGAGGATGTGAAAGTTGCCGCCGCTGTTACCGATTACACCACAGCTACGGACCAGATACAGGAAATTAAAGCCAAATGGATACGCACCGGGCCGGTCGACAAAGAATATCAGGAAGAAATTGAAACCACTTTTCAGAAAATTCTGGACGATTTCTTCCAGCGCCGTCGCGATTATTTCGACGAACAGAACAAGCTTAATCAGAAACGAATCGAGGAATATGAGCGTCTGATCAAAATCACCAAAACGCTCAGCTACGCCAAAGATCTCGACGAAGCTTATCAAAAAGCGAGGGAAATCCGCAATGCGTGGAATAATGTGGGAGAGGTGCCGCCGAAACGCTTTTTCAAAGTCAACAAAGCATATCGTCACTTCCTGAAACTATTTTACGACAAATATAATGCTGCCAAAGGCATCGAGCCGAAGGTGCGCGTAGACCCTCGCGTGCTGGAACAGCAAAAGCTGCTCGCGCAGGCCGAAGCACTTTTGAAACAGCAGGATATTATCGAAGCGTCGCAGGAAGCGAAAGTGCTGCTCAGCAAATGGAAGGAGATCAAAATTCCTTTCAAACTGGCCGACAAGGAGCTTGCGGAGCGTTTCCGGATGGTGTGCGACAAGATCTTCGAATTGAGCTATCTGGCGCGTGTGATCAGCCGCAAATACCCGGCTTTCGACTTGAAGAGCCCCGAAGAACAGCTTCGCACCAAATACCGCGAACTCGAATGGCTTACCAAACGCGAGAAGAGCGACCTGGAATTCGCACAGCTGGAATTTGACCGTACAGCCACCGGCGATCCCGAACTGGACAAACAGGCCGCGGGCCGTATCAATATCCAGAAACGCAAGGTCCAGATGAAAGAGCGCATCCTCTCCGAATTTGAAAGGAAACTGAAAGCTATTACAGGCTAACGGCTACCGCATAGACGACTTGTTGATCACCAGATTGGATTGCAATACCCTGGTCTCGAATTCGGCCGGGGTATTTTTGCTTTCAATGAGATCGAGTAAAAGCGAAGTCGCCTGCTGGCCCATTTCGAAAGACGGCTGTGTGACCGAGCTCACCGGCGGGTCGAGCAGTGACGACATGGCGATGTCGCAAAAACCCACCACCGCTACGTCGTCAGGCATTTTGTACCCGAGTTGCCGTAGCGCCCAGTGAATACCCATGGTAATGCGGTCGCTGGCGCCGAAAATCGCATCCGGGCGTTCGCGCAGGGCCATGAGCTGGTAGGTGCGTTCGGTGCCGCCCGCCTGGGTGATCTCGCTGTGGAGCACCCATTCCTCCTGAAAATCGATGCCGTATTTCCTGAGCGCATCTTTATAACCCTCCAAACGGAAACGCGTGATGGATACGGGTTTCGGGCCGGCGATATGCGCAATGCGCCGGCAGCCCCGCTTGATGAGATGCTCCGTAGCGTCGAAAGCGCCTTTGTAATCATCCACCCGCACTTTATGCGAGTTCATGGCATCGCTCACACGGTCGAAAAACACCACGGGAATGCCTTGTTCCTGCAAGGACGCAAAATGATCGATATTCTCCGATTGGCTTGAAATGGCCACCACAAGGCCGTCGACCCGTCGCGACGCAATGTGCCTGGTCGCCGAGCGCTCGCGTTCGAGCAACTCGTGGCTCTGGTAAATCATCGTGTGATAGCCGCGGCTGTAAGCAATGTCTTCCACGCCGCCGATGGCCGACGAGTAAAAACGGTTGGCGATGTCCGGTACGATCACCCCGATGGTCTGCGTGCGGTTTTTCAGCAGGCTTATCGCAATGGGATTGGGATAATAGTTAAGCTGCTCGGCAAGGTCTATCACCTTTTGTTTGGTTTCCTCGCTGATTTCACTGCTGTCGCGCAGCGCCCGGGACACCGTGGATTTGGAAATGCCGAGTTGCCGTGCAATCTCTTTGATGGTGATAGAAACCTTTTTCATGGGTCGTATTGAAATAGTACAATCTTGCTAAAAAATCCCGGAATACACCAGCGTTCGGTTGTTGCGCAAACTGCCGAATAACGCACAAAGTTCCGGGAAAAATTGCGGGAACGGGAACGGTTCCGGGAACGGTTGCGTAAATTTATTGCTTTTTTTCAAGATTTATTTTTGTGTATCAACGAGCCAGTATGTAAACTAGGTAAATCATCGACGAAGACAAAGGGCTAAATACCACTACAATTCCAGGAAATTTTCTATAATTAACCTAGCTCAGTTTACATGGAGACAAACTCATTTACCAGTACATTACCATCGGCCTGTTCCCAGAAAAGTATACTGGAAACCCTGTTTGGCAGAGTGGTGACTAACGGTGATTATAATGCATTCCGCGAGTTATTTACCCGTCATTACCGGTCGCTGTGTAATTATGCCATGCGCGTGGTGGTAACGCGGGAGATTGCGGAGGAAGTGGTATCCGATGTATTTGTGAAACTTTGGAAAAATCGCGAGCAGATCGAAGTGCATACTTCGTTTCAGGCTTACATTTACAGGGCTGTGCGCAACCAGGCGCTGGATTACCTGAAACTGCGCATCCATCGTCAGAACGAGCGCGATTCGCTGGAATCGGTACAGTGGAATATGAACCATGCCGACCATTTTTCGCCGGCAGAGGAGTTGTCGTACAACGAATTTTACGAGCATATCGAGGATTGCATCCAGGCATTGCCGCGCCAGTGCCAGCTCATTTTCCGCCTCAGCCGCGAGGAAGGCCTGCGCTACCGCGACATCGCCGAGCGTCTCGATATTTCGGTCAAAACCGTAGAAACCCAAATGAGCCGCGCATTGAAAGTACTACGCGAAAGAGTGCCGGAGCATCGGTTAGTTGCCTAGCAAGCTGTAAGCTATATAAGCAGTAGGCTATACGCTTTAATACGTTGTTTTGAATAATTGAGAATCAAATTAATATAATACAAGCCCAGGGCCTACAGCTTACAGCCTAAGGCTTAACACAACAAATGGCATTAGAACAAACCTGGCGTTGGTTCGGGCCTGGTGATCCTGTTTCATTGCAGGATATCCGTCAGGCCGGGGCAACCGGAATCGTAACCGCATTACATCATATTCCCAATGGCGAAGTTTGGGAGGTGTCGGAAATTCAGGCACGTAAAAAGCTGATCGAAGACGCCGGGCTTACCTGGTCGGTAGTAGAAAGCGTGCCTGTGCACGAGTCGATCAAAACCCGTTCGGGCGACTTTGAAAAACATATATTGAATTACCAGCAATCGCTGCGCAACCTCGGGCAATGCGGTATTGATACCGTTTGCTACAACTTTATGCCGGTCCTCGACTGGACGCGCACCGACCTCGACGCGCCAATGAGGGATGGTTCCACCGGTTTGCGTTTCGATGCAACACAGTTCGCCGCATTTGATCTTTATCTGCTGGAAAGGCCGGAGGCAGCGGAGCTATATACCGACGAGCAAAAGCGCGCCGCGAAAACTTGGCTAGAAACGGCTTCGGAGCAGGAGAAACAAAAACTCGTCCGCAACATCATAGCCGGCTTGCCAGGTTCGGAGGAGAGTTTTACCATTGAAGAGTTTAGAAAGGTTTTAAAAACTTACGAACATATCGGTGATCTGGAGCTGCGCACCCATTTGTACCAGTTCATCCAGGCCATCGGGCCGGTAGCCGAAGAAGCGGGGATCAGGCTCGCCATTCACCCCGACGATCCCCCGTATCCGATTCTTGGTTTGCCGCGCGTGGTAAGTACGGAAAACGATGCGGAAATGCTGCTGAAAGCTTACGACAAGCAAGCCAATGGCCTCTGTTTTTGCACCGGATCGTATGGCGTCAGGCCGGATAACGACCTCGCAGGGATGGTCGGCAGGCTTGGCGGCAGGATCCATTTCATCCATTTGCGCGCCACAAAACGTGAACACGACGGCAGCTTTTACGAAGCGGACCACCTGGATGGCGATGTGGATATGTACGGCGTGATGAAAGCATTGGTATTGGAACAGAAAAGGCGGGAAAGTGAAGGTAGAACCGATTTGAGAATGCCTTTCCGTCCTGACCATGGCCACCGTATGCTGGACGATTTGTCGGCGACGAAGCGAACCAACCCCGGTTACACGGCCATCGGGCGCCTGCGTGGGCTTGCGGAACTGCGCGGGCTCGAATACGGGATTGAAAGAAGTTTGTGATTGTAACACGAAAAGAAAATGGAAACGATTAGCCCCGCTGTACAAAAAACCTTCATTTCCGAAGATTTCCTCCTCCGTTCGGAAACCGCGCGTATCCTTTATCATGATTATGCGAAGGAAATGCCGATCATCGACTACCATTGCCATCTCCCGCCCGATCAGATCGCCGAAGACAAGCAGTTCGAGAACCTGACGCAAATCTGGCTCTATGGTGATCATTACAAATGGCGGGCCATGCGCGCGAATGGTATCAACGAGCGGTATTGCACCGGCGACGCCAGCGACTGGGAGAAATTCGAGCAATGGGCCGCGACGGTACCGTACACGATGCGTAACCCGCTCTACCACTGGACGCACCTCGAATTGCTCCGGTATTTCGACATCGATATTCTTTTAAATAAAGATACGGCAAGAGAGATTTACGAAGAATGCTCGGCCAGGCTGCGCCAGCCCGATTACTCGGTGAAAAGCCTGCTGAACCGAATGAATGTAAAGGTGATCTGCACGACGGACGATCCGACGGACGCTCTGAATTACCACAGCGCGATCAGCGAAAGTGGTTTCGATATCCGCGTGCTGCCGACATTCCGGCCGGATAAAGCCATGTTGCTGATCGATTCGCCGGACGAGTTCAGGCAATATTTGTCCAAACTGGCACAATCAGCCGGCACGGGCGAGATTACTTCTTACGACGCATTGCTGGCCGCATTGCAGAACCGCCACGATTTCTTCGCGTCGATGGGCGGGCGTCTGTCGGATCATGGTTTGGAGCATATTTACGCCGAATTCGATGAAGTTGCGGCGCGTGAAGCGTTTGCCGTCGCATTGAGAGGCGAAAAGCCTTCGGCAAGCCAGGCGTTGGCGTTCAAATCGGTGCTGTTGTATGAGATGGCTAAAATGGACCATGCCAAAGGCTGGACACAACAGTTCCACCTGGGCGCGTTGCGTAACAACAACGAGCGTATGCTCCGCGAGCTCGGCCCCGATACCGGCTGGGATTCTATCGGCGATTACAGCCAGGCACAGGCGCTTTCGAAGTTTTTGAACAAGCTGGATTCGACCAATCAACTGGCGAAAACGATTTTGTATAACCTCAATCCGGCCGATAACGAAGTGCTGGCAACCATGACGGGCAACTACAACGACGGTACCGTCGCCGGTAAAATGCAGTTCGGCTCCGGCTGGTGGTTCCTCGATCAGAAGGATGGCATGGAACGGCAGATGAATGCATTGTCGAATATGGGCTTGCTAAGCCGTTTCGTGGGAATGCTCACCGATTCGCGCAGCTTCCTTTCGTATCCGCGTCACGAATATTTCCGCCGCATTTTGTGTAACCTGATCGGTCAGGACGTCGAGAACGGTGAGTTGCCGAACGATATCCAGTGGCTGGGTAAGATGGTGGAAGATATTTGTTACAATAATGCCAATAAATATTTCGGCTTTTGAGTAAAACCCGAATTTAAAATACGCTGATAATTGGATAGCCCAGACATTTTTGTTGTGGGCTATTTTAATGTTAATACTTAATTTTGGCCCGTAATCATTTTTCCAATGGCCCAGCTCATTCTTTGGCAAACGGGCATTAGTTTAAAATATGGCTCAGATTGTATCCTTCGGGGAAGTCCTTATGCGGCTTTCCACCCCTGGTTTTTCCCGTTTTGAACAAGCCCGTCAAATGAATGTTACTTATGCCGGTGGTGAGGCGAATGTTTCGACCGCTTTGGCGTATTGGGGACACAGCACGGCGCACGTTACCCGCTTCCCCGATTCGCCTATCGGACGTGCGGCGGCTCAATACCTGCATTTTCATGGTGTGGATACCTCGCATATCATTTATGGCGGCCCAAGAATGGCCGTTTATTTCCTCGAAACCGGCGCCGCCATGCGTGGCAGTCAGATCGTTTACGACCGAGCCAATTCGTCCCTCGCGACGATCGATCCGAAGGAACTGGATTGGGACAATATCCTGAAAGGCGCGAAGTGGTTTCACTGGGCGGGCATTACCCCGGCACTCTCGCAGGAAGCGGCCGACGCCTTGCTGGACGGCATTAAAGCCGCGCGTAAATACGGCCTGACTGTTTCAGGCGATATTTTCTACCGCGCCAATTTGTGGAAATATGGTAAAAAACCGTCTGATATCCTTCCCGAACTGACCGCCGGAACGGATGTTGTGATCGCTAACAGCATTAATATCAAGGAAATTTTCGGCATCGACGGAAACGATTTTGTTGAGTCCTGCGTCAACTTACAGAAGGCCTTTCCGCAGGTGAAAACGGTGGTGGATACCAAAAGAACGTCCATCAGCGCTTCGCATAACCTGCTGCGGGCATTTTTGTGGAATGGAAGGGAGCTGTTGGAAACCGAAGACATCGAAATCAATCCGATCATTGACCGTGTGGGCGGCGGCGATGCATTCATTGCCGGCCTTATCCACGGCCTGATTACCTTCAACGACGAGCAAAAGGCGCTGGAATTTGGTGTGGCGGCTTCCGCATTGAAACACACCATCGAAGGCGACGCATTGATTTCGACGATCGATGAAGTGGAGGCCATCCGCCAGGGCGAAACCTCGGGAAGAATTAAACGCTAAGCAGCCATTATCATGGATAAAGAAACAACACTCATACTTTTGAACGAGGTCGGCGTACTGCCGCTGTTCTATCATGCGGATATCGAAGTAGCCAAAGAGGTGATCAATGCCGCTTACCGGGGAGGTGCCCGCGCATTCGAATTCACCAATCGTGGTGATAATGCATATAATGTATTTACCGAGCTGCTGGTGCATGTAAAGGAAAGCCTGCCGGGCCTGTCGCTGGGGATAGGCACTATTTACGATGCCGGAACCGCACAAAAGTACATCGATGCCGGTACGGATTTCATCGTAACGCCTTGCCTGAATCCGGCAGTAGGAGAAGCCTGCGTAAAAGCGGGTATTCCCTGGATTCCGGGCGTCTCTACATTGACTGAAATCTACAATGCGCAGCAGGCCGGTGCGGAGGTGGTGAAACTGTTCCCCGGCGAAGTGGTTGGTTCCGCATTCGTACGCGCCATTCGTGGGCCTATGCCGACGGTGAAAATCATGGTAACCGGCGGCGTACAACCGACAAAGGAAAGCATCAACGAATGGTTCGGAGCAGGCGCTTATGCAGTCGGTTTGGGCTCAAACCTGTTCCCGAAAGATGTCGTAGCAGAAGGGAATTATCCGTGGATCGAGCAGAAAGTCGCGGAAAGCATCGCGCTCGTGAAGGAGTTCCGCGCGAATAGCTGATCAATATTCCAGAATATCGCTCAGGCGGGTGGAGAAACCGATCAGTACTTCGCCGCCTGACAGCGTTTCGTCAAAATGCTTCGCAAGCTGAGGCTTGCCCGGTTCGTAAATGTAGGTCGTCTGGCTGTCCGGACACACGAGCCAGGCAAGCCTCACGCCGTTTTTAATCCATTTGGTCATTTTTCGTTGCAAGTAGGCAAGGTTATCGGTCTTCGATTTTAATTCAATCACAAAGTCCGGTGCCATGTGCGGAAATGATTCCTTTTCATCATGGCTCAGCGCATTCCAACGTTCAATGTGGATCCAGGCTACATCCGGTACCCGCATTGATTTGTCATTAAGAAAGAAACCCCCCATTTGATTCAATTACCCTTCCTCCTTTTTTCTTGCGGTTCCAAATAATTAGTTCGCCGATTAATTCGCTGTTGTTAGAACTGCCAACGAGAAAGGCGGATGTCATAGTGATGTGTAGTTGACCATTTTCATCACGCTCCATATTCAAGTCGGGATTGGCTATGCAGAATGCGACCAACTCCTCGTCGGTAAAATATGGATGAGCAGGTATGTTCAATGGAAGAATCATGATGTGCTTTTTTTCAAATATAAACAGTTGGCTCCGTGAAAGCCAATTGACTTTCTGCCACATAATTTTATAACTTATAAGGCAATTAGCCGTGACAAGTTATGCTTACAGCCGCAATCGTTCTTTCGGTCACATTCGTTCTATTGGGTTTCCTGGTGACGCCCGGCAACGCGAAATATTTGCTTTCGGGGTATAATATGATGTCGGAATCGGACCGGGCTAAGATCGACATCGCGTCATATCTGCGGTTTTTCACCCGCTTCCACATCTTTCTGGGTATTTCGCTATTTATTGGTTTCTGGATTATTAACCGCTTCAATAGCAATTGGGCTACGGCATTTATGGTCCTGTATCCGCTGCTGGCTTATGTGTATATGGTCGCGAGGGGAAGCAAGTTCTACCGCGGCACCAGCGGGCAACGTTCGGCGACTTATGTAGTGATGGCAATACTGGTGGTGGCAGGCGTGGCTATCGGTTCCATGTTTTTTGCAAGTATGAAAAACAGCCAGATTTTCCTGGCTCCCAACGAGCTTGAAATCAAGGGGATTTATGGTATGAAAATAGCGCGGGACGATGTGACCTATTTTGCCGTAACCGACAGCCTGCCCGATATTTCAAGCAGGGCAAGCGGATTTGCAGGGGGCGAATTTTCCAAGGGGGCGTTCAAGACCGACGACGGTCGCATTGTCAAATTATATATCAATAAAAAAATCCCATCCTTACCTGTTTATTAAAACAGTCGAGGATGAGATCTATTTCAGCTCCGACGAAATTTCGGCCAACGAGCTTTATAATCAGCTTAAAGCGTGGAAGTCCCGGTAACGACGTCCTCGGTCATATAACCTTTCACGGCTTCGGCGAAGCCCGGTAGTAAGGTGAGGTCGGTATCCCAAAGCGAAACATCACTTAAAACTTGTTGCGCGAGGTCGAGGGGCGAGGCCGCATTTTGCCATTTTTCATCGAAATATGCCGCCGAGTCGCAGCGGATTGAATAGGGTTGGCCGTCGCGTTCGCCATAATAGCCACCGTCTTTGTGCACAACCGGCTTCATGAATTTCAGGAATGCGGCAAATCCTTTGGCAAACAAAAGGGGCACTTCCTCCGATTTCCGATAATGGTTCAGGAGCGTCGGAATGTTCCGCATTTTCATTTTCGCCGTGTACTGAACGGTAATATCGATCAACTGGTGACGTATGAAAGGGTTGCGGAAGCGGTCGAGTACCTGGCGACCGAACGTTTCCGCCTGTGTCGGATCGACTTCGTAGGGAATAGCCGGTGCCAGTTCGTTCAGCATCAGGTCGGCGATGAACCGGGCTGTTTCCGGATGCTCCATTGCCTCGCGAACCGTGTCCAGGCCGCGCAGAAACGCGAGCCCCGATGAGAGGGTATGCGTACCGTTCAGGAGCCTCAGTTTCAGTTCGCGGAAAAGATCGATATTCGGCTCGATCACCACTCCTTTATCGGCCTGTGCAAAGCTTAGTACGTCGCGCACGTGCTGTCCGCCTTCTATGGCCCAGAGGCGATAAACCTCGGAGACGATGAGCAGGCCGTCGCGGAAGCCCTGTTTTTCGGAAAGGGCTTCGATGGTTTCCGTATCGGGCTTTCCGGGAACGATGCGGTCTACCAGCGAACTGCAGAAATGGTTATGCCTTTCAAGCCAGCCGATAAACGCGTCGCCAAGATTGTGCCTGCGGGCTTGTTCAATCACGATCGCCTTCAATTTGGGACCATTGCCGACAATCAATTCCGTAG